>CAIQIV010000196.1 GCA_903871905.1 uncultured Chloroflexota bacterium | reverse complement strand
TGTTGATGGCCAGTGTGCTCAGCAGGCGCAGGTCGCTCTCGCTAAAAGCCTCTTCCCGGTCAATGTTTTGCAGGGTGATCACGCCGGTCACCTCGCCGCCAGCCACCAGCGGCGCCCCCAGGTACGATTTGGGCTGCTCGCCAATCACCACCGTTGAGCCTGCTTCCATCGCGCGCGCCGCCAGGTCGCGGCCAATCAGCAGCGGCTGGCGGGTGCGCAGGATATGCCTGGTGAAGCCTGTCGGCTGGCGTGGGGTAACAGACAGCCGCTCCCCCTTTTCGACCAGGTAGCGGTAGTGGATCAGCTCCGCTTCCCGCTCATAGGTGATGATGGCGATCACCTGGGCGTCGAAAATCTGGCGCAGTTCGGCGCCCACCACCTCGTAGATGCCCTGCAAGTTCAACTGCCCGGCCAGTTCCTGCCCCACCCGGCTGATGACAGCCAGCTCGCGGTTGCGCTGCTCGGTCTCCTCCAGCAGGCGCTGGGTTTCGTTGAACAGGCGCGCGTTTTCCAGGGCCACGCTCATGCTGTTCGCCAGGGTTTGCAGCAGGCGCACATCTGAGGGGCTGAAGGCGTTTTCGCGCTCCAGGTTGCCCAACGATACCAGGCCCCGCGCCTGGCTGCCCACGATCAACGGCACATACAGCGCCGATTTCTCGGTCTGCGTGCCGGGCATATTATAGCTGCCGTAGGTTTCCCACGCCTGCGGCATATTCTCGTTGATCAGCAGCGTCTCCCTGGTACGGTAGACGTGCGCGCCGAACCCCCGTTCAGACAGTGGCCCGGACTCGAGATAAAACCGCTGGTTGCCCTCGTACATATACGGAAAATGTTGCAGGTTCGTGACCGGATCGTAAATGCGGATAGCGACATCGCTGCTTGAGAAGGTTTCGCGGATCTTGTCGCCCACCAGGTCCACAATCGCCTGTAAGTCCAGGTCTGCGGCCAGCCCCTGCTGGATCGAGTTGATCAACTGCAGCTCGGTCACGCGCTCCTGCTCGGCCTGGAAGGAGCGCGCATTGGCGATGGCCACCCCCATGTTGGCCGACAGGGTTTGCAGCAGGCGCAGGTCATCCGCATTGTAGGCATACTCATCGTAATCGGCCAGAGTCACCAGCCCCAGCGCCTGCTCGTTGTGGATGATGGGCACGCCCAACCAGGATTTAGAAATTTCATGCTCCCCTTGCTGATACTCGGGCGGGATATACCCGCCGGCGGCATTCTCCTCTGCCAGGGTGTTGAGCAGCAGCGGCTGGCGAGAGAGGATGACTTTGGAACTCAGCCCCATCCCCAGCGGGACCGGCTGATTTCTGTTGACGTAACCGCCTTCCCCCACATCATAACAATATTCCCAGCAAATCAACTGGGATTCGAGATCCAACAGCATGATTGAGAGCATGTCCGCGTGGAAAATGTCCAGCACTTTATCGCCGACGATGCGCGTTACCGTCTTGACGTCCAGGGTCTTGGCCATGGCGTCGCCCACGCTGTTGAGGATGGCCAGCTCGGCGTTACGCTGCTCGGTTTCGGCCAGCAGGCGCTGGGTTTCGTTGAACAGGCGCGCGTTTTCCAGGGCCACGCTCATGCTGTTCGCCAGGGTTTGCAGCAGGCGCACATCTGA
>CAIQIV010000195.1 GCA_903871905.1 uncultured Chloroflexota bacterium | reverse complement strand
TCAATATGCCCAAGGTTAAGGTGGATGTCAACCATAATCTGGCTATCTTTGACCTGGTTCTGGAGGTCAAAGATACGCTGCAACTCAGCCGGGTATTAGACCGGTTGGAGAATCTACCAAATGTCATGGAAGCCCAGCGAGTTAAGCCGGGATAATCCCTGATTTTCCTCTTGAAACTGATTTTTCTCTGGTATAATTCCGCCCCGTAACGGACCTGAAGATCATCCTCAAATTGGAAGGTACGATTTGACAAAGTTGCTCAGTGTAATTGAAGCACAGCAACATTTATTATCGAAGTTTGCTCCTTTAGGGTCGGAAATCGTTGGATTGAGCTCAACCCTTTCTCGCATCCTTGGAAGTGATGTGCGCGCAGGGTTTGATTTTCCCCCTTTTACCAGTTCGAGCATGGATGGTTTTGCTGTGCACGCGGCCGACCTTGCAGATTGCTCTCCCGAGAGACCGGCCAGGCTCAAGGTGGTTGGAGATATTCCGGCTGGCAGGGCTGATAATCTCAAGGTCCACCGGGGGGAAGCTGCCCGGATTATGACCGGTGCGCTGCTTCCGGAAGGCGCCGATGCAGTGGTACCGGTAGAAAACACGAACCACCACTACCGGGATCCTGGAATGAAAGCTCCGGAAGAAGTTGAGGTATTGCAGGGGGTGAAGAGTGGAGATTATCTTCGCCTAAAAGGCCAGGACCTGCATGCCGGTGAAGTGGTCTTGAAAAAAGGGAAAAAGCTGAAACCCCAGGATGTGGGGGTTTTGAGTATGCTGGGAGAGGCAGAAGCGCCTGTGATCAAAAAACCTCGCGCAGCAGTTTTCTCTACGGGAGATGAGCTGCTGCCAGTCGAGATGCGCCTGACACCGGGTAAGATCCACGACTCGAACTCTTATGTCCTGTCAGCTTTGGTGGAGATGGCTGGAGGAACACCAATCAACCTGGGAATTGTTGAAGATAAACCGGAGGCGGTGAAACATACGCTTGATCGAGCGGTTGAGTTAGAGGCAGATGTGATAATTTCATCTGCCGGGGTGAGTGTTGGTGCTTTTGATTATGTGCGAAAAGTTATTGAGAGTGAAGGGGAATTGGATTTCTGGCGGGTGAATATGCGGCCCGGGAAACCCGTTGCCTTTGGAAGTTACCGCGGCGTCCGCCTGTTCGGTCTGCCGGGAAACCCGGTCAGCGCCTTTGTCGGTTTTGAAGTTTTCATTCGCCCGGCACTCAGCCGGATGGCTGGCTGGGATGAGTGGCACCGGGAGATCAGGAAGGTCGTGGTCACTGAGCCGATCGGTTCAGATGGGCGAGAGAGTTATTTACGGGCAATCATCAGGCAGGAGCCTGCCGGATATTCAGCAAGGCTGGCCGGACACCAGGGCTCAGGGAATTTACGGGCATTGGCGGAAGCAAATGCTTTGATCGTGATCCCTGCTGGAGTGACATTCTTGCCAGCCGGGAGCGAGGTGGATGCCTGGCTTTTGGGGGAATTGGGAAGTTAAGGAATTATTGAAGTATTGAGTTGGGTTGATCTTAGGAAAGTAATCCTAGATGCCAGATTAGAGACAGGAGGAACCGATGCCAAGAATTCGCTGCCACTATATCGAATGTGTGTTTCTAGATGACGGTTATTGCGGTGCCGCTGCGGTGGAAATCGATCCAGACGTGGGATGCATGACTTTTTCCCGCGCTGACGATGTTGCCCAGGAAGATGAGTGGGAAGATGAAGAAGAAGAAGAATTGGAAGATTGGGACGAGTTGGATGCTGATGATGAGGATGATGAGCTGTGGCTAGACGAGGATGAATTCTAGCCATGGATTTTGCAATCTTCGGAAACGCCACATTGGATATCATATGCCGTCCGGTAGATGATGTACCACGGCATGAATCGCTCATCTTTGAGGAAGTAGCGGTTGGCCCAGGAGGCTGCGCTTCCAATGTGGCGGTTGGCTTGAGCGCTCAAGGGTGCCATACAGCGCTGATCGCCAGGGTGGGAAATGATCCAGCGTTCCAAATGCTTGAGATGTATTGGAAGAAGTTTGGTGTGGATACCCGTTGGGTTATGATGGAAAAACAAGCGCCGACCGCGGTGAGCATCGCCTTCGTTGACAGCCAGGCTCAACCGCGGTTTGTCCACACCCCAGGGGCAAATGGATTATTAACAGCAGACGATTTTCAAATTGAATTATTGGCTGCAGAGCAAGTGCGTTGGCTTCACCTTTCAGGTTACTTCGTCCTGCCTGGATTACTGGACGGGTTAGCGTTGAGGGAGAAATTTGCCAAAGCAAAAGCATCAGGGATGGCGACTTCATTGGACGTGGTGAAAAATTACCGCATGGATCAGCCGAAGCCGCTCCTTGACTTCCTGGATATGGTGGATTACCTTTTCTGTAATGCTGCTGAAGGCCGGAAGTTGTCTGGGGAATATGAGCCCCAGGCCATCTCCAAGAATTTGCGCGGCCGAGGGGCAGGTTGCGTCCTGGTTAAATTAGGCGCCGACGGCTGCTGGTATGATAATGGAGGTCAGAGCGGCTTTATGCCTGGCTATGCAGTTGATGTGGTTGATACGACTGGGGCGGGTGACGCATTTGCTGCGGGTGTCCTGGCAGGCCTGGTGAAAGGCATCGATCTTGCAACGGCATGTGATATGGGAAACCGGGCTGGAGCAGAAGCGGCAACCAGGATGGGCACCATTACCCTTTGGGAAGCCAAGGGCGAGAACTGAGCGCGTGAGAAAAGAAGGATGAAAACCAGGAATGCAGAAATTTCCCGATTATTTTTTGGGACTTTTCTGGCTGTTTGCCTCGTAGTGTCGATTGGTTGGACCAGCCTGCGAGCCAGGGGAGATGCCAGGCGGAGCGCCCTCCTGGCTCCCACGCTAACCAACACAGTTGACCTGCGTACACCTTCGCCCAGCCCAACTGCCACAGAGGTGGTTGAATCCCCGACGCCTTCTCCAACTTTTACGGAAGATCCATTCTCCCCTACCCCAACCTTAACGGAAGCCGTATTCTCACCCACGCCAACCTTTACAGATGTGTTCACTCCAAGCGAGACGCCAGAGCCCAGCGCGACCTCGACGCTGGAGCCTGAAAACACCCCAACCAGCCAACCTCCACCGACGCCGCCGGCATATCATTTTATTCTGCAGGGCGGGACACCAGCAGAAATGAAGAACTTTTTGCACTCTGACCGGTTGTGCACCTGGATGGGCGTCACCGGACAGGTGTTTGGCCAGGATGGAAAACCGATTGAAAACCTGATTGTTGAGGCTTGGGGAAAAATGTCGGGAACAGCGGAATTTGTGCGCATCGCCATCACTGGCGCTGGGAAGAGCACAGGACCCGGGGGATACGAAATTACGCTGGCTGATCAGCTGGCTTCCAGTGATGGAGCCTTGAGAATCCAACTCCTGGATGGAACAGGTAAGCCTCTATCAGCCTCTTATCCCTTTACTGTCCAGGGAACCTGTGAACAGAACCTGGTGGTGGTCAACTTCGCCTATATTGGTGTAACCGCGCGTAACTTTCTGCCCTTATTGATCAAGTAAGTTTTAAGACTAGCAGATACGGGGGAGCATTTCCCCTGCCAGCACATCAACCACGCGGGTGCTGCCGAAGGAGGTTTTCTCCAGGACTCGGTTTTTGGGATTCTCAACAACCTCGCCAATCACCACAGCCTGTTCTCCGTAAGGCGACTCGTGCATCACGTCCAGGACGGTCTTTGCATCCTGGGGGGCGACGATGCAGATTAGCTTGCCTTCGTTGGCAACATATAGTGGGTCAAACCCCAGAATCTCGCAGGCAGCAGCAGTGGAAGGGTTCACCGGGATTGTTGGTTCGTGGATTACAATCCCAACCTGGGATTGTTGGGCGATCTCGTTCAGCGTTGTCGCCAACCCGCCCCGCGTCGGATCGCGGAACACATGAACGTTCCTGGTTCGCTCCAGGATGGATGAGACCATGTGGTTGAGTGGAGCGACATCACTGGTGATGTCCGAGAAAAATCCCAGCTCACCGCGCGCCACCAATACGGCAATACCGTGATCGCCAATAGGACCGGAAAGGATGACCCGATCGCCGGATTTTGCATTCCTTCCGCTGATGTCCACATCGCCCGGTATGAGACCTACGCCAGCAGTGTTGATATATATCCCGTCCGCCTTGCCTTTTTGCACAACCTTTGTGTCTCCGCTGATGATCTCGACACCTGCTTCCATGGCAGCCTTTTGCATCGATTCCACGATGGATTTCAGAATTGAGAAATCCAGTCCTTCTTCGAGAATGAACCCAGCTGTCAGGTACAAGGGACGGGCACCCATCACCGCCACATCATTGACAGTGCCGCAGACCGCAAGCCTGCCAATATCGCCGCCCGGGAAAAATAATGGCCAAACCACGTGGGAATCGGTGCTGACCGCCAGGCGCTCCCCCCCCGGCAGGGAAATGACACCCGCGTCATCCCCCACGCTCAAGGCTGTATTGGCGAAGCGGGGCAAAAATATCTTCTTGATCAGGTCGTGTGACATCCTCCCTCCGCTGCCATGACCCATGACAACCATTTCCTGGTGGGGGAGGGGCACCGGGCAAACCGGACCTTGTAAATTGATCGGTGCATCCATGAAGGTCTTTTCTTTCTATCGAGATGAGTATCGATAATATGCAGAACAGGCGCCTTCTGATGAAACCATGGTTGCGCCTAAGGGGTTTTCGGGGGTGCACAATGTTCCAAAGGCTGGACACTCGAAAGGCCTTTTTATGCCCTGGAGAATTTTTCCGGCGATGCAGTAAGGCGATTCTTCCGGCTGAATGGCACCCACTGAGAAGCGGGTTTCGGCATCATATCTGGAAAACTCAGGACGCAGGCACCAGCCAGAGGCTGGAATGACACCGATCCCGCGCCATTTCCGGTCGCATTCGCAGAAGACCTGGTTGATCACCGCTTGAGCTGGTTGGTTGCCCGGCTGGGTGACGGCGCGTGGATAGGCATTCTGTACTTCAGCCTTCCCATCCTCAAGCTGGCTCACGGTATACAGGATTCCCTGAAGCAGGTCGAGGGGCTCGAAACCGGTTACTACAATTGGGACCTGATATTCCTGGGAAATTGGAGGATACTCCCAATATCCCATTACAGCACACACGTGACCGGCAGCCAGGAAACCCTGGACGCGATTTTCCGGCGAACTTAACACGGCGCGCATTGCGGGTGGAACACGGACGTGAGAGACCAGGACGCTGAAATTCTCGATGCCCAGGTTTTTAGCCTGCAAAACACTCATGGCATTCGCCGGGGCAGTCGTCTCAAAACCGATGGCAAAAAAGACCACCTGTTTAGCCGGGTTCTGCTGGGCGATTGCCAGGGCGTCCAATGGGGAGAATACAACACGCACATCCCCCCCGGAGGCGCGCACAGAAAACAAGTCTCGTCCGGTCCCAGGTACTCTCAGCATATCTCCATACGAGGTAAAGATCACATTGGGTTGGGATGCAATGGCCAGGGCCTTATCGATCAATTCGAGCGATGTCACACAAACCGGGCAGCCCGGGCCGTGTACCAGCTCGACCTGGGGGGGAAGGAGTTGGTCCAGTCCATTCCGCATAATGGAATGTGTCTGACCGCCACAGATCTCCATGATAACCCAGGGATGGCGCGCTTTGCGGTGGATTTCCTCGACCACACCTTTTACCAGGTGCGCATCGCGATACTCAGTCAGGTGTTTCATGACAAGAGTTCAGGGTTCAGTTCAGCATCCACATCGGTGATCTGGCGAAGCAGCTCCAAGGTCTCCTTTGCATCATCTTCACTGATGATATTTAAGGCAAAGCCAACATGAATAATCGTATAATCCCCCACCTGGGCTTCGGGAACATAAGCAAGGCAGGCTTCCCGGGTGACGCCGCCAAAGTCAACCTTTCCCATTTGTAATCCACCCGCTTCATAAATTTCAACAATCTTGCCTGGAACGCCTAGGCACATAGGACCTCCTTCAGGTTCTTGGAAAAACAATAAGAGGCGATGACAGCCTGGCCGAGGGAGAGGCCGCCATCATTGGTTGGCACCTGCTGGTGAAAGAACACATCGAAACCATTCCTGGTTAACAGGTGGGTTGTCCTGGTAAACAGAGCCCTATTCTGCCACACACCGCCACTCAATATTACCTGGCTGCTGGACGACCTGGCCCTTTCTCGCAGGCTGAGTTCCAACACGAGGTTTGCCAGGCTGTTGTGGAAACGGGCAGAGATGATAGACGGGGAAATGCCAGCACGGAGATCGAACAAGACTTCTCGAACCAGTGACTGGACAGAAAAGGTCGTATCCCCAAGCTCATAGGAGTAGGAGCCAATCTCGGTTGGGTCAGCTATTGCCTCCAGCTCAATTGCCGCCTGGGCTTCGTAATTGACTGCTTGGCGGATCCCTACGAGCGAAGAGATGATATCAAATAACCGGCCCATGCTGGAGGTCAGGGGGGTATTCAACTTATGGGCCAGCTGCCCCTCAAGGATGGTAAGATCCTGGGGAGTAAAATGCGATACGCAGGGAAGGTCGTTGGCCCATTCAATGCCGGCGAACCAAAGATATGCCAACGCGGCCCGTGCTGGACGGCGGGTGGAGGCATCTCCACCCGGCAGGGGGAAATACTCCAGGTGGCTCACTCTATGAAAGGATGTGTAATCCGCCAGAAGGAGTTCACCTCCCCAAATGGCGCCATCGATGCCATACCCGGTTCCATCAAAAGCCACTCCAATCACCGGCTGGCTGCCATCCAAGTGATTCTCGGCCATACATGATCCGATGTGAGCATGATGGTGCTGGACAGCGTAAAGGGGCAAATCATGCTGGTCACCTCGGTTTACTGCATAACGAGAGGCCAGGTAATTGGGATGCAAATCATGGGCGATGATTTGGGGCTGAATGCGGAACAGCCGCTCAAAATGGGCAATGCCATCTTCAAAGGATTTGAGGGTTTCGTAGTTTTCAAGATCGCCGATATGGTGGCTGACGAAGGCATATTGGTCGCGCAGCAGGCAAAAAGTATTCTTCAGTTCTCCCCCAGTAGCAAGAACCGCTGGGGATTCCCATCCGAGGTTGATGGGAGTGGGAACATACCCGCGTGACCTGCGGATAGGGGAAAAGAACTCCTTGCCATTGACCTGCTGGATGCGGGCGACCGAATCATCACAACGCATATGGATAGGCCGGTTATGCATGAGAAAATAATCTGCCAGGCTGGCCAGACGTTGGCGAGCTTCGTCGTTATCGGTTGCAATTGGTTCTTCGCTCAGATTTCCGCTGGTCATCACCAGAAGACAGGGGTACTCCCCGTCTCCACGACCATTTTGGGAGAAGAGCAGATGATGGAGCGGGGTATAAGGAAGCATCATCCCTAAAGCGTTTTGGCCAGGAGCGACCTGGCTGGCAACGCTGGCTCCAGGCGCTTTTTCCAGCAATATGATCGGATGAGCAATGGAGTCCAATGCGCTTACTTCCCCTGGTGAGACCATGCAGTACTTTCTAATCGTTTCAACATCTGGAGCCATCAATGCAAATGGCTTATCGATCCTTAATTTGCGCCGGCGTAGCTCCGCAACAGCGGTTTCATTCGTCCCGTCGCAGGCAAGATGAAAACCTCCCAGGCCTTTGATCGCCAGGATTTTTCCCTGGAGAAGCAGTTCCCGAGCCTGTTGGATGGGATCAGGGGTTTCCATGCGTACCCCTTCTTTATCTTCAACCCATATGTGCGGTCCACAAACATGACAGGCAACAGGTTGGGCATGAAAACGGCGATCCAGCGGTTCAGAATACTCCCTGGCGCACTCCGGGCATAAGGGAAAGACGGACATGGTGGTGTTTGGCCGGTCATAGGGGATATCCTGAATAATGGTAAAACGGGGGCCGCAGTTTGTGCAGTTGATGAAAGGGTAGCTGTAACGTCGGTTGCGTGTATCCTGCATTTCGCTCAGACAGTCTGGGCAAATTGATACATCCGGGGAAATAGGTTGGAATGCGTTTGGAATTGGCTCGGATTGGATGATAGAAAATTCTAAGTAGCCAGTAACAGGCTGATGGCTGACCCGGATTGAATCGATGCGAGCCAGGGGGGGCTTTTTTTGAGAAATATCCTGGATAAAACTTTCCAGGGCAGCAGACTGGCCTTCGGCCACAATATCCACGCCAGCAGAAGTATTCTTCACCCATCCCAGGACCTGGTGCTGCATCGCCAGGGTGTAAATAAACGGCCGGAAGCCAACACCCTGGATTATCCCGGTGATGTGGATGCGAACACTGGAAGCAGGATCCATCATGGCAGAATGCAGACGGGCTAAACCGCTGGGCGTGCTAAACGAATGTTCTCTCTGATCCAGTTGTACCAGGGAATCATTCCCTCCTGGGTTTTACACGACATGGGAAAGCTGAGCAGCTCCGGATTCAGGATCTCAACTCCGCGGGTGAAATAGTCCATGCGGAAGGGAACGTAAGGGAGCAAGTCGATTTTGTTAACCACCAATGCATCCACCCCGCGGTAAATTCCAGGGTATTTGTATGGCTTATCGTCACCTTCAGGGATGGAGGCAACCAGAATATTCTTGTGGGTGCCCAGTTTAAAGTTTGCTGGGCAGACCAGGTTGCCAACATTTTCTACAATTAATAAATCAACTTTTGAAAGGTCAATTTTCTGAAGCGCATCCACCAGCATGACTGCATCAAGATGACAATCCCCACCGGTATTTATCTGGAGCGCCTGGGCTCCGGCGGCGGCGGCGCGATCGGCATCGATGCTGGTGGCAATATCTCCATCAATGACCGCCACTCTGAAATCCTTTGCCAGTTCGCGAACGGTATTTTCTACTAATGATGTTTTTCCGGCACCTGGCGAGGCCATCAAGTTGATTGAGAAGACACCGTGCGTGTCCAAGAGATTCCGGTTCGCCAAAGCCAAACGGTCATTCGCACTGAGGATATTTTCGATGACGGGTATTGTTTTCATTTCATGGAATCCTGAGAAAAAGTGAATTCCTCCACATCGATTGCTTCAATATAGAACTCTTCACCAGCGATAATTTTGACCTCGGAAGCACTACAGGTGGGACATTCGAGAAATTCTTTTTCAGGGTGGTAGCGGGTGTTACAATTCAGGCATAGAAACTCAGCAGGGATTCTTTTGAAGTGAAGAATAGAATTTGATGCCAGTGTGTCCCTGGTGAGAATGTCCCAATAAAATTGCACTGAATCATCGACAATAGAGGAGAGCTGCCCGATCACAAGGTAGACATTAGCAATTCTCAGTTTTTCTTCCTTGGGAAGATGGCGCAGTGCTATCTGTAGAATGGATTCGGTAACCGCTAACTCGTGCATGACAATTGGACTAAATCATACCATAATAATCGCATAAAGTAGTAAGGGTATATAAAAACCGTCTCCTGTTGATGGAGACGGCAATGCAGATGTAGATAAAAGGCAAATCCGTCTTCAGGAATACTGTCTGGAAGCCAACGCGCTTTTCCCGGGTGCTGAATCTGTTATATCAGGCCGGATCATCCGATTTTGTTTCTGGCTTGGCTTCGTCCTTGGCAGCTTTCTTTTCTTCGGGGCCCTGCAATCCATCTTTGAAGGCCCGGATACCGCTGCCCATTTCTCCTGCGATCTTACCAATGCGACCAACACCAAACAATACAACAATGATCACCAGAATGATGATCAGCTCAGTAGGTCCGAGTGACATAAGCCAACCTCCAGCAGCAAGAATAGTCGAGACTGGTGCTGGAATCGATCCAGTTTCAGTCCAATAAATTATACTACCTGAAAGGAGAAAAAAAATGATAATTCGCTCACTATTCTTTGCCTGTTAAACCGTTTATAATGCCTGGCAGAACCCTGTCGGGAATGTGAAACAAAACAACCGGGATACGCAGAAAGGGAACGACATTCGAGTGGATTTGATTGTTGTTGGAGGTGGGCTGGCAGGAAGCGAGGCCGCATGGCAGGCAGCACAGCGAGGCCTAAACGTTGTGCTGTATGAAATGCGTCCGGAGCGCATGACGGGCGCACATATAGGTGGCCTTCTGGCTGAACTGGTATGCTCGAACTCGATGGGGGCAAAAACGGTCGATCGCGCTTCAGGATTATTGAAGGAGGAACTGCGCCGGATGGGTTCGTTGCTCCTGGCATGCGCTGAGTCAACGGCTGTTTCTGCAGGAAATGCGCTGGCAGTTGATCGGAATGGTTTTGCCCAGGAGGTGACAAAAAGTATTGAGTCTCACCCGCGGATCGTGGTGAGAAGAGAAGAGGTCCAGCAGATTCCGGATGGGCTATGCATTATTGCTTCAGGTCCATTGACATCGGTGTCTCTCTCTGCCGCGCTAAAACAATACCTGGGCGAAGAGCACCTATTCTTTTATGATGCCGTGGCACCGATTGTTGAACTGGAAAGCATTGACTTTTCCATTGCTTACCGTGGATCACGATACGGGAAGGGAGATCAACCGGAGGGAGATTATATCAACTGCCCAATGAACCAGGCGGAATACGAGCAGTTTGTGGAGGCGCTGATTGCCGCTGAGCGGATTGGCTTGAAGGAATTTGAAGCAGATCTGGATGAAGGGGTAACCGCAGGACCGCAAGAATTTTTTGAGGGGTGCCTTCCCATTGAAATCATGGCGCGCCGTGGGAAAACCGCCCTGGCATTTGGCCCGATGAGGCCGGTGGGATTGCGAAATCCACACACCGGCTCGAAGGCTTATGCAGTTGTACAGCTCCGGCAGGACAATCTGGCAGCCACGTTATATAACCTGGTGGGATTTCAAACGAACCTGACCTACGCGGAGCAGAAAAAGGTGTTCAGGATGATCCCAGGCCTACAGAATGCTGAGTTTATTCGGTATGGGCAAATGCACCGGAATACATATATTTATTCTCCAGAGCATCTGGAAGTTACCCTGCAGGCAAAAAAGCGCATGGATTTACTGTTTGCCGGGCAAATTACGGGAGTGGAGGGGTATCTTGGTAACATAGCGACCGGCTTGCTGGCGGGCATCAATGCCTCCCGGCTGCGTCTTGGGTTGGACCCATTAATACTTCCACGAGAAACGATGTTGGGTGCCCTATGCCACTATATTACGAGCGCCAATCGCAAAGATTTCCAGCCGATGAAGGCCAACATGGGTATCCTGCCGAAATTGGATGGTGAGCGCGTATATGGAAAGAGAGAGCGCGGGAAGAAATATGCCGAGAGGGCGCTGCGGGTATTGGAAGACTATCAAAAAGGAATTATATTATAGATGGACAAAACGAAGTTCAATCTATGGGTGATGGGGGTTGTTGTGGGCGGGTTGGTGTTAGCGGGGTTGGGATGGATAATAAATTTATCGTATAATGCGTATAGCCAATATAACATAACACCACAAACTAAATTCAACAAACTCAAAGCACTACAAGACGTCAACTTCCAAACAAACCTGGGCCCCCGCACCGTTGGCAGCCCTGCGCACGAGCAAACCAGGCAGTGGATTGTCAAAAACCTCGAAGCGGCGGGGTGGGAGACAAGCGTGCAGGAAACACAATATCCTCAGCCCATTGCAAACATCATCGGCAGATGGGGGAAAACCGGCCCCATCATCATCATCGGGGCACACTACGATTCGCGCTTTATCGCAGATAAAGATCCCGATCCTGCGCGGCGGACATTTCCTGTCCCAGGCGCCAACGATGGGGCATCGGGGGTAGCGGTTCTGCTGGAAATGGCCAGGGTTATTCCCCAGGTTGCTCATCAAATGCAGCAAGAACGGCAGATCTACCTGGTATTTTTTGATACTGAAGACAATGGAAATATCCCCGGTTGGGATTGGATCCTGGGCTCACAGGCATTCGTGCAAAAGCTTCAAGCATTGAATGTCCGTCCTGAAGCTGCAGTGATTATTGATATGATCGGGGATGCCGATCTCAACATCTACCAGGAATCAAACTCAGACCCGGGGTTAACCCAGGAGATATGGAATCAAGCAGCTCGCAGTGGATATTCAAAATATTTCTTGCCCATGCAAAAGTATAATATCCTGGATGATCACATCCCATTTTTGAATGCTGGCATACCCGCTGTGGACATCATCGACTTTGATTATCCATACTGGCACACGACCGAAGATACAGCTGATAAAGTATCTGGCGACAGCCTCAAAGCAGTTGGAGATACTCTGATAAATTGGATCCTTCAAAAACCATGACACACTGCATATGGATACAACCAACTCATCTTTGATTAATTCACATTCCTTAGTAAGAATCTTAGAGAAAATCAAGGAATCATGGCTGACACGAGTCTCCTCCCGATTCGCCCAGGAGGAAGGGGTGAGGCTGGCTTTTGTCGACCAATTAGAAAGATTC
>CAIQIV010000194.1 GCA_903871905.1 uncultured Chloroflexota bacterium | reverse complement strand
GGCAATCAATTTCATAAGGTTTCTCCAATAAAGGATATATACTGTATTCGAATAACGCATAGCGTTATTCGAATACAGTATTGTTTAAGATGCCATGCCGGCCAGCTGCAGCTCATCGGATAAGTGGCAGGCCACCCAGTGGTCCGGGCTGACTTCGCGCCACTCGGGGAACTGGGCTGTGCAAATATCCCTGGCATAGCGGCAGCGCGGGTGGAACTTGCAGCCGCTGGGAGGGTTGCTGGGGCTGGGCACGTCGCCGGGCAGCAGGATGCGCTTCATACCCAGGTCTGGGTTGACGCTAGGAACGGCCGAAAGCAGCGCCTCGGTGTAAGGGTGGCGCGGGCCGGCGTAGAGCGCTTCAGAGGGGGCCAGCTCGACGATCGAGCCCAGGTACATCACGGCCACCCGGTCGCTGATGTGCTCGACCACCGAAAGGTCATGCGAGATGAACAGGTAGGTCAGGCTAAAGTTCTTCTGCAGGTCGCGCAGCAGGTTGACCACCTGGGCCTGGATGGAGACATCCAGCGCGCTGACTGGCTCATCGCACACGATGAACTTTGGGTTAAGCGCCAGGGCGCGGGCGATGCCGATGCGCTGGCGCTGGCCGCCGGAAAAAGCGTAGGGGTAGCGGTTCATGTGCTGCACGCGCATGCCCACCAGTTCCAGCAGCTCGCGCACGCGGGTTTTGAGCTCGTCGCCGCTGGAGACGCCGTGGATTTTGAGCGGCTCGGCGATCAGGTCCAGCACGGTCATGCGCGGGTTGAGCGAGGAATAGGGGTCTTGGAAGATGATCTGCATTTCGCGGCGGTAGGGCTTCATCTGGGGGCGCTTGACCTTGGTCAGCTCGACCATCTGGTCCTGGTAACGGTAAAACACCTCGCCGGCGGTGGGTTCCATGGCGCGCAGGATCAGGCGGCCGGTGGTGGTTTTGCCGCAGCCGCTTTCGCCCACCAGCCCCAGGGTTTCGCCCTGGCGGATGAAGAAGCTGATGCCGTCGACGGAGCGCACATGCCCCACCACGCGTTTAAACACGCCGCGCTGCATCGGAAAATATTTTTTGAGGTTTTTCACCTCGAGCAAGACGGGATTGGTATTTTCCATGGATCGGTAACCTTTTCAGTGCTGGCGGGTTTATTGGAACAGGGTGCAGCGCACCCAGTGGCCGGGCTCAACTTCAGTCAGCGGGACGTCTTCGGGGCCGGAGCAGGCGCTCTTCTTTGCGGCCGAACAGCGCGGGAAGAAAGCGCAGCCCTTGGGGATGGAGAAGGGATCGGGCACGCTGCCGGCGATGGGCGAAAGACGCGCCTTGATCTGCTTGCCCATCTTGGGCACCGAGTTGAGCAGGCCCAGGGTGTAAGGGTGCAGCGGGTTGTGGAAGATGCGCCGGGAGGGGGCCAGCTCGACGATTTTGCCCATGTACATGACTGCCACCCGGTCGGCCATCTCGGCCACCACCCCCAGGTTGTGCGTGATCAGCAAAATAGACATCTGGAACTGGTCCTGCAGCGATTTCATCAGCTCCAGGATCTGGGCCTGGATGGTCACATCCAACGCGGTGGTGGGCTCATCGGCTACCAGCAGGCTGGGGTTGCAGGAGAGCGCCATGGCGATCATGGCGCGCTGGCGCATGCCGCCTGAGAACTGGTGCGGGTATTCCAGCACGCGCTGCTCGGGGTTGGCGATGCCGACCGCCTTGAGCATCTCAATAGTGCGCGCCATGGCCTCAGCCTTGCCCACCTGCTGGTGCAGTTCCACCGCCTCGGCGATCTGGCTGCCCACGGTGTGCACCGGGGAGAGCGAGGTCATGGGTTCCTGGAAGATCATGGCGATTTCGTTGCCGCGGATCGAGCGGATCAGGTCGCCGCGCGGGTCGACCTGCGCCAGGTTGACCAGCTCGCCGCTGCGCCGCGTAAAGTTAATTTCGCCCTGGACGATGCGCGCGTACTTGAGCGGCAGCAGGCGCAGGATGGAAAAGGCCGTCACGCTCTTGCCGCAGCCGCTTTCGCCCACCAGGCCCAGCGTTTCGCGCGGGGCGATGCTCACCGAAACCCCATCCACCGCGCGCACCTGCCCGTCGGCGGTCGAAAAGTAGGTCTTGAGGTCCTTGATTTCAAGCAGTGATTTTTTATCGGAAGTCATTGGACACCGCCTACATGGAGTACGGGTCGGCCGCATCGCGCAGGCCGTCGCCGAAGAAGTTGAAGGCCAGCACGGTGATGGCAATTGCGACGGCTGGGAAGAGCAGCCACGGGAAGTGGCGGATAGTTTCGAGATTCTGAGCCTCGCTCAGCAGCACGCCCCAGCTGATCAAGGGCGGGCGCAGGCCCAGGTTGAGGAAGGAAAGGGTCGATTCCGCCAGGATCATGCTCGGCATGGCCAGGGTGGTGATCACGATGATATGGCCAAAGACCGCCGGGATGAGGTGGCGGAAGATCACCCAAGTGTCACTGGCGCCGGAGAGCAGCGCGGCATTGACAAATTCTTCCTCGCGCAGCGAAAGCACCTTGCCGCGCAGCTGGCGGGCCAGCCAGGTCCAACCGATGAAGGACAGAATGATGGTGATGGCAAAATAGACCTGCTGGGGCTCCCAGTTTTGGGGCAAGGCGGCAGAAAGCGCCATCCACAGCGGGATCGAGGGGAATGAGCGGATGACTTCGATCACACGTTGGATAACGTTATCAATGGCGCCGCTGTAATAGCCCGAGACCGTGCCCATCACCGAACCGATGATCAGGCTTAAGATCACCCCGACCAGGCCGATTGTCAGCGACATCTGGCTGCCCAGCAGGATGCGGCTTAACAGGTCGCGCCCCTGGCGGTCAGAGCCCAGCAAATAGACTTCGAAATCTTTTTTCTCGACTCCAAACAGGTGCACATCGGTATCGATCAGGCCCATCAG
>CAIQIV010000193.1 GCA_903871905.1 uncultured Chloroflexota bacterium | reverse complement strand
CGGTGGAGATACTCCGCCAGCAGGGTTTGTGGCGAAATGACCCCAATGATTATGGTCCGAATTGGAATGCTCAAAAGAAGGCTGCCCGCCAGCGAGATGGATATCGCTGCCGGAACTGTGGGATACCGGAGGAAGGCCGCTCCCATGACGTTCACCATATGGTTCCTTTCCGCAGATTCTCATCATTTATAGAGGCAAACCAGCTCGCCAACCTGATCACCTTGTGTCCAAACTGTCACCACCGCGCTGAGTCGGTGGTGCGCATCCGCAGTGGCCTGGGCGGCCTGGCTTATGTCTTTACGCACCTGGCCCCGTTATTCCTGATGTGCGACCGCAGCGACCTGGGCGTCCATGCCGATCCACAGTCGCCCCTATCCGAAGGAAAGCCGGCTGTCATCCTGTATGACCAGGCGCCAGGGGGCATTGGGTTGTGCGAGCGGTTGTTCGAAGTCCACGATGACCTGGTCAGGCGCTGCCTGGAGCTCGTCTCTGCTTGCGCCTGCACCGATGGCTGCCCATCCTGCACCGGCCCGGGCGGAGAGTCCGGGGTGGGGGGGAAGGAGGAGACGCTGGCAATTTTAAAAGCTCTTGTTGCCAGGAGCAGTGAATGAAGTAGAATATCCGTTTGTGAGTTTGCTTGATTCCGACCGGTTATCTGAGAAGCTGCGTGCCATGGGGGTGCACCAGGGGGCTAAGGATCTTAAGCTCCCCCGCAGGCGCAGTTTTCCTAAGCTGGACCAGGCCCTGGGAGGCAGGGAGTTTGATACCCCTCAAGGGATGACCTATGTGGTAGAGAGCGATTTCCCGGCGGATCACCTGCAGGGGAGATACCGCCTCCTGTCGCAGGCCCCCTTGATGGGTCTTGCTCGGTGGGTTGGGGCTGCACAGGTAGCCCACCTGTCCCCACAGCAGTTTGCTTTTATTGATACCGAGACAACCGGGCTGTCCGGAGGCGCCGGGACCTATGCTTTTTTAATCGGAGTCGGGCGTTTTGATATCAACCCGTCCACGCACCAGCAGGTATTTCACCTGGGACAGTTTTTCATGCGCGATCCTGTAGAAGAACCAGCCCAGCTGGCTGCGTTGGAGCAGTTCATTGCCCCGTGTCAGGCAGTTGTTTCTTTCAATGGCAAGTCTTTTGACCTCCCGCTGCTCCGAACCCGATATATAACTCATGGTTGGAAGGATCCATTTGCAGATTTCATCCACCTTGATCTGCTCCACCTGTCCCGGCGCATCTGGCGTGATCGCCTGCCCAGCCGAACATTGGGCAATCTGGAATATCAAATCCTGGGGGCGGTCCGTTCGGAGGAGGATGTTCCCGGTTGGATGGTGCCGGCCTTGTTTTTTCAGTACTTACGCGACGGCGATCCGTTGCCCCTGAAGGGAGTTTTTTATCATAATTTGATGGATGTGGTGTCACTATCTGCCTTGATGTATTACCTGGCTGATTTATTAGATGATCCCTTATCAGGGAAGGTGGAGCATGGTGCAGATATCATTGGCCTGGCCAGGTTATTTGAGGATCTTGGCGATATCACGACTGCCACCCAATTATATGTTCACGGGCTGGAACACGAGCTGCCCAGGCCTGTTCTGTTGGATGCAATTTACCGCCTCTCGCAGATCCACAAACACCAGGATGAGTTGGACGAGGCGGTTCGCTTGTGGAGAACCGCTGCCCAATACCAGCATCTGCAGTCACATGTGGATCTTGCCATATTCTATGAGCACCGCCAGCGTGATTACCAGGCAGCAATTCAATGGACCATGGCTGCCCTGGATCTGGTACAGCAGCGAAGCCTGCCTCCCTATGAAACAGAACGTTGGCTGGCAGATTTGGAACACCGCTTGGAACGATTGGAACAGAAAAAGAATCGATAAACAGGGTTTCCTTTTTTGAACTGATCGCTCTAAAGAAAATGAAAGAAAAAATTGTCCGAAATTCAACGCGATTTAAAACATAACTGGATTGCTAATCTGCTGGATGGTGCATTTTTTGGTTTTGCACTGGGGTTTGCATCCTTTATCACCATACTGCCTCTGTTTGTCAGCACCATGACGGATTCGGCGATCTTGATCGGCCTGGTCCCTACCATCCACAATGTGGGCTGGCAGCTGCCGCAGTTGTTTCTTGCCAACCGGGTGGCTCGCCAACGGCAGTACCGGTCGATGACTATCTGGATGTCGATCCACGAGCGGCTTCCTATCCTGGGCCTGGCTGCTGTTGCCTGGTGGGGGAAGGCAATGGGTGTACAAACTGCCCTGCTGATCACCTTCATCCTGCTGATCTGGCAGGGTTTAGGCAGCGGATTTACCGCCAATCCCTGGCAGAGCATGATTGCCAAGATCATCCCGGCGGAACAGCGGGGAACATTCCTGGGAGCACAATCTGCTTCGGCTAACTTGCTGGCCAGCGTGGGTGCGGTTTTGGCAGGGATGGTTCTCAGCAGCATGACCAGCCCGACAGATTTTGCAATCTGCTTCCTGGCGGCTTCTTTCTTCATGTTGATCTCTTGGTTTTTCCTGGCCTGGACGCGCGAGCAAGACAGTCCCCCACCCCCAGCAGGACCTGAACAGCGCGGTGTCAGGTTCTGGTCCGGTATTCTCCAGCGCGATGTCAATTTTCGCTGGTTTCTGGTGGTGCGTATGGTTTCCCAGCTCTCGGTTATGGGATTTGCTTTTTACACGGTTTATGCTGTGCGGCAGCTTGGTCTGAATGAGATTGGGGTAGGCCTGGTGACCGGGATCTACACGGGGGTGCAGATCATCATTAATCCAATTATGGGATGGATGGGCGATCGATGGAGCCGGCGTAATGTATTGGAACTGGGTATCCTGGCAGCTATTGGCAGCGCGTTGTGCGCCTGGTGGGCTCCGTCCGCGAACTGGTTCTACCTGGTTTTCCTATTAGCCGGGATTGCCAATGTTTCTATCTGGACAGTCAGCCTTGCCATGGTCCTGGAGTTTGGCGAAGAAAATGAACGACCGGCTTATATCGGCCTGGCCAACACCCTGGTTGCACCGATGACCATCCTCACTCCTTTCATCGGAGGCTGGATGGCCGACAGTTTTGGTTATCCGGCGGCTTTCATTGCCTCTGCTCTGGCTGGTGCTGGTACCGAGCTGGTCATTCACCTGAAGGTTCGAGATCAAGGCATCCACCATAATGAGAATAATGACTAAGTTACTATGGTTATTATGACAATAGCCACATACCATATAATAAATTTTGGAATACAGTATACATTGTTGTGTTCATTGTTTTGCAGCAGTCAGGCACTAAATTGGAGCATTCTATGATGCCTAAATATGAAAGTGCTGCGATTGGGAGAGAATAATGGTTTTTAGCTTCCTGGTCATAGCAACGGTGTTCTCAGCTTTTCAGGTAATGCGTTCAAGCCGCCTCCTGGTATCGACCATCTGGCTGGCAGTTACCAGCGCGCTGGTATCAACGATGATCTATATGTTAGGAGCGCCAGATGTCGCGGTAATCGAGTTGAGCGTGGGAGCTGGCCTTGTCACAGTATTGTTTGTTTTTGCCTTCAGTATTGTTGGCGAACAAACGGTAGACCGGCAGACGCTTGTTCCACTGCCCCTGGTCTGGGCTTTTGTGTTGATCGTTGCTTTCTTCCTGATTCGCCTGGGAACGTCTATGAATATCAGCAGCCCAGAAATGATTGGCGAATCTTTTTCTGAGACGTTATGGAACGAGCGCGTGTTGGATTTGTTTGCCCAGATTGTGCTGATCTTTGCCGGAGTCATGGGCTTGTTGGGCCTGTTGGCAGCTACATCAGAGAAAAAGCCGCCTCTTTTCACTGGAGGTGGAAATGCATTAGAAAGCCCTGCCAGCCTGTCTGCCGGGAATGAGGTGATTGATGTGCAGGCAGGGCGAGCCACTGAAGGCGTATCTGGAGAGGAGATGGCATGAGCTTGCTTCAGCCGGTGCAAATTGTGGCGTTAGGTGTGATTGCCTTGTTGGGGGTGGGAATCTATGGATTATTGGTCACCCGCAACTTAATCAAGATGGTGGCTGTGCTGCAAATCATGGTGAAGGCTGCGATCCTGGCACTTGTGCTGGCGGGGAAAACGAGCGGCCAAATCATGCTTTCACAAAGCCTGGCGGTGACCGTGATTGTCGCGGATACCGTTGTGGCGGTGATCGGCCTGGCGCTTGCAGTCCAGGTTCGCCAGCGGTTGGGTACCCTGGATATCAAGAAATTGTCATCGCTTAAAGGATAAACATGGCTCCAATTCTTGTGTTATTGTCCATCGGGCTGCCATGGATCGGTGCAGCCTTGCTGTGGATAAATGAAATAAGATACCGGGATGATCCCGCTCGCTTTCCCAACCAGCATCTCCTGGCGGTTATCTTTTCGGCTGCGGCTGGGCTCAGCGCACTGCTGCTGCTCTTCTTTACCACCAGCTACCCGGTGATTCAACTTGACATGGGACAATTCTTCGGGGAATTAAGTTTTGTCCCGGATGGGCTGGGCGTATTTTTGACAGCGATTGCTACGGTAATTGGAAGCCTGGCAATCATTTTTTCGGTGGAATACATGCGAGGTGAAGACCAATTAAGCCGATATTATATTCTGGTTCTGGTCTTCATTGGTTCCATGGCTGGCCTTGTGCTGACCGGCAGCATGCTGTTCCTATTCGTATTCTGGGAGATGACTGCATTGTGTTCTTATGGGTTGATCTCCTTTTACAACGATGATCCGAAAGCAGTGGCTGGTGGGATCAAGGCGTTGATCATTACCCAGGTGGGTGGGGCTGGTTTGCTGGCAGGGGCTTTAATTGTCTATTCTTATATCGGCTCATTTTCGATAAACAACTTCCTGGATAAATATCACCAGCTGCCTCCAATGGCTTTAAGCCTGGTCTCCATAGGTTTCCTGATCGCGGCTGCGGCGAAGTCAGCCCAGGTACCGTTTCATACCTGGCTGCCGGATGCGATGGAAGCCCCCACGCCCGTCAGTGCGCTGATCCATGCGGCAACGATGGTCAATGCAGGTGTCTATCTCCTGGCGCGCTTTTATCCGGCTTTTGCAGATGTGCCAGACTGGAAGACCTCTGTGGTGATAGTGGGAATGATGTCAGCACTGTTGGCAGGCGTGATGGCCATCTTTGCTGATGATCTCAAGCGTGTGCTGGCATATTCAACAGTCAGCCAGTTAGGGTACATGGTGTATGCCATTGGTGTGGGAGGCGTCTTCGCCAGTCAGTTCCACCTCTTCAGCCATGCAATATTTAAAGCTTTGCTGTTTCTAGGCGCGGGTACCGTTATTCACACGGTCAAGACGCGCGATATGCGCTGGATGGGTGCCTTGGGCAGGGAAATGCCCTTCACTCGCAATGTCTTTGTGATTGGCGCCCTGGCCCTTGCAGGCCTGCCTATTCTGAACGGCTTTTGGAGTAAAGAGCTGGTATTGGAAATTGGAGTGGAAGGGCAGCCAGCCTGGGCGTACTACGTTATGCTGTTGGTAGCAGGCATGACCGCATTTTATACCTTTCGCATGGTATGGATGGTATTTTTTGGAAATGAAAGGCGGGCAGCAGAACTTATCCTGCCTGGACAGCAGGCTTCGCATATTCATGATGCCCCGCGGGCGATGCGTGCAGCCCTGGCTCCTCTGGCATTAGGGACCTTTATCTCCTGGCTCTTTGCCGGCGGTCTGAACTACCTGCTGGTGTCAACCCTTCCATTTCACGAAATTGAGCCGGAAAGTACTCTGGAGTTGGTGACCCAGATCGTCACCGCCCCCGAGACTATGATTGCCCTGGGTGTGATTGCCCTGGGGCTGGCAGCCTGGTGGTGGAAAGACCACTTAGCGGGCATGGCATCCAGCTTCGAGTGGCTGGGCCGGATAGCCCGGCAGAACTTTGGTTTTGAGTGGTTCAACAGCTGGATCGTTGAATTGATCCAGGCTGCAGCCTCGTCCCTGGCCCGTTTGCAAACCGGGCAGTTGAGCTGGAACCTGGTAGGGCTGGTATGTGGATTAATCCTGGCGTTGATTTATCTCGCCTGGGGAGTGTAGCATGATTTTTTCCGAGCCGCTTATCTGGATCATCATGATCCTTTTACTGGCTTCTCCGCTGATATACCTGGCGGGGCGTTTAGGACGGTATGGTTTGGGAGATTACGGGCTCCAGGAGGTTGTCAAAGGGCCTGGTTTCAGACCGCACCTGGCGTTTGCCCGAGGCCTGGCAGTGCTCACCCTGGCCGGGGTGTGGGTACCTTATGCCTTACTGGTCATTCAATATTATAACCAGGGCCCCTCTCTGGTTTTTGTCCGGTCCATAGCTTTGCGGGTAGACGGGATCAGCCTGTTGATGGCAGCCGTTTCACTGGGCCTGGGATTCTTTGTGGCTATCTTTTCGTTCCGCTACATGGCAGGTGAACTTGGGGAGGAAAAGTATTATGCCATGCTGGTTGCTATGATCGGGGTGATGGTTGCATTGGGCAGCGCCGGGGACCTCTTCAACCTGTGGGTCTGGTTTGAGGCTATGGCAGTTTCATCCTACCTGCTGGTAGTATTCTACCGGCAGCAGCCCGCTGCCCTGGAGTCGGGGGTGAAATACGTGATGCAGAGTGCGGTGGGTTCGGTGCTGGTCCTGATGGGGATAGCTGTAGTACTGGGGCAGACCGGTACTTTAGATCTCAACCGTATCCAGGCTGCGCCGCACACATCCTCGGTATTCCTGGCAGCAGGAGCGTTGTTTATTACCGGCTTTGGTGTGAAGGCAGCCATTGTTCCAATGCATACCTGGCTTCCGGATGCGCATACGCAGGCCCCCAGCGGGATCAGCGCGATGCTCTCAGGGGTTGTGATTGAGGCGGGTTTGATCGCCATGCTGCGTACGCTGGCAGCCTTGACGGGTGTGGAAAGCGGGTATGTTGCCTCGGCTCGGTGGGGGATCTTATTCATGAGTGTGGCTGTAGTGAATATGCTGCTGGGCAACCTGATGGCCTTGCGTCAGACGCAGGTGAAACGCCTGCTGGCATATTCCAGCCTCAGTCACATGGGTTATATCGTTATGGGGTTTGGGGTGGCGCTGTATGGAAGTCAACTGGCGGGGGCACAGGGCGCCTTCTTTCACATTATCAACCACGCTTTGATGAAAGGGCTGGCATTCCTGGCTGCAGGGGCTCTTTTGTATGCAGTCTCCCACCTGGATTCTCCGCAGGCCTCCAGCAACGATCATGGCCCGCTGCGCCTGGCTGACCTGGGGGGGGCTGCCAGGCGTTATCCCTGGGTAGCTTTGTGTTTTAGCCTGGCGGTGTTAGGCCTTGGAGGGCTGCCTCCCCTGGCTGGTTTTATGTCAAAGTGGCAGATCTTTGTCTCTGGTTTAATGACACAGGATCCGATCATCGTCAGCTTGATGGTATTTATGGCGCTTAACAGTGTGCTGTCATTGGGGTACTATGCACCGTTGGTCAATACCCTGTATCGAAAACAGATGGCGCCAGCAGTTGAGCATGCCGGAAATATTCCATCTCTGATGGTGTTCCCGCTCATTTTGATCGCCATCCTGGTGGTTATGCTGGGGATCTACCCAGTCCTGGCAGAGTGGTTGACCGCGCCTGCAGCGAGCGCATTTTTGACTGCATTTGGGAAGTAGAGGATTGTGATGGATAACTGGTTATTGACCCCACCCATTGCTTTTTTCATCTACCTGCTGCTGGTAACCCTTCTATCCCAGATCGGAAGGGTTATGGCAGGACCATCGGAGCCGTCTGCCTTGAAGTCCAGCCTGTATTCTGGTGGGGAGGAACCACCGGCGGCAGGGGCAGCGCCGGGGTATAGGCCTTTTTTCCTGATCGCCTTATTCTTTGCAATCCTGCACCTGGGCGTCCTGATGCTGGGTACGGGTGGATTGAGTGTTACCTCGGGTATTTACCTGGTCGGGTTGTTTATTGCTTTAACGGCACTTATTTTGGGGTAAAATAAGCTTTTTTGTCTGGTTTATGGAGATATTGGATGGCAACTGTGACATTAGGTAAACCCTGGACGAAAGCCCTGGAATCGATAAAAACCTGGGCGCGGATCAACTCCCCCTGGGCAATCCACTACAACAGCGGCTCGTGTAATGGATGCGATATCGAGATCCTGGCAACCCTGGCCCCCCGCTATGACCTGGAGCGATTTGGCGTCAAGCTTCAGGGAAGCCCGCGTCATGCCGATGTGCTGATCTGCACAGGCCCGGTCACCCGCCAATCGCGAGAGCGCCTGCTGCGAATTTATGAACAAATGCCAAATCCGAAATTTGTTGTTGCTGTTGGCTCCTGTGCCATATCCGGTGGTGCATTCCAGGGTTGTTATAACGTAATCGGCCACATTGACGAGGTGATCCCGGTGAATGCGTACATTCCAGGCTGCCCTCCACGCCCTGAAGCGATTATCGATGGTGTGGTCAAGCTGCTGCAAAGCTTAAATCAAACTGAAAGTTCTTAGGATCATGAACACTGAGTTATTGCTACAAACTGCACGTTCTATCCTGTCTGTGTGGGGTGAGAGAAGTTCTTCTCCAGAGACCAACCGCCTGGATGTAAATCTCAGCTCAGATGAGCTTCTGGATGCTGTAAATATCCTGGTAGATAATAGTTGGGGTTATCTTTCAGCCATCACCGGGTTGGATAATGGACCTGAGTCCGACCTGGAGGCGCTGTATCACTTCTGCAGTTACGCAGCCATTGTAACCTTGCGCGTGCATCTCCCCCGGCAGAACGCCATGGTTTCAAGCATCTGTCAGTTAATCCCATCCGCCAGCCTGTACGAGCGTGAATTGAGCGAAATGTTGGGTGTGACGATCACCAATGCTCCCAATACCGAGCGCCTTTTCCTGCCGGATGATTGGCCTTATGGCATCTACCCGCTGCGTAAGGATTTCAACCCGGATACTGCTACCATTGTCGAACCAACCCAGCCCCAGCCAATGCTGGCGGAGTACCCGGTGGGTGCGATGAAGGCTGGAAAGTTTATTGTCCCCATTGGGCCACAGCACCCGGCACTGAAAGAGCCAGGGCATTTTGAGTTCGCCGTGGATGGGGAGGTTGTGACCAGCGCTTCGGTGAGATTGGGGTATGTGCACCGGGGAATTGAAAAGGCCTGCGAGGAGCGCAACTGGACCCAGGCGCTTTACCTGTTGGAAAGGGTGTGCGGGATCTGCTCCCATTCCCATGCCTATGCATACTGCCTGGCGGTCGAGCGCCTGGCGCAGATTGAACTGCCAATGCGCGCCCAGGCGATCCGGGAATTGGTGGCAGGCCTGGAGCGCATACACAGCCATCTATTGTGGCTGGGAGTCGCAGCCCATGAGGCAGGTTTTGATACATTATTTATGTATTCCTGGCGCGACCGGGAGACGGTGATGGATTTGCTTGAGCAGTTGGCAGGGAACCGTGTCAACTATTCCGTGAATGTTCTTGGGGGGGTTAAGGTTGATGTCGATCTGGCACAGGCTGAAGCAATACGCAAGGGCCTGGATTTCTTAGAGCAAAGGACCCGTCACTACCTGGATGTGGTGACCAAGGATGCCTCATTCCTGCAGCGCACGCGTGGGATTGCTCCGCTGTCGGCTGAACAGGTAGAACAACTGGGGGTGGTGGGACCTACAGCGCGTGCCTCAGGGGTAACCCGAGATATTCGCGTGGAGGCGCCTTATGGGTCATATGCCCGCTTCCCGGTGAGCGTGGTGCGTGAGACAGCCGGCGACCTGGAAGCCAAGTTTGTGGTACGTATTAAAGAGTTGTTCGTTACCTATAATGCTATTCGCTCGATCCTGGATAATCTGCCGGCTGGCGACCTGACCGTCCGTATCCCAAGAAAGATCCCGGCTGGAGAGACAATCAGCCGCATTGAAGCGCCGCGGGGAGAACTGTTCTACTATGTCAAGAGTGATGGTGGGGATCGACCCTCGCGGGTTAAGGTGCGTACTCCCAGCATGTGCAATTTTGCATCGGTGATCATTACGGTAGTTGGCCACCAGTTGGCAGATGTGCCCTTGATCCTGGCGGGGATCGACCCCTGTTTCTCCTGCAACGACCGTATGGTGGTTGTCAGGAAAGGTGCGCAGTCTCAGGAGCAGATGTCATGGGACGCACTAAGACAGTATGGAATCGAGTATTACCAGAAGCACCCATGAATACCCTTACGGACCTGATTGAAGTCCTGATTTTCCCCAGCGGGCTGTTTGTACTGGCTTGCGGCCTGGCATATGAGTGGGTGGATAGGAAGCTGGTGGCGCGGCTGCAAAACCGTATTGGCCCACGTTGGTTTCAACCGTTGGCAGATGTAATCAAGCTGATGAGCAAAGAAGAGGTGGTCCCGGCAGGTGTAGATAAAATTCTGTTTGTCGGGCTGCCCATAGTCTCGTTGGCCGGCGCGCTGACGGCCACCCTTTATGTCCCTTTAGCCGGGATCCAGCCTGCTTATAGCTTTTCCGGCGATCTGATCGTGACGCTTTACTTGCTTTCGCTGATGACCCTGTGCATCGGGCTGGCTGGGGCGAACACGCGCGACTTCTTCTCGCTGATTGGGGCGACCCGCGCGCTGACTCAGGTGTTTTCGTACGAAGCGCCCTTCCTTTTGGCTTTGTTGGGACCGGCAATTGCCGCGGGCTCCTGGCAGATCAATGTGATCTCGGAGTATGCCAGTGAAAGCTGGTTGGTTATGACCCAGCCGGTGGGTTTTATCATTGCCCTGATCGGTTTGATGGGCAAGTTGGAACTGCCCCCCTTTGATGCACCTGAAGCTGAGACGGAGATTGTGGCAGGCGCCCTGACTGAATACAGCGGGCGCGGCCTGGCGTTATTTCGCCTGGGCAAAGGTGTGGAGCTGGTGGTTGGCCTCACGCTTATTGCTGCCTTTTACCTGGGCGGAGTTGGAAACCCGGTCATTTTCGTGTCGAAAACTCTGGCTCTGGTGCTTATCCTGGCTGGACTGCAGTCGATCCTGACACGTTTTCGCATTGACCAGGTTGTCCGGTACTGGCGTTACCTGGCCCTGTTGGTATTGTTGCAAATGTTGGTTATCATCGTGGTGGTTACTGCTAGAGGAAGTGGATTATGAGAATTGGGACCATGCTGCGGGATGTCCTGGAGTCGCTGTTCAAGCGGCCAGCGACAGAGAGGTACCCCTATGAGCGGCGCGAGGCGCCACCGCGCTACCGTGGGCAGCTGCAGTGGAATCCTGAGAAATGCACAGGCTGCAGCCTATGCTGCAAAGACTGCCCATCGAATGCAATTGAACTGCTCACTATCGACAAAGCTAAAAAGCAGTTTGTTATCCGCTACCATATCGACCGCTGTACGTTTTGCGCACAGTGTGTGCAAAACTGCCGTTTTAAATGCATGGACATGTCAAACCAGGATTGGGAACTGGCTGCTTTGAGCAAGGAGCCCTTTACGGTGTATTATGGGGACGAAGCAAATATCCAAACGTTCTTTGAGCGATTTGCTGTCAAGCCAACTGAGACAGCTTCTGAAGGATAGTGAGCGGGGAATGGGGCCTCCGCATCCGCCCCGAGTGGCTGTCCTGGGGATCGGCCAAGAGTTGTGCGGGGATGATGCGGCTGGGGTGATTGTTGCACGCGCCCTGCTGCCAGAAGTGGCAGGTTATCCGGATTTTCTGGTGCTTGATACCGGTCCGGCGCCAGAAAATTTTTCTGGAAGCCTGCGCCGTTTCAAGCCTGACCTGGTAATCATGGTGGATGCTGCCCAGATGGAAATGGATCCAGGCGCGGTGAGGGTTCTTGATTGGCAGGAAATGGATGGCATTTCATTTTCCACCCACACTTTGCCCTTATCCATTTTTGCCCGGTACCTGGTGGACGAATTTGACTGCACAGTGGCTTTGATCGGGATACAGCCGGCTTCTAATGTTCCAGGGGAAAAACTCTCTGTGCCGGTCAAAAATGCGGTGGTCAGTCTGGTTCATGCTTTTTCAACCCTGCTCAAACCGGTGAAAGGCAGCTCATGGTAGGTTTGGTGCTTGTTGCCCACAGCCATTCCCTGGCACAAGCGCTGCTCAGTTTTATCTGCCAGGCCAGTCCGCAGGAAATCCCGGTGCAAATAGCAGCCGGTGTTGGGCCAGAGCGTTCGGAACTGGGTACGGATGCGGTGGAGATCGCATCGGCGATCCAGGCCGTTGATTCTCCTGAGGGGGTGCTGGTATTGGTCGATATTGGAAGTGCATTGATCAGCGCCGAGACAGCGCTGGATTTGCTTCCGGCAGAAACGGCTGCCAGGGTGGTCATTTGCCCTGCGCCATTGGTGGAGGGAGGTATTGCGGCTGCTGTTCAGGTTGGCCTGGGCAGTGATTTGCAGACGGTGTATCGAGAGGCGGTTTCGGGCTTACAAGCCAAGCAGGAGGCTTTGGGTTCTTCACTGCAAGACGCCAATATTACTGCGTCTGTCGGGCATGAGCTGGCAGGGCAAGCCCGGGTTGAGGTGGAGGTGGTGAATGAGCATGGGCTGCATGCCCGCCCGGCAGTCCGCTTTATCCAGCTGGCGGCTGGTTTTAACGCCAGGGTCCAGGTGGAAAACCTGATGAAGCATAAAGGGCCTGTGTCGGCGCGTAGTCTCACCGGGTTGACCTCGCTGGGAGCGGTGCGCGGGGACCGCCTGCAAATTATTGCTGATGGGCCACAGGCACGGATTGTTTTGGATGCATTATCCGGGTTGGTGATGAGCGGTTTTGGCGAGAGTCTTGCGGTTGTAAAACCGCCTGAACCAGCATGTCCGGCAGCCCAGCAACTTGAGCAAGGCCAGTTCCAGGGGCTGCCGGTTTCAGATGGTTATGCCATCGGCTCCATTTTCCAATTCCGGCTGTCGGCGCCGATTGTTCCCGACACGCCTTCTGAGGGTTATGAAATAGAACTGCAGCGCCTGGGGCGGGCCATTGAAGTTGCCCGGCGCGCCATCCAGGAACGGCGGGCGGCTTTAGCCAGGAGCGAAAAATCTGCCCAGGTGATGTTGTTCGATGCACATGTTTTGCTCCTGGATGATCCGGCTATGTTGGAGGCGGCTCAAGAGCATCTGCGCACAGGTTTGAATGCTGCCCAGGCCTGGCAGCTTGCCTCTGACCAGGCGGTGCAAGAACTGTACGCCCTGGATGATCCATATTTTCAACAGCGGGCGGTAGACGTTGAGGATGTATGCCGGCAGGTGTTATCTGCTCTTGGCATCCAGGGGAAGGTCTCCCTTCCTGTGCAGGATTCCCCCATCATCCTGGTGGCACAGGACCTTGCCCCGTCCGATGTAGCCAGCCTGGACCTGAAGCGCATTGTTGGCCTGGCAACTTTGGGCGGCAGTGCCACCTCTCACAGCGCCATCCTGGCACGTTCTTTGGGCATCCCGGCTGTCACCGGATTGGACCGGCAGGTTGAGGGCATCATGGATGGCGAGCCAGCCATCCTGAATGGCAGCGATGGGCTGTTATGGGTCAACCCGCCGGCCGGCCAGGTGGAACGGGCGCGTACCCTGCGGGTGAGTTGGTTGGAGAGGCGCCAGCGCCATATCAGTGCAGGCCAGGGATGGGCGGTTACTCGATCTGGACGCAGAGTCGAGGTGGCGGCCAATGTTGGGAGCCTGGCCGACGCGCGCACGGCCTTTATCCACGGCGCGGATAGTATCGGCATTCTGCGCACGGAATTCCTGTATCTGGGACGGCAGGATGCACCATCTGAGACCGAACAATACCTGACGCTGTGCCAGATTGGCGAGGCAATGGGAGGTCGTCCGGTGATTGTGCGCACCCTGGACGTGGGTGGGGATAAATTCTTGCCTTATATTCCTATGCCCCACGAGTCCAACCCTTACCTGGGAGTGCGGGCAATCCGTTTATGTTTTAAAAGCCCGGGATTGTTCCTGGACCAGTTGAAAGCGGTCTTACGGGCAGGGGCACGCTTTCCTCTCAAGTTGATTTTGCCCATGGTTGCCAGCGTTGAAGAAGTCCGTGAGATCCATCGATGGATGGAAAGAGCCAGGCAGCGGTTGGATCAGGAGGGGAAATCTTACCAATGGCCGTTGGAGTGCGGGATCATGGTGGAAATACCCTCAGCGGCATTGACTGCCATGGCTATTGCCCCTTACGTGGATTTCTTCAGCCTGGGGACCAATGACCTGACGCAGTATACCCTGGCGGCTGAAAGAGGCAATCCTCAGCTTGCTCACCTGGCAGATGGGCTTCACCCGGCTGTGCTCCGGCTGATCAAAATGGTGGTGGATGCGGCGCATGCCCATGGAAAATGGGCAGGGGTGTGCGGCGAACTGGCCGGCGATCCGGTGGCGGCGGCGGTCCTGGTGGGGATTGGGGTGGATGAGCTCAGCCTGAATCCGAATAAAGTCCCAGTGATTAAGTCCATTGTCCGCCAGCTGGATGATCGTCTGGCGGAGCAGTTGGCCAAGGATGCCCTGGATGCCGAAAATGCCCGCGCTGTGCGGGACCTGGGTGGCACCTGGATGAAGGAAAATATCAACTGCGAAGCCGCTGGTTAACCAGCTCGACCATCGATTTAGGAAGCTGGTTTTCGAGCTCTTTGATGACCTCTTTGATCATGACTGGATCGGTGGGCTGCTCAAGTGACATAATTTCTGGGATATAGTTACGCACCAAAACCCGGTTAATCTCATTTAGGGTGCCCAGATAATGCCAGCCGCGGCTTCCAACAACCGCTTCATTCTGGACAATGCTGTTAAACTCCTTAATCACGGATAAAATCCTGGCAACATTTTTAAGCAAGTTCTTATGGTGGTTGTGATATTCAGCCAGTACCGAAGACACATAATCCTTGTCGCGCACAAGCTCGGCGGCTGTCCTGGAAGTCTCTTTGAGCTTTTCGTCTGTCTTAGCAAGGTCGCGCGTCAGCCGGCTGAGGAGCAGCTCACTCCATACCGGATTTGACAGGATCAGGTTAAGCTTGGGGCGGGCAATGGCATAAACCAGCGCAACTTTCGACGAAATCTTTACCGTAGCGCTGCGAGCTTCATCGTTGATCACCGCCATTTCCCCAAAGAAGTTGACGGCCTGGATCATGGCGATGGTGCGATGCTCTTGCTCGGAGATGCGCTTACTGACCTCTACCTCCCCAACCCGCAGCAGGTAGAGCGTTTTATCCAGCTCGCCCTCATTGATAACGATACTCCCCTGGTTGTAAATGCGGCCACAATCCAGGAAGGAAAGGATTTCTTCCTTCGGAACATTGAACTCCGAAGCAAGTTCCAGGGGGTTCATCGATCGTGTATCTTTCCAACTCGTTTTCATGCCTCACCCTGAGCAGTACCAATCATCGACCGGATAAAATTCAGCGTAGTATTTTCAACTTGCCTCGCCTCTTTATCCAGTATAACACAATGCGTGGATTGTTCCATCCACTGTTGCCAGATAACCCGGGAGTGAACAGTACATGCAATGAGCGTCGGTACATCTGGATGCACCGTTGGATCTTTCCTGCCCTGGATAATCAGCACTGGCTGATGAATATTCTTCAATTGGCTGCGTACGACGCGCTGCAGCGCAAACAATTGTTTCACCCCCCCAGTCGGATTGACATAATAGCCCTGCCAGGCAAGGCTGTCATCTCCCCCGCCCTTCGGCAGCCAGGGTTTGAAAGGGGCCATGAGGTACAGCCCGAGCACCTGAAGAGGGCTGAACTGAAGTTTCAATGCTGGTGCATATGCCAGGGCGCCACAGATCTCCGGATGTTGGCTGGCAAGGTACAGCGCGAGCAGGCCTCCAGTAGATTCTCCCCCGACGATTACCTGTTTGCAGTCGGTTGCCAACTGCTGATATTGGGTATCTACAGCGGATACCCAGTCCTGCCAACGAACTTGATTGAGATCCTCAGGCCGGGTATAATGCCCGGGGAGCAGGGGGGCCGCCACACTGTATCCTTGTTGGAAAAGGTAGTGGGCAAGCGGTCGGACCTCCGCAGTAGTGGCAGTGAAGCCGTGGATCAGCAGGATCCCGATCTCTCCGGCTTTCCAGTAGAAGGGATTGCCCTCCAGTTGTGGGTTCTGGATCCAGCCCTGTGCGGATGTTCCGATGTCTTTTGCCATCCTGCTATGTCCCGGATCAACGCTACTTCCGGCGGACCTGGGGCTGCAGCCAAAACACTCCATCCTGGCTGTAGGGACCATTGGTCAGGACAATGAGCTGCAGCTGGACGGTCTGGCCGGCCAGAGGCGTCAGATCGACGTCCACCCGGGTGATTTCCTGGTCAGCTTTTTCATGCCATTCACCCAGGTTATATGCCTTTTTATCTTCCAGCAAATAGTTTAATCTGAACAGCACATCGCAATAAGGTCGTCCAGACAGGCAGCCAATATCTGCCATGAAGCGGTATCCGGGTTCAATTTTCAATGGAGGATATGTGCCCGAGATAAACCCGTCCTTGGTCATCTCTGGGTTTGTCCACAAAGCCGCTTCGTCTTCTTTGCGCGTTTCCAGGCTGGGACTATTTAATTTCTGGACAAAACCAGCCTTGGAGCGCTGGGTACCCGGGCATGGCAGTATCCCTGCTCCGCTTTCCCAATCCGCGCTGCAGTAGGTATCTACCAGGTTGACAACCACCTTGGGGTCCGGAGTAGCGCCTGGTGTAGATTTGATGTTGACCCTGAGCCACAGGGGGGTTTTGCTATCCGGCCCGGTGCCGAAGATGTTGTACCCATCGGTCAGCACCCAGAAGGACTGGTATGTTCCGGGTGCAGATGGGGCAACCATGGGTACCGATACATCGGCCATCTGCCCTGGTGCAATAGGGGATGTAAAGCGAACGCCCTGGTTCCCCATGGATGTGCCATCCACGAACAGGATCCCATAGTCAGTAGACCAGGGGCAGGGGCTTACATTTTGGATACGCCAGGTTTTTGTAAAAGTTTGCCCGGGTGCCAGGGTTGTGCCATCGGGAATACTCACATCAGAGATAAATGAGGCTTTGTTGCAGAATTCATTTCCAGGCGGGAGCTCATAAGTTGGAGCTGGTGTGATGGCTGTTGCCAGAGGAGTGATGGGGCTCGGGGAGGCGGGTGAATCCGTGGCGGTGATCCCCGGCTGGGGCGAGAGAGGCGTAAGCGCTGTCACCGGTCGCGTGGTGGGCAGCGGGGTTGCGCGTGCTGGAGAAGTGGCGGTTAGAGCAGGGGGAATGTTAGGGGTAGCGGTTTCCTGCGGTTGAGGGCTTGGTGATGCGGCAATCGTTGCAGGAACGATGCGGGTCACCTCAACGACATGGGTACCTTCAGCAACCAGGGTGGTAAGGGCGTCGATGGTTTCCAACAGGTGCTGGTTGGTCTGCTCCTCGCGCACCGTTGGCGAGGGAGTAGCCTTGGAGAGAAAAGAGCAGGCCACACTGATCAAAAATAAGACCAGGCCAGGGATGATGAGACGCGGAAAAAGTCTGTTTTTCATTTTGGCTCCTTTGCTGCTGGCTGCGAGGCTAACCACCCCACGGCATCTCGGCATATCTCTCGAAAGCCTGGTCGTGCATGAACTTGAACAGGCGTTCGTGACCACGTTCCCATGAAGCCAGCATCTGCAGGACATGTTTGGCATCACCGCTGGTTTTTTGGGCAGCCATCTCGTAGAACTCAGCGAAATCTCTTTCAATCAGGTAGGCCATCCGAAGCACTGGCAGGTCAGCCACCATGGCCTCGTGCACGGTATGCTCGATCATCTCGGAGCGAGCTCGCTGCGAAAAGAAGCTGGCCTCATCCATCCGGGTTTCAAGCAAGATGCTGCTGTCTTCTCCCCGGTCCAGGGCGTTGATTTGCTCCAGGATGAAATCAATATGCTTCTGCTCTTCGACCGCCAGAGTCCGGAAAGCATCCACTGCAGCCGCACTGCTCAGCCGGGCTGCGTTTTCTTCAAAAAAGCGCTTGCCTTCACGCTCTCGTTGCAGGGCATACTCGTAAATTTTCCGGATGTCCATTCTTTTTTGCTCCTAATCCCACACAGTGCTTGATCACCAATCTCTGTAGCAGCAGACGGTCTTACTTCCCGACGATTTCAACGCGGACGGCAGAGACTTTGTATTCGGGGATCTTGGCAACCGGGTCCAGCGTGGCATGGGTCAGCTCGTTCACGGATGAGTCGGGAAAGTGGAAGTTGGCGAATACCATGCCCGGTGGTACACGGTCGGTGATCCAGGCCTGCGCCTCAATACTGCCGCGGCGCGATAGGATGCGCACGCGCAGTTCTCCCTCCAACCCGAGGCGTGCAGCATCCTCAGGATTCAACTCAACCAGCGCCTGGCTGTATACTTCCAGCAGGCCTTTTGCCCGCCGGGTCATTTCCCCGCCGTGCCAGTGATAGAGCACCCGGCCAGTGCTGAGCAGCATCGGGTACTGATCGTCGGGCAGTTCCGCGGGAGGGACATGTTCAACGGTCATAAACTTGCCCTTGCCCCTGGCAATCTGGGCAGTATGCAGAATGGGCGTACCGGGGTGGTTGGAATCACGCACCGGCCACTGTAACCGCTCCCCGTTTTCCAGGCGCTGGTGGCTGACACCCGCGTAGCTGGGGGTAAGGGCGGCAATTTCTTGCATGATCTGGTGGGTATCCTGGTAATCCCAGGCAGCATACGGCGCCGGAGACGCCCTGCGCTCGCCCATTGATAAAATACGCCTGGCAAGCTCAGCGGTGATCTGCCAGTCTGGACGGGCCTCCCCCAGTGGCCGGATCGCCTGGTGCACCATTTGAACCCGCCGTTCTGTATTAGTATAGGTCCCATCTTTCTCTGCGAAGCTCACCCCCGGCAGCAGGACATCTGCAAAAGGCGCGGTCTCAGTAGGGAAGATCTCCTGCAGCACAATAAACTCGCAGTTCTCCAGGCAGTGACGGATATGGCTGCTGTCCGGGTCACTGAGCGCCGGGTCTTCTGCCAGGATGTACAATGCCTTGACGCGCCCTTCCCCGGCAGCCGGGATCATCTCTGTCACGGTCATGCCAATTTTGTCTGACAACGGCGTTCCCCAGGCTGCCTCAAAGTTCTGGCGCGCCTGCGGGTTGATCACGGGTTGGTAAGCCGGGTAAACATTGGGCAGTCCGCCCATGTCGCATGCTCCCTGCACGTTGTTCTGACCCCGCAGCGGGTTAACACCGCCGCCAGGGATGCCGATATTTCCGGTCATAAGCTGCAAATTGGAGAGCGACATGACATTGCGCACACCGGTGATATGTTGAGTGATTCCCATAGCCCACATCACCGCCACCGGTTTATGGGTGGCAAGGATCTCAGCCGCCTGGTGAAGCTGCTGCACCGTAACCCCTGTAATTTCGGCCACCTTTTCGGGCGGATAATCACGAAGAAAGGCCTCCAGCTCTTCAATGCCCTCCGTGCGCGCCTGGATGAAGTTCCGATCCTCCCATCCCTCTTTTAAAATAATGTGCATCAGCCCGTTCAGCAGGGCAACATCCGTTCCAGGTTTCTGGCGCAGGTGAAGTGTGGCAAATTCAGTGATGTCGATGCGCCGGGGATCGGCTACCACCAGCTTCACTTTTCGTTTCAGCACTGCCTGGCGGATCATCGTCCCAAACACCGGGTGTTGTTCGGATGTGTTGGAACCAATAATCAACATTGCCTGGGCTTTTTCGACCACATCATCCATCGAATTAGACATTGCCCCGGAGCCCAGTGTCGTGGCCAGACCGGCCACCGTGCTGGAGTGTCAGAGACGTGCGCAGTGGTCGATGGAGTTGGTTCCAATCACCTGCCTGGCAAACTTATTCATCAGGTAGTTTTCTTCGTTGGTGCATTTGGCGGAAGTCATGATGCCCACGCTGTCCGAGCCATATCGGTCACGAATAGAACTTAGTTTTACAGCCGTGATGTGCAGCGCCGTATCCCAGTCCACTTCCACCCATTCCCCGCGATCCTTTGTCCGGGGCTGGCCTTCCAGCAGGTAGCGGCGTACCCGAGGCTTTAACAGCCGGTCCGGGTGGTGAACAAAGTCATACCCATATCTTCCCTTGACACACAGCGCCATCCCATTCACCGGCGCATCGGGGCTGGAGGTGACCCGGATAATCTCCTGTCGGCCATCCTCGTCCTCGCGGATATTCAGGTCAAACTGGCAGCCTACGCCACAGTATGTGCAGGTGGTGCGTACTTTTTTATTGGGTGTTGGTGATCCATAGGAAAGCTTGTGTTCCAGGGCGCCGGTGGGACAGTATGCCGCGCAGGCTCCACAGGACTCGCAGCGCGCCTCCAACATGGTGGTGTTGGGACCTGCGGTGATATGTGTCTGGATCCCCCGATCTGCCAGGCTCCATACAAAGCGCCCCTGGATTTCAGCGCAGGCCCGGATGCAGCGGGTACAAACGATGCATTTGTTCAGATCCACACGAATGAAAGGGTTGGGATCGCTGTTGACGGGGTAGCGCGGCTCATGCGGAATGTATCTGCGCAAATTGATGCGGTAATGTTTCACCCAGCGCATGAACTCAGTGTCTTCCAGCAACCCCCGTTCTTTTCTCGGAATGTTTTTTCGCTGAAGCAGGTCGTGATCATAATAGGTGGATAGCATCAGGCGCAGTATGGCTTTTCGATATCTGTTTATTGCTGGGCTTTCTGACTTGATCACCATTCCCTGGCTGACGGGCAGCGCGCAGGATGCCAATGGAAAACGCGAACCGCTGACCTCCACCACGCAGAAGCGGCAGCCAGCATATGGCGTCAAGTCCTGGTGGTCACACAGCGTGGGGATGAGGATTCCTGCCTGGCGTGCGGCCTGCAGCACGGTTGCACCCTCATCTGCTTCAATTTTTATCCCATTAATACTGATCTGTACCAATCTTACATTCCCTTTTTCAGCCACTGATCAATGATTGTAACTGCTTGAGCAGCATGTTTCTGTGTTAAGCTGGAGAGCGAAGCCACGAATCCGAATTCATAACCACGGATAGAAACCAGAATAGCTTCAGGTGAATGATGATATAAAGTTTGACAGATAGATAGGCAGGTGCCTGGAGACATATGGTGGGTGAAAGGTGAGGGTTGAAACTCACCTTTCACCACACTGAAGTTTACTTCATGAGGAATATTCTCTGTATGGGCATCAATGAAGCACACCCGCTCATAGCGAGTGAGTGTTTCCGCCAGTTCAGGCGTCAGCTGCAGAACATATAAAAGGTCAATCGTATCGCCGGATGCCGTGTCCGTCAGGTCGTCTTCGCTTTCGACGACATCCTTTCCCAACTGGTGGGAGAGGGCATTCAACACGTGCCAGGCGACGCCATCATCCTGGCGATCAAGGTTGCCATAGCCAATTAGTAATGTGCGTTGGGAAGGGAGGCCCGGTTCCAGGTCCTTAGCGGTTATACCCATACCCAAGGATGTAATCTTCCAGGTTTTTAATGGTGCTTTCTTTCATCGAGAGAATTGCATCCACCACATCCCGCATGGATACCATGCCTGCCAACCGGCCCTGTTCCAATACAGGCAGGTGGCGGATGTGCCACTTGCTCATTAATTCCAGGCTTTCTTCAAGAGTGGTTTCCGGATTGATGACCACCATTTCTTTGGTCATCACCTCTTTGATGGATGTTTCTAGTGAACATTTACCTCTTAAAATGATCTTCCGTGCATAATCGCGCTCAGAAAAAACACCAACAATCTGTCCGTTTTCCAAGACAAGGATCGCGCCTACATTTTTATCGGCCATCATCTGCAAGGCTTGAAAGACCGTGGCGCTGGATTCTACTGACCAGGGTGCAGTGTCTTTATTAACTGCCATTAGCTCACGAATGGTGCGCATGGTGTGAGATGCTCCTTTTTCCATAACCAGGATTGGTGTCTAATACCCAATTATAGTACTTTTCTGCTATCCTGACAGACCTGATAGGGATTAGCTCTATCAGGTCTGCCGGGAAATTTCTGGAAGTCAGTCTCGTTTGAGAGTCTTGACCAGGCTGCCATCTGCCGCAAGGACGTCAATATGGATGGGCATCTGGCCTACAGCATGGGTGGAACAGGATAGGCAGGGGTCATGTGCCCTGACTGCGGCTTCAACCCGGTTCAACAGGCCCTCATGGATATCTGGCCCGGTGATGTAGGTCTTTGCCACACTGTCTACTGCTTCGCACATTGCCCAGTTGTTATGCCCGGTGGCAACGATCAGGTTCACCCGGGTCAGCTGACCATTCTCATCGGTCCAATAATGGTGGATGAGCGTGCCGCGCGGCGCTTCCAGCACACCGACACCTTCACCGCGGAAATCTTTACGCGTGTTTTGGATATCGGTGCTCAGGATATCCGCATCCTCGAGCAGGACGCGGACTTTCTCCGCGGCAAACAGGGCTTCGATCAACCGGGCGTAATGGTAATACAGGGTATTTTCTACTGGCAGACCGTGGTTCAGGCCTTTGAAGCGCTTCAACTCCTCATTTGCCAGCGGGGTATCGATTTTATCGCTGGCGTTCAAGCGTCCCAGCGGTCCAACGCGATATACACCGTTGGGCCAGCCCATTTTCTTGTAGTAGGGGAACTTCAAGTAAGACCAGCTCTCGACATGCTCGGCGATGTAATCCAGGTAGTTGCGCGGGTCAAACTTTTCTAACTGCTGGCCCTGCTTGTCAACCAGGCGGATGTCGCCATCGTACAGCTCGAGGGCATTCTCCGGAGTAACCAGGCCGAAATAGCCGGTGGAAAAGACGCCGAACTTGAGGATGTCATCCATGTTCTTTTCGGCCCAGCCATTTGCGATCTGGATGCCGACCTGCAGCGTGGCAATCGCCTCATCCACGCCGGCGAGGATGGTCTCGCGATCCTTGGGGTGCAGGGCTTTGTTAACCCCGCCCGGGATGGCAAAATTGGGGTGTACTCTGCGCCCGCCGAGCAGGCGGATGATCTCCTGTCCAAACTTGCGCAGGTTGACCGCCTTGAGGGTCAAAGCCGGGTCGGCTTCGATCAGGCCGACCACGTTGCGCTTAGCAGGGTCGGAGTCAAAGCCCAGCAGCAGGTCCGGGCCTGCCAGCTCAAAGAAGTGCATCCCATGGCTCTGGATGACCTGCCCCATGTGCATCAGCTCGCGCAGCAAATTAGCCGGCCGTGGCGGGGGGGTTCCTGCAACTTCATCAGCGGCTTTAGCCGCTGCCAGGTGATGGCTCACCGGGCAAATACCGCAAATACGCGGGGTGATTGACGGCATCTCGAAATACATGCGCCCTTCGCAGAATTTCTCAAAACCGCGGAATTCATTGATGTGAAGGTAAGCATGTTCAACCTGTCCATCCTCACGCAGGCGGATGGTAACCTTGGCATGTCCTTCAATACGGGTGACCGGTTCGATTGTTATTTTCTGTGCAACCATTCTTACCTCCTAACACTAATGCCAGTGCAGCTTGTCATCTTTCACTTCGGGGATGCGTCCCTGGGCCAGCTCGCTCAGTACATAGTAGATAGCGTCTGGGTCAGGGGGGCAGCCAGGGACAAACAAATCAACCGGAACGACCTCATGCAAGGCGCGCACCTTGGTCGGCACACACAGCTCCGGGTCGTCCGGGATTTTGCCTTCGCTGTCTGTGCTCTCCGTTTCAATGTAAGCGCGCCGCAGCGACTCTTCAATGGTAAAGAAGTTCCGCAGCGCCGGGACGCCGCCAAATACTGCACAATCACCGAATGCAACCAGGATCTTGCAGCGCTCGCGCATGCGGTGGGCAACCTCTTCGTTAGAGGTGTTGTTGACCCCACCTTCCAGGATGCCCACATCCACGCCGCTCTCATCCGGTACTTTTAGATCGGTGATCGGTGTTGAGCGCAGGTCAGCGAGCTCCACAACTTTTACGATCCGGTCGTCGATGTCGAGTAAGGACATATGACAACCAGCGCAACCTGCCATCCAGTCTGATGATATCTTAGGTTTTGCCATTTCTTGATTCCTCGTAAATACATCTAAAATAACGCGACACGCTGTTACTCGCTGATGGCGACCGATGGGACGCGCACCTGGAGCTGTTTTTTCCAGTCTTTCACCGGGCGAATGGACAGCTTTTCAGCTAGCGCCTCGAGCACTGCCACGTTGGAGCGCACTTCGGCTGGCGCCTCCAGGGCCTTGGTGGTCTTCTGCAGTTTCCCTTCCAGGTTTACATAATGACCTTCTTGTTCCGCCCACATTTCCACCGGGAAAACGACATGAGCGACGTCGGTGAGTGGGGTAAAGTAGCTGGCTTGCACAACCAGGAAAGGCGCTTTCTCCAGGCGCTGGGTGAGGCGCCCGGCGGGATAATCATCGCCCATGGCGACATAAGCAGCTTTGTAACCGTTCAGGCGGAATGGCTGGTCAAGCTTATACTGGGTAGCGGTCAGGCTGTTGGCTTCGCCTTTGATGCTGATCAGACCAGCTGCGTTTTCCTTCACCGCGCCAACCAGCTTTGAGAAGCCAACCAGAGCCTTCAACACCGGCATGGACCCATGAGCAGTGATGCCTTTACCGTAGATAATAACCGGGTTTTCGGCAGAGCCAAGTACAAAAGCCACTTTGAGGAATTGATCGGTGGAGATGCCGGTTTTTTCGGGCATCGACTCCAGGATTTTATTGAAGTCAAAATTCGGGCGAGGGCCTTTTGCCAGGCCAAGCTTGACCACCGCGGCTGCCAGCCCTTCGAGAACATCCAGATCGGAGCCTTTCTGAGCCTTGATGGTGTAATTCGTGTACGGATCCAGGCCGTTTTCGTATGGGTCGACGACGACCAGATTGACACCCTTGGGCAGGATGCGCTTGACCATGAAGCCGATTACCTGGTGGCTTTCCGCCAGGTTGGCG
>CAIQIV010000192.1 GCA_903871905.1 uncultured Chloroflexota bacterium | reverse complement strand
TTTTGGATAAATATGGTCTATAATATACATATTGCAGGCAGCTATTTTTATCTCACTCTGCTGCACGGCTGGGGAGAACCAGCTTGCTGATCCACCCATTCTGACCCACTGGAGGCAGGATTATGTTTGAAAATTCAACCACCCTTGCGGTGTGTCCTGGTGCGGTACAGGATGTCCTGCGCATCCTGCGCCGCAGCATCCTGCCGCTTCTTAAAATTCAGCCAGATCTGTTGAGCCTGTGCTTCATACCCAATGAAGCGGCCGATGAGATCACGGTGATCAGCCTGTGGTCCGATGAGGCGGCCGCCCGTTCTGTAGAGATGTGCGCTGCATACCGCAGCGAGATCGAGAAATTGGACGATCTGCTTCCCTGGGTGTTGGGTAATTCTGTGGACCATGTCCGGGTGGAAGTTGGTCTGCAGAGTTCAACCGTGACCATGCGGGTCAATTAAAACCAGGTTTTACCCGCTCAAAGGAGAGAGTTGAAGTGATGAAGGTATTGAAAATCATCGGTTCGATTTTGATTGCCCTGGTTGTGCTGGCGTTTGCTGCCGGGTTATTTGTCTATCTGCGCAGTGAGGCGGTGTTGAACCAGCGTTATGCGGCCCCTACGCCGCAGATCCGCGTCAGCTCAGACGAGCAGGTCGTCGCCCGCGGCAAACATCTTGCCACGGCGGTCAGCGTGTGCGTGGAATGCCATGGGCAGAACCTGGGCGGGGGGGTGTCCATCGATGACCCCGCTTTGGGCCGCATCATCGCTCCCAACCTGACAAGCGGCAAAAACGGTCTAGGCGCCCAGCTCAGTGACGCCGATTTCGCCCGCGCCATCCGCTTCGGTGTGCTGCCGGATGGGCGCTCGGTGCGCGTAATGCCCTCGCAGGATTACCAGCACCTGAGTGATGCCGACCTGGGCGCACTGATCGCCTACATCCGCAGTGTGCCGCCGGTGGACAGCGACCTGCCGCTATCCGAAATGAGACCCCTGGGCCGTGCCCTGCTGGCGGCTGGCAAGCTGCCGATCATGATTGCCAGCGAGCTGGACATGGGCCGGGACCACCCGCAGAGCATGGAGCCGGGCGTGACGGTGGAATATGGGAGATACCTGGGTAATTCGGCCGGCTGCACCGGGTGCCACGGCCCCGGTCTTTCCGGCGGTCCCATCCCGGCTGCGCCGCCGGATTGGCCGCCGGCGCTCAACCTTACCCCCAGCGGCGAGCTGGCAGGCTGGAGCGAGGCAAACTTCATCCAGGCGCTGCGCACCGGGATCACCCCGGACGGCCGCCAGCTCTCCGATCACATGCCCTGGAAGGCGTACCGCAACATGACCGACGACGAGCTCAAAGCGATCTGGCTGTTCGTCAAATCGGCGCCGGCCAGGGAGGCCTACACACACTGACGTTGCCGCGGCTTTTATTCGCAGTAGCCGCATAAAGCCAGCGCCCGCGGCCCGGTGTTAATCCCCAGCACCGGGCCGGTGATATTCACCAGCAGTTCGGCCGGGTGGTGCTCTGCCTGGATGCGCTCCGCCAGCGCCTGCGCCTCGTCCGGCACATTGCCGTGCAGCACGGCAATATGCCTCTCACCAGCAGGCAGCAGGCTGAAGAACTTCTGGTACAGCAGGTCGACCAGCCCACGGTGGGTGCGCGCCAGCCCCAGCGGATCTACCAGCCCGGTCTGGTGGTTGATCACCACCAGCGGGCGCACGTGCAGCAGGTTGCCCACCCACTTTGCGGCGTTGCCAATGCGTCCGCCGCGCTGCAGGTATTCGATGCTCTCCATCCCCACCAACTGCGTCAGGCTTTTCCGCACGTGGGCGGTTTGTGCCAGCATCCCCGTCATGTCAGCCCCGGCGTCCCTGGCCCGCGCCGCCGCCAGCGCCTGCCAGCCCAGGCTCATCGTCGGCCCCCTGGCGTCCACCACGTGCACCGGCGCCTGGACCTGCTGCGCAGCTTGCAGCGCGTTCTGGTAGGTGCCGCTCATGGCGCTGCTCACCGTCAGCACCATCAGCTCCTGCGCCCCGTCATCCAGTGCTGCCTGGTAAGCCTGGACAAAATCCGCCACGGTCACCAGGGACGAGCTGGGCCGGCTGGCCTGCGTCTCCATGCGTTGGTAAAACTCCTGCGGCTGCAGGGTGACCCGGTCCAGGTAGATCTGGTTGTCCCAGATGATGTACTGCGGGATCACGCGGATGGCATGGCGTTCAACCAGCTCCTGCGGGATGTCGCAGGTGCTGTCACACAGGATTGCAATTGGATGGTTGGGCATGTTGTGATCCTACCCTTGTTTTTGGTCTTTATACCATTCCCAGGTTCTGCTCTGCATGGCTCAGCCATTCCGGGGAGTGGATGATGCGCCGGGCGGTGGTGGCGTCCAGCACACCCTTGCGCTCCAGGTGGAACAGCGGTTCGGCTACCCCAATATTTATTCTTGCCAGGGCCGCGCTGTAGGCTTTGGCCTGCAGGCGAGGCGTCAGCTCAACATAACCAGGCTGCGACTGGACCTGCCCCATCAACTGTTTGTTCTTCACCTTGATGTGATCCAGGAGCGCCTGCAGCCGCATATCGGCGGTTTCATCCCACGGCAAAATTGCCGAGGGGGATGAGCCGAGGGTGCGCCTGGGGCAAGGCGGCTTGCGCGTCACCGGGTGCTGCAGGCGGTATTGGCGCCGCGTCTCGTACCAATGATTTCCGTGGCTGGGGACCGAGATTACCTGAAATTCTGGCAGCAGCAGCCCGCTCAGGCGTTTCCCATGCACACAGCTGGTATCCAGGCAGAACACCCGGTCCTGGTAGATCAGCGGCTGTCCATTGTGCAGGTAATCCCGGTGCCCGGCGATCTGCGGCTTGCTCCCCGTGTACAGCTCATA
>CAIQIV010000191.1 GCA_903871905.1 uncultured Chloroflexota bacterium | reverse complement strand
CCGGTCCAATGGTCATGGCTCTTTCTCCAGTTCGCGCAGCATGGCAGTGTAGCGCGGCGGCTCCTCCTCAAATATATAGGTGATCGGCGAGACCACCACCCCGCTGCCGCCGATGGAGCGCAGCTCTTTGATCGCCTCAAATACCTGCTCCCGGCGCACGACAATGTTGACTGCGTACCAGCCTTCCTGCGGGTCGCGCACCACCACGCGGGAGATGGTTGGCCCCTGCAGCCCGCCAATGCAGCGCTGTGCGAAGATGCGCCCGGCGATTACCTCTGGCGTCTCCCCACGGATATTGGCAAACACGGCCATGTTCTCTGCAGCCCGCAGATGGGCCTCAATGTACTCCAGCAGCACGTGGGCTGTCTCCAACGCCTGGAGGTTGGTGCGCAGCGAGGCGCGGTTGGCGATCAGCGCTGCCTGGGAGGCCTGGATCAGGCCGTCCTGCAGCAGGCGTAACCGGTTATCGCGCAGGGTCTGGCCGGAGGATACCAGGTCGGCGATCAGGTCGGCATAGCCGATGGTTGGGGCGGTCTCTAACGTGCCTTCAGCGGAGATGAGCCGGTGGGGGATGCCGCGGTTGGACAGGAAGCGTTCCACCAGGGTGGGAAACTTGGTGGCCACGCGCAGCGCCCGCCCCAGCTCGACGCTGACGGAGCACAGGTCCGTCGTAGTCAGCACGGTTTCCCAATCTTCGGGGACTGCCAGGGATAGAGTGCAGGCGCCGAAGCCCAGCGCTTCGTGCAGCACCATGACCTGGCCGTTCTCGCCGCGCCGCTCTTCGACTACATCCATCCCGGTAATGCCGAAGTCCACGCTGCCGTTGAGCACACTGACCACGATGTCTGCCGGGCGTTGGAACAGTACCACCAGGTCGGGCAGGGTGGGGATGCACGCCTCGTACTGGCGCGGGTTGGGTTTCTCGACGGTCAAGCCGCAGGCCTCCAGGAAGGGCAGGCACTGTTCCGCCAGGCGCCCCTTGGAGGGCAGCGATAGGCGCACAGGCCGGGGGGCAGGGGATACAGGAGTCATCATTCAACCTTTCTTGCCAGGCAGAATGCCGGGCGATAAAAAAAGCCCCCGGAAGACCGGGGGCTGGAGGATCCGAATACAAAGAAACCCGAAACCGGTCAGGCAGGGGGCATCTCAGGGTGATGGTGGAAAAGGCGGCTAAAACAGGTCATAATGGGCCGCATTGTATCACCGGGTGCGCAGGCAGTCAATGGTGAATTCCTCAAGCATGGGCAGACCGCCGGTCGCTCAGGCGCAGGAAGAACTTGGTGATCTCTTCCGCAACCGCCGGGAGCAGCGACAGCCCAAGCACGATGGCCCACTCTGCTGCGCTCATGAAATGGGTGTTGAAGATCGGCTGCAGGAAGGGCACGCTGACTACCAGAAGCAGCAGCACGATCGACAGGCCCACCGCATACTGCATGTAGCGGTTGGAGAACACGCCGATCTGGAAGATCGACGACCGCTCGGAGCGCACGGTGTAAGCCCGGAACAATTCGCACAAGGAGAGGGTGATGAAAGCCATCGTCTCAGCGGTCTGCACATCCACCCCGCGCCAGTCATAGCTGAGCAAGTAAGCCAGCGGGTTGACGCCGGCCGGCATAATCTCTGCTCCCCGCAGGTGCCACAGCAGGCCGATGGCAAACGCGGTAAGCACCGCCCCGGTCTGGGCAATGGTCTGGATGACGATGCCCACCTGCATCGAGCGATTGACGATCGATTCCTTGCTGCTGCGCGGTTTCCTGCGCATGATATCCGGGTCGCCCTTTTCCATGGCCAGCGCCAGCGCCGGGGCGCCGTCGGTCAGCAGGTTGAGCCACAGCAGTTGGATCACGGTCAGCGGGGTGGGTAGCCCGGCCAGGGTGGCCAGGAAGATGATCATGATCTCGGCCACGTTGGATGAGAGCAGGAAGAAGACGAACTTGCGGATGTTGTCGTAAATCACCCGGCCCTGCTCCACAGCCGAGACGATGCTGGCGTAGTTGTCATCGGTGAGCACCATGTCGGCGCTCTCCTTGGCCACGTCGGTGCCGGTGATGCCCATCGCCACGCCAATGTCCGCCCGCTTGATGGACGGCGCATCGTTGACCCCGTCGCCGGTCATTGCCACCACCTCGCCATCCGCCCGCAGCGCCTCCACGATGCGCATCTTGTGCTCGGGTGAAACCCGGGCAAAGACGTCGGTGCGCTGCACTTCGCGCACCAGGGCGCTGTCATCCATCAGGTTCAGCTCGGGGCCGGTGAGCACCTGGTGACCGGGGCGCAGCAGTCCGATCGCCTCGGCGATCGCCCGGGCGGTGTTAGGGTAATCGCCCGTGATCATGATGGTGCGGATGCCAGCGCGGGACGCCTTTTTCAGCGCCGGTGGTACTTCCAGCCGCGGCGGGTCGATCATCCCAAGCAGGCCGATAAAGACCAGATCCTTTTCCAGCCCGTCCACATCGCTGACATCCGGCATCTCCGGAGCGATGCGGTAGGCGGTGCCCAGCACGCGCAGGGCGTCCTGTGTCATGGCATCGATGGCAGACAGGATGCGCATGCGCATCGCGTCATCCAGCGGCAGGGGGCGGTCATCCGTCCCCTGGTAGTGGCTGCACAGGCCGAGCACCACGTCGGGGGCCCCTTTGGTGATCACCGCGTAGCGTTTGCGCAGGTCGCTGCCCTGCGGGGAAAAATCATCGCTGGTCTGCTCCTTCACCTGGTGCACGGTGATCATGCGCTTGCGGTTCGAGTCGAAGGGCACTTCCTGCACTCGCAGGTAATCCGACTGCAGCTCGGCGATCTCTGCCCCGGCTTTGACCGCTGCCACCACCAGGGCGCCCTCTGTCGGGTCGCCCACCATGCGGTAGGTCTTCTTCTCACCCTGCAGCCCGCTGACTTCCAGGATTGAGTCGTTGTTGAGGGCGGCGGCCCACAGGTTGGTCTGCGCTGCGGGGTACTGTGCCAGGTCAACCGGCTGTCCATCCAGCAGGAAATCGCCCTCCGGGGCATAGCCGCTGCCAGTAACCTGGAAGAACTTGCGGTCCACCCACATGCGGGTGACGGTCATCTCGTTCTGGGTCAGGGTGCCGGTCTTGTCCGAGCAGATCACGGTCGCCGAGCCCAGCGTTTCGACGGATGACAGGCGGCGGATCAGCGCATGGCGCTTGATCATCTCACGCATCCCCAGCGCCAGGCTGATGGTGACCACCGCCGGCAGTCCCTCGGGCACGGCAGCGATCGCCAGCCCGACGGCGATCATGAACATGTCCAGCGGCTCGTGGCCGCGCAGCCAGCCGATGACGAACACCAGGGCGCAGATGACCAGGGCCGCCCAGCCCAGCAGCTTGCCAAGCTGGTCCAGGCGCTTCTGCAGCGGGGTGGGCTCGTTTTCCACTGCCGAGAGCATCTCGGCGATCAGCCCGATCTGCGTGTGCATGCCGGTGCTGATCACCACGCCCTTGCCGCGCCCATAGTTGACCACGGTACCCATGAAGGCTGTGTTCTTGCGGTCGCCGAGCGGGATGTCCTTTTCCAGGCGGGCGGCAGCGTCCTTCTGCACCGGCACTGATTCGCCGGTCAGCGCCGCCTCCTCCACCCGCAGGTTGACCGCCTCCAGCAGGCGGATGTCCGCCGGCACAAAGTTACCCGCCTCCAGCAGGATCACATCTCCCGGTACCAACTGGCTGGCCGGCACTGAGCGCCGCGATCCATCCCGTACCACTTGAGCCTCCGGCGCCGCCAGCTTGCGCAGAGCGGCCAGCGCCTGCTCGGCTTTCTGCTCCTGGATCACTCCCAGTGCAGCGTTGAGGATGACGATGGCCAGGATGGCTGCCGCCTCGATGTAGTCCCCAAGCACGGCGGAGATCAGGGCGGCGACAATCAACATGATCACAATGAAATTGTTAAACTGGTCCCACAGCATCTTCCAGAAAGAGGTGGGGGGCGCTTCGGCGAGCTGGTTAGGCCCGTACTGTGCCAGGCGCTGCCCGGCCTCCTGGCTGCTCAGTCCGTGCTCGACGCGCGTGTCCAGCTCGCGCAGAACGGCCTCCGGGTCAACAGCGTGCCAATGCTGCTGGTCTGGTCTGGCGGCTGCCAGTTGGGGGGAAAATCTCTCAACAGTCAATTCAGTCTCCAGGCATCAAAATTTCGGATAATTGTAACTCATCCACATGGGTTTTATCCCCGGGTTTTATCCCCGGGTTTTACCCCCTGTGCAGCCGGCGGTAGCGGTGGATCAGGGCATTGGTCGAGCTGTCGTGGGCCAGGGAGGGCGCCTCGGGACTCTGCAGCTCGGGGACGATGCGCTGCGCCAGCGCCTTGCCCAGCTCTACCCCCCATTGGTCAAAGGGGTTGATGTCCCAGATCACGCTCTGGGTGAACACGCTGTGCTCATACAATGCCACCAGCTTGCCCAGCACCTCTGGCGTCAGGCGCTCGGCCAGCAGCACATTGGACGGGCGGTTGCCGTGGAAGGTGCGGTGCGGCACCAGCCATTCCGCCATGCCCTCGGAGCGCAGCGTATCCGCGCTCTTGCCAAAGGCCAAGGCCTCGGCCTGGGCAAAGACATTGGAAACCAGCAGGTCCTGGTGCTCGCCCAGCGGGTTGAGGGATTGGGCAAAGCAGATGAAGTCGCAGGGGATGAGCTGGGTTCCCTGGTGCAGCAGCTGGTAAAACGAGTGCTGCCCGTTGGTACCCGGCTCGCCCCAGAACACCGGGCAGGTATGGTAGGTCACCAGGTCGCCCGCCCGGGTGACCGACTTGCCGTTGCTTTCCATGGTGAGCTGCTGCAGATAAGCCGGGAAGCGCTTGAGATACTGGTCATAGGGCAGCACAGCCTGCGAGCGGGCGCCAAAGAAGTCGGTGTACCACACCGTGAGCAGCCCCAGGATCACCGGCAGGTTTTCCGTGAAGGGCGCGCTGAGGAAGTGCTGGTCCATGGCGTAGAAGCCGGCCAGCATGCGCCGGAAGTTCTCCCCACCAATGGCGATCATGGTGGATAATCCGATAGCCGAGTCCAGCGAATAGCGCCCGCCGACCCAATCCCAGAAGCCGAACATGTTGTCCGGGTCGATGCCAAACTGCGCCACCCGCTGGGCGTTGGTCGAGACCGCAACGAAATGGCGGCTCACCGCCCGCTCGTCGCCCAGCGCCTCCAGGCACCAGGCGCGCGCGGTGTGGGCGTTGGTCATCGTCTCCTGGGTGGTGAAGGTTTTGGATGAGACGATGAACAGCGTTTCCGCTGGGTCCAGGTCGCGCACCGCCTCGGCAAAGTCCGTGCCGTCCACGTTGGAGACGAAGCGCAGGGCCAGGGTGCGCTCGGAGTAGGCCTTAAGCGCCTCGTAGGCCATGACCGGGCCCAGGTCCGAACCGCCGATGCCGATGTTGACGATGCTGCGCACCGGGCGGCCGGTGAACCCCAGCCACTCGCCGCTGCGGATGCGCCCGGCAAAGGCTGCCATGCGCTCCAGCACGGCCTGTACCTGCGGCACCATATCCACCCCGTCCACCACCAGCCGCGCCTGGGGCGGCAGGCGCAGGGCGGTGTGCAGGGCGGCCCGCTTCTCGGTCAGGTTGATCGCCTGGCCGCTGAACATGGCCTCGATGCGCTCGCCCAGCCCGCACTCCTCCGCCAGCCGGGCCAGCAGCGGCAGGGTCTCGGCGGTGATGCGGTTCTTGGAGTAATCCAGGTACAGCCCATCCCACTCCAGGCTGAAGCGCTCGCCGCGCTGCGGGTCGGCGGCAAACAGCTCGCCCAGGGTGTGGTTTTCAACCTCTTCAAAGTGTTTCAGCGCGGCCTGCCAGGCCGGGCGCAGGGGCAGCGGCAGGTGGGTTGCCATCATTCTTGATGTTTCCTTTCCAGGTTCAGATGCGCTTATTGTATCAGATTGTGCCTGCCCAGGCCGCCAGCAGCCGGCTTTGTTCCACGCGCGCCTGGGGGGCAAACAGGTGGACATACTGCTCGATCTGCCGCAGCTGGGCTTGAACCGCCTCGTCCGGCACACCTGGAGGCCCGTAGGCCACATACAGCACATGCCGCGTCCCTGTAGTAATCGGGGAGCGGTTGTCCTGCCCGTACAGGATCGAGCAGCACACGCCGTCTCGATCGCGCATCAGCATGTCGCCTTCTCGCATCAGCCTGACCTCGCCGTTCATGGAAATCATCTGGTCTCCGAGGCGGGCCACGTCGATGAGCACCGGCGCGGCCAGCTTTGCCCCATCATGCCCGGCGGTCAGCACCAGCGTATCCACCTCGGCGGTGAAATTGGCATCCACCAGCGGCGACACGTCCGGCAGGCTCCGGCCCTTCAAGACGATCGACTCCACCTGGAGCAGCACATGGTAGGTCTTATCAAAGCGCCGGTAATACTTCTCGTAGGCCGCCATCACCGGCAGGCTCAAAAAGTCCTTGCGGCTGAAGCCGGCGCACCCCTGGCGCAGGCGGGCTTCCGTCTCGCGCTTGCGCTGGTTCAACTCCGGGCTGGCGCCCGTGTTCTCCACGCCTGAGATCTCCAATAAGCCGATCCTGCCTCCGCTGTGGGCGACGTGCCATTCTTCAGTGCCATGAATGTCAATCATTGGTCCATTTCCCTGCTGCTTGCTGCTCCAGGTTTGTATTGTGCTAGAATTTTGCAGATTTGGCAAGGTTGGGAATGAAATTGGGCCTGTCCCAATTCCAGGACAGGCCCAGGTATATTTCCGGAGTGCCGGTATGTGGATTAATTACTGGTATGCGAGGCTCTCACGCACGCTCAGGCGGGCGGCGCCGCGCGCCGGCAGGGCGGAGGCCAGCAGCGCCAGCAGGCTGATGATCGCCAGCCAGGCCAGGGCGCCAGCCGGAGAAAAGCGGTAGACCAGCTGCTCGTTAAGCACCAGCGACAGCCCTACCGTGGTCATCAGGTAGGCCGCCGGGATGCTCAGCGGCAGCGCCGCCAGCCAGCTCAGCCAGCCCAACAGCAGGCCTTCGCTGGCGAACAGGCGCACCACCTGCCCGTTCGATGCGCCGATGGAGCGCATCACCCCCACCTCGCGCCGCCGCTCCAGGATGTTGAGCGTCAGCACCCCGCTCAGTCCCACCCCGCCCACCACGGCGATCACCACCGCCATGATCGCCAGGAGCTGGATGATCAGGCTGTTGCCGCCGGTGCGCTGCTCGATGATCCCGGCCAGCGTGGTCTTGCCAAAGGCGCTGGTGGGCTGCGGCGCAAGTTTCTTGGCCTCAAAGGCGCGCACCAGGTCCGCCGCCGCGGCTGCTTGCGCCGCCGCGCCCGTATCCCGGGTTTTCACGAACAGCGTGTTCGCCTGCCCGGCAGCGTTCTGCGCACGCTGCAGCGTGCCTCGTGGGGTGAAGGCCGCCATCCCGGCGACCGGATCATAAATCACGCCGACGACCAGCCACTGCTGCTCGCGCCCGCGCGGTGTGTCCAGGATGATGCGGTCGCCAATGCCCCAGCCGCCCTCCCGGGCCAGCTTCTGGGTGATCACCAGTGCCTGCCCGTCAGCCGCGTCCAACCAGCGACCCTGGACCAGGTCAGGTCGATAGACCTGGCTGTCCGGGGGCAGCCCGAACAGCGAGAGGCGCGCATCGGTGACCTTGCCCTCAGCCTGGGCTGCCGGGCGCGCCGAGGCCGGGATGGTCAGCCAACTCTCTGCCAGTGTAACCCCGCTCTGCACGGTGGCAGCCGCTTCCAGGCGCTCAGCGCGCTGGGTCTGGTCCCAGCGCAGCGTCACCTGGTAGTGATGGATGCTTTTCAGTTTGTCTCCGTAAGTGTAGCGCGTGGCATCGTTGACCCCAGTTACCATCATGAAGATGGCGCCGGCGATCACCAGGGTCAGCTCGATGAAGAACACCCTGCGCCGGTTGCGGAAGGCGTTGCCAAACACCAGCAGCAGCAGGTAAGGCAGCCCCTGTACGCTGGCAACCAGCCGCCCAACCAGGTCCGCCGTCCCGCCCAGACCGTAGCTGCTGATCGCCTGGCGCACCGAGATGCGCATCCCGCTGCGCAGCGGCAGCAGCGCTGCCAACAGTGGGGCGGCCAGGCATACCGCCATCTGCACCGCCACGGCAGCTGCATCAAAGCTGAACCCCGGGTCGTCAAGATTGAGCAGGTTGATAAACAGGCTCTGCAGGCCGCGCGCCCCCAGCGCTCCCAGCGGGATGGAGACCAGCGCCGCCAGCACGCCGTAACCCAGCACCATCAGAATGTAAGCGTACAGCACCTGCCAGGTACGGGCGCCGATCGCCTTGAGCACCCCGATCTGGTTGACCTGTTGGGTGATGGTGGCGCTGATGCTGTTGTACACCAGGAAGATACCCAGTACGATGATGATCACGCCGATCACCCCCAGGATCAGGAACAGGGCATTCAGGATGCCGGCTGCCGGCGGCACCTCCGGCGATACCACGCGTGCCTGGCTGGGAAAGAACAGTCCCACCGAGTCCACCCCGATGTCTTCAAAATAATCCTGGATCAGGCGGTCGGTGGCCTCAGCCCGCTGCTGGTCGAAGCTCACGTCGCGGGTGCTGATGATGTCGAAGGCGTCCCGCCCGATCAGCCGGGCGAAGGTCTGGCGGTCGGTGTAAAAGACGGGTGTGCCCAGGAAAACCACCGGAAACGGCCCCACCGGTTTGAGCGTACCATCAATCGGCAGGCGCCGCACCTGGTCGTTGGAGCGCACCTCGATGCTCATCCCCTGTCCCACGCCGTACAGACGGTCGGCGGTCTTGATCACCCCCAGGCTGTTGTGCCCTGGCCAGGCTCCGCTCACCAGCTTGAGTAGCTCCATGTGCTGCGCCTCGTAGTCCTGCCGCCCTTCCAGGCGGGCTGTTTTCCATTCCGCCTGCCCGGGGAGTCGATACTCGATACCGGCGCTGAGCTGGCCTTCGACCTGGTGCACACCCTGGATGCCCTCCAGCGCCTTAAGCTGCTCGTCCGTCAGTGGCGGGTTGGCAGCCACCTTGATGTTGGCCGGCTGCGCCTGGCGCCACTGCTCGGCGATGGTGCCGCTGATCAGGTTGCGCCCACCGACCACCAGCCCGATGCCAAAGCCTCCCAGGGCGATCACCAGCACCACCTGCAGGGTGCGGGCGCGCGACTGCCACAGGTCATACCATACCTTGGCCAGCAGGCTGCTCACCGCCGCACCTCCACAGCTGCCTTGGACAGTGGGTGGGCGGTGAAGATCTCGGGGGCGGCAAAGGTGTCGCAGGCGATCAGCCCGTTGCGGATTTCGATGATGCGCGGGATGCGCCCCGCCAGCTCGTTGTCATGCGTGACCATCAGGATGGTCTTGCCCTGCGCCACCAGCCCCTGGAACAGCTCGAAGACGCTCTCGGCGGTGGCCAGGTCCAGGTTGCCGGTCGGCTCGTCCGCCACCAGCAGCGGCGGGTCGTTGGCCAGGGCGCGGGCGATGGCCGCCCGCTGCTGCTGCCCGCCGGAGACCATCGCCGGCAGCTTGCGCGCCTGGTCGGCCAGCCCCACCTGATCCAGCAGGTGCAGTGCGCGCGGGGAGCGCTCTTTGCGCGGGTATTTGCCCGCCAGCTCCATCGGCAGCGCCACGTTTTGCAGCAGGCTGAGCGCCGGCAGCAGCTGGAAGAACTGGAAGATGATCCCCAGGTTCTCACCGCGCCACACCGCCAGATCGTTCTCGCTCATCCTGTGCAGCGGGCAGCCGTTGACATACACCTCGCCGTTGGTGGGACGGTCGATGCCAGTGATCATGTTTAGAGCGGTGGATTTGCCGTTGCCGGACGGGCCAGTGATAGCGACAAACTCGCCTGGCTCGACGGTCAGCGACAAACCTTTGAGCACCTGGACCTGCTGCCCTCCGACCGGGAAGCTCTTGGTGATTTCTTTCATCTCGACGATATTGGGGGATGGATTGCACTTGGGCATGGCGTTCATCTCCATGGGAATTGCAGTAATTGGATAGTAATGATTATATTATATCTCAATGTAGATGATATGTCAAGGTAAACTATACAATATATTGATATTTGGGCTGCTGGAGCAGGTGGGTTGGAAATTGCAAGATTGATCTATTAAGCCCGCCATCTCATGCCAGTTGACGCGCTTTCCTGGATGATCCGCTTCACCCGCCGGTCACTTACCGGCGCGGTGCATCCGGGATCCCCATGCCGGTGCTTCGCGGCACTGGCATCCGGGTAGTGACACTCGTGGTTGCGAACCGGTAGTGGGGGCAATCCATCGCTGAATTGTCGGACGAATACGGGTTATCGACGGAAATTGTGGAAAAAATTAAATAGTCTCTCCCTTGAACTGGCTCATGTATAAATGATGGTAGAACCCGCGCGCTTCCAGCAGCGAGCGGTGCGTGCCGCGTTCGACGATCTCCCCATCTCGGATCACCACCAGCTGGTTTGCGTCGCGGATGGTGCTCAGGCGGTGGGCGATGACAAAGCTGGTGCGCCCCTGCATCAGCCGGCTCAGCGCCGCCTGGATGCGCGCCTCCGTGCGCGTGTCCACGCTGCTGGTGGCCTCGTCCAGGATCAGGATCGCCGGGTCGGCCAGGATGGCGCGGGCGATGGCCAGCAGCTGGCGCTGACCCTGGCTGAGGTTGCCTGCACGTTCTGAGAGCACGGTGTGGTAGCCCTGGGGAAGCTGGCGGATGAAATGGTCGGCGTCAGCCAGCGCCGCCGCCTGGATGCACTCCTCGTCGCTGGCGTCCATCCGCCCGTAGCGGATGTTTTCCAGCACGGATGCCGAAAACAGGTAGGTATCCTGCAGCACCAGCCCCAGCTGGCGGCGCAGATCAGCCTTCCTCACCTGGCGAATGTCCTGCCCGTCGATGCTGATCGTCCCCTGGTCTACCTCATAGAAGCGGGTGAGCAGGTTGATGATCGTCGTCTTGCCGGCGCCGGTAGGCCCCACCAGGGCGATGGTTTCCCCGGCGCGCGCTTCCAATGTCATGTTCTTGATCACCGGCACGCCCGGCAGGTAACCAAAGCTGACCTCCTCGAAGCGCACCAGCCCCTGGATGTTCTCCAGCGAGGCGGCGCCTGGCACATCCGGCGTCTCGCCTGTGGTGTCCATTACCTCGAACACGCGCTCCGCCCCGGCCAGGGCCGCCTGGATCGAGTTGTACATGTTTGCCAGGCTGCGCAGCGGGCTGACAAAATTCCGTCCGTAGCTGATGAAGGTGGCGATGGTTCCCACCGTCACCAGCCCCTCCAGTGCCAGCCAGCCGCCCATCCCCGCCAGCACGATTACGAACAGGTTCCCCAACTGGTAGGTGAGCGGCATCAGCAGCAGGGCATACGAGTTGGCATACACCCCGGCGCGGTAGACCTGCTGGTTGTGCTCGCGGAAGGCCTCGATAGCCGAATCGCTGCGGCGGAAGGCCTTGACCACCCGCTGTCCGCTGATCGATTCTTCCATCACCCCGTTAAGCTGGCCCAGTTCCTTCTGCAGGTCGCGGAAGCCTTTGCGCGTGTAACGGGCGACGAAGTCCGCAAACCAGAACATCAGCGGCACTACCAGCAGGGAGGCCAGCGCCAGCCAGGCATTTAGAATGAACATGGCCACCAGCAGGGTGGTCAAGGAGAGCAGGCTGGCAAACAGGCCGACCGCATTCTGTGACACAGCCTGGTTAATGGCGTCGATGTCGTTGGTCAGGCGGCTCATCAGCTCGCCTGCCGGGCGGCTGTCAAAGTAGCCCAGCGAGAGCGACTGCAGATGGGTAAACAGGCTGCTGCGCAGGTTTTTCAGCACTCCCTGGGATACCCTGGCCATGATCCAGTTCGATCCGGCCTCCAGCGCCGCGCTGCCTGCATAGGCTGCCAGCATCAGCAGGGCAAGGCGCGTCAGGCCGCCCACGTCCCCGGCGGTGATAAATACATCGATCGCCCGGCCCATCAGGTACGGCCCGACCAGGTCCAACAGGGAGTAGCAGATGATCATCACCACCACCAGCGCCAGGGTGGCTTTGTAGGGCAGCAGGTAGGCGGCAAGCCGGCGCAGCGAGCGCCGCGGGTCACGCGCTTTCTCAAAGCGGGCCGGGCGCTGGCCGCCGCCGCGCAGCAGGCGGGTGCGGTAATCGCTCCTCTGGCTGGAAGATTCAGGGGTGTGCTGGCTCATGGGATCACTCTCCTGCCATGGGGGCGGTCACCGCAGCCTCCAGGCTGATCCCGTTCCCCAGCTGCGAGGCGTAGATTTCCTGGTAGATGGGGCTGCTGCGCAGCAGCTCCTGGTGGCTGCCCTGGGCTGCGATGCGCCCGTGTTCAATGACCACGATCTTGTCGGCACTGAGCACCGTGCTGATGCGCTGCGCCACCACGAAGCTGGTGCGTCCACGCATCCAATCCTGCAGGGCAGCCTGGATCCGGGTCTCCGTCTCCACGTCCACCGAGCTGGTGCTGTCATCCAGGATCAGGATCGCCGGACGGGTGAGCAGGGCGCGGGCAATGGCGATGCGCTGCTTCTGCCCGCCGGACAGGTTGACCCCACGCTGCTCCACCCGGGTGCTGTACCCCTCGGGCAGGTTGAGGATAAACTCGTGCGCCTGGGCAGCTTGGGCCGCCGCCACGACCTCCTCTTCGCTGGCCTCCGGCCTCCCATAGCGGATGTTGTCGCGCACGCTGCCGGAAAACAGAACCGTTTCCTGCGGCGTCACCCCCACCTCGGCCAGCAGGCTGTCCTGGCTGACCTGGCGGATGTCGACCCCGTCCAGGGTGATGCGCCCCTGGGAAACGTCGTAGAAGCGTGGGATCAGGTTGACCAGGGTGGATTTGCCGGCCCCGGTGGCGCCCAGGATGGCCACCGTCTCGCCCGGCTCGGCTGTCAGGTTGATGTGCTCCAGGATCTGCTGATCGCTGGCGCCGTTGTAGTGGAAGCTGACATCCTCGAAGACCACCCGCGGCCGTTCCAGGCGGGGCAGGGATCGCGCCTCGGGCTCATCCTGCACCTCGACCTGCGCCTGCAGCACCTGGTTGACCCGCCCCGATGAGGCGATGCCAGCTGCCCACACGTTGGCCAGCATCACACTGATTGTCAGCGGTCCCATTGTAGTCTGTAGATAGTTGATAAAAGCCACCAGCTGCCCGGAGGTCAGGCTTCCATTGATTGCCTGGAGCCCGCCAGCCCAGATCACCACCACGATGCCAATATTGACAAAGATGCTCAGCGCCGGCGACATAGTGGACATGAAGCGCATCACCTGCATGCTGTTCTCCGCGTAATCCAGGTTGGCCTCAGCAAAGCGGTGCTCCTCGAACGCAGACAGGACAAAGGCTTTGACCACCCGGATCCCGGAGATGTTTTCCTGCAGCACGGTATTCAGGCGGTCCATTTTTTGCTGCACGAGCAGGAACAGTGGTCCCATGCGGCTGATAAAGAAGATGATCACCCCTGCCGTGGCTGCCAGCAGCGGCAGCAAAATCAACGTCAGGCGCGGATCGGTGCGGTACATCAGGATCACGCTGCCGGTCATCAGCAGCGGGGCGCGCGTGCCGATGCGCAAACTGACCTGCACCAGGCGTTGGAAGACATTGGCGTCGCTGGTCAGGCGCACCATGAGCTGCCCGGTGTTCAGGCGGTCCAGGTTGCCGTAGGAGAAGGATTGAATCTTCAGGAACAGCGCCTCGCGCAAATCGCGCGCCACGCTCTCGCCAACCTGCACCGAAAGGTTGTTATTGCCCACGGCAAACAGGGTGTTGAGCACCGAGATCCCCAGCATCGCCAGCGAAGTCTGCAGCACCACCTGCATGTTGTGCGCGTTGATCCCCTGGTCGATGATGCGCTGCACCAGGCGCGGGATGAGCAGGTCGAGCGCCACCACGGCGAACAGCAGCAGCAGGGCCAGCAGGCATTTCTTCCAATACGGCCTGACAAAGGGGAAAAGCTGAAAAACCTGTTTCATTCGATCAATGCTTTCTTGAGCGCTTCCATACCCGCAGTCAGGCTGTGCAGCTCTGCCTCGTTGAGCGCCGCCATGCGGTTTGACATCCACCGCCGGTTCTCCTGGAAGATGGCGTTTAACAGCGTATCCCCCGCCGGGGTGAGCTCCAGGCGCACACAGCGCCGGTCCCGCACCTCCTGCCGGCGGGTGATCAGCCCCTTGCCCACCAGCAGCTCCACTGCCTGGCTGATGGCTGGACGACTGATGCGCTTGGCGGCAGCAATCTCGCTGACCGAGCCCTGGCCTTTGCGGATGTGACGCAGGATGTGAAACTGCTCCACGGTGATGTCGTGCTGGATGGCAGACACGTCCCGGATCTGGGCGCGCACCTGCTGCCAGGCTGCCGGGATCACTTCCCAGAAGCTGTCAACTGCCTGCTGCAGGGCTGTGTTGTTTCCAGGGTGGATATTTGACATGCTGTACCTGCCTATATAATTAATGAAATTAATGATTAATATTAATACCTATTATATCTGAGCCTGCCCATCCTGTCAAAGAATTCAGTAAAAATACCTCTTTATTTTTGGATAAGTATGGTCTATAATATACATATTGCAGGCAGCTATTTTTT
>CAIQIV010000190.1 GCA_903871905.1 uncultured Chloroflexota bacterium | reverse complement strand
GTGATGGGGATCACCGGGAAGGTGGCCAGTGCCTGCTGCGCGGGCTGGGCCAGGGCAGGCGGGGTAGAGGTCTCCGGCATGACCGGGATCAGAGGCAGCAGCTCCTGGGAGGTGGGCTGGGCCGGGACCGCCACCGCAATCGTCGGGGCTGCTGGCTGGGCCGGGATGACCGCCGCAGTCACCTGAACTGAAGGCTGAGGCGCAAGCTGGGTCGCCGTGACCGACACGGCCGGGATCACCGGTACCGTCACCTGGGCCGCGGGCTGCAGCGCCAGCTGGGTGGCGAAAAACGGAAGCACCGGAACCACCGCGGCCGTGGCCTGCGCCAGCGGCTGGGTGGAGGTCACCGGCAGGACCGGGATAACGGGTGAGATCCCCTGCTGCGCGGCTGGCGTTGCAGCGCCGGCCTGCGCCGGGGCAACCGGGGTGATGGGGATAGCCCCCGCTACCTCGGTCGGGGCAGCCGCCTCAGCCGGGACAGGCTGCGTGGCGCTGACCTCAACCGCTGCAGTGACCGCCGGCGCGGTCTCTGCCACAGCCGGCAGGGTCTCCACCGGCGCCAGCGTGGGCAGCGGCTCAAGCGGCGCGGCGCTGGGCATGGTCAGCGGCAGACCAGTAGGCTGTTCAACCTGCATCACCTCGGTGGCTGCTGCCTCGGTTGCTGCAGCCTCGGTGGCTGACGGGTTAGCCGGGCGCAAAATGCGCACCGCCAACAACGCAGCCACCGCACAGGCAAACACCACCAGAATCCCGGCCAGCACACCCACCACGCGCATGCTCACCGCCCCTTCCTTGGCCGGCTTTTTACCCTCCGGGGCAGGAGCCGGGGCGCCTTCTGGAGCCGCGGGTGGGGTTGGAGCTGCCTCTGAAGCCGCAGGTGCAGGAGATCCAAACAAGGACTTTCCTCCCGAGGCTAAAGGTGCGGCAGCTGAATCCTCTGAACCAGGTAGAGGAAAATCATCTGTGGAATCAGTTTTTGGGTTATCCATCGTTCTATCTCCTCACAAATTTGACCGGATTCTTGCATGATTCGTGCCAGATCACCCCAATCATACCACAAGGGTACAGCAAATAACCTGCCCCAACGCACTATGATATACCGCCCCTGGATCACTGCGCACCTGAGACATCCTGCTCAAGGGATACGGCGCAAGACCGGGCGCGGGTTTGCACGGGGATCGGTGATGGGCGGCAGAGGCAGCTCCGCATATTCTCCACCGCTGCCCAGGGTCTCCAGGGGGATGTAATACAGGTGCGTCTGGGCGCCGGCTCCCTGGGCCATATCCTGGAAGGCAAACAGCAGGTAGGAGCCATCCGGGCTGAAACGGGCTGCACTGTAGCAGCAGCGCCCACCCAGCGGGTTTGCCCGCGCCTGCAGCTTGAGCTGGTTCACATCCTGCATGAAAGGGTAATCCATCAACTGCAGGTCGCCGTACCACAGGTTGCGCTCCACCGTGTTCATGGCAAACCAGCGGGCGCCGTCCCAGGCAAAGTCGATCATCAGCGCCGACTTGTTATGATCCACCTGGAAGCGCTTTTCGGTGATCCCGGCCAGCAGCCGCGGCTGCGGCGTGCACTGTGAAACGTCGTAGACCCGCACAAAGGACGGCATGGCCATGATAAACAGCGCCAGGCTGCGCCCATCCCTGCTCCAGCGCATGCTCTTCACAAAAGCCGCCTGGTACGGAGCAAAGTGCTGGCAGCCAGCCAGGGACGCCAGGTCCTGGAGGCGGGAAACCTGCCGCAGGCGCTCCCGGTCATACGGCACGAGATACAGCTGGTTGTTCACGCTCAGCGCCAGCTGGCTGCCATCCGGGGAAACTTCAAAAGCCGAGAAAGTCTCAATATTATCCAGGCAGAGCACGTCCTCCACCCCCGCCCCCTCCAGGCCAGCAGAGCTCAGGCACTCTCCCTGCAGGTAGAGCACCGCCTGCCCTCCCACGTCCCACTGTAAATTGGACTTCTCCGCCCCATCTGACGTCAACTGATGCAGGCCGCTGCCATCCAGCCCAGCCGCCCAGATCTCGCCGCCGGACAGGTAGGCGATCCCGTCTGCGCCGCCGATCACCGGACCCCTGGCAGCCGCATTCTGCTCCGAGGTGCTGCCCACCGGCGTAGGGCTGGGCAGGGCGGCTTCCATCGACCCGCCGGCGGCGGAAGTGGGTTGGACGCCGGGCATGGTCGGCGCCAGAACCGCCGCGGTTGGCAGCTCTGTTGGCGCGGGAACAAGCGCCGTGATGGTAGGTGCCGCAGTCGGCGCTGCGGCTGCCTGCTGTGGAACAGCCAAAGCCGTGGGAGTCACAGGCGTGACCTCTACCGCTGGCTGCGGCGGCGCACCCGCACAGGCGGCGCACAACAGGCCCACCAGGGCCAGCCTGCACAGGATTGAGACCTTCACCATCCCTCCCCTGATCATTTGCTGACCGCGGGCAGGTAATAACTGCGCGACGGGAGGAAAACGCTCAAATCCAGACCCATTCCTGGCGGGCCATTGACCAGCAGAAAATAGGTCGTATAGGGCTTCATAGACGTCAACACCTGGGTCTGGTTGCTGGTGTCCTCCACCCTCCAGAACGTGCTGCCCTGGCTGTCCAGCGCCTGGGCGGAGAAACCCGAGCGGTCCAACCACTGGCTGGTGCCGCCCGGCAGCGGGGTGAGCTGCAGGCGCAGCGTGCCGCCGCGTTCCCCTCCCAGCACAAAGTAGCGCGGCCCGCCCCCCAGGGAGACCTCAACCATCGGCTCATAAGCCTCCAGCATTTTCACCCCATTTTCCTGAAGCGCCAGTCGCGTTGACCCGTCCCAGGGATAGACCTGCAGCCAGTCCGGCAGCGCCGGGCAGGCCCGGCACTCAGGCAGGACCTCCCCCGCTGACATTCCCAGGCTGCCCTGCAGCCACTGCTCCAGCTCATCCGCCCGTGGGGCGGCCTGGGGGTCGTAAACATGCACTGCCATACTGTAGGCCGTTGGCTGGGAGCCAGTGACATACAACAGGTAGTTTCCCGGCTGAGCCCCGGCCAGGTCGATCTCCACCTCGTCGCCCGTATCGCTGCCCAACAGCGACCCCTGCCGGTACAGTTCAGCCTCCAGCTTGAAATGCGAAACCAGGTGGGCGTACAACCCGGTGTACTGGGCATCGATATCCTCGGTCTGCACGGTAAAGCTGTAGACATCCACATCCTGGGCAGTATGCAGGTTGGGCCCGCTGGTACAGGAAGGCAGCAGCAGCGGGACAAAACCTGTCTGGCGGGTGGAACTGATGGGAGTGGCCAGGCTGGCATCATCGTTACCCTCGCTGCGGTCGGGCTGCAGCCCCTCCCTGGCCTCGGGGGAAACCACCAGGGTGTAGGCGCTGCTCACCGCCGGGTTGGCTCCGCTCACCTGGAACTCAAAAGCCTGCCCCACGCACAGCGGACCACTGTCCAGCGACAGCGTGGTATAGCGTTTCCCCACCAGGCGCGAAGCTCCCTGCGCCAGGCTGGCGCCGGATGCCTGCAGGGTCAGGTCCCCCTGGTCAGGGAGGTATACTACCGACAGGTGCAGTCGGGACAGGTACTGCGCCGCACGGAAGCGAAAGATGTCGCTGTCGCCGGGGGTGATGGTCAGATCGTCCAGGCCGCTGCCGGTGACAATGATCGGGCTGCTGGCGCCCTCGTAGCGGTCGGCCTGCACCTCTGCCGCCTGCTCAACCAGGGGCTCCGCCTGCTGCTCCCCGCCGGTGGTGTAGGTGATACGCAGGAGCGCCGGGGTGCCGCTCTCCCGGCTGGCATAGGCCGAGTCGCCGTCTACGCCCGCCACCTCCAGCATGGCTATGCCTTCATTTATAAACTCTCCAGACAGCCAGCCTTTGACCATTTCTGACACATCCCAGTGCTGCACCGCACCCGGCTGGCCCGCCTGTACAGGCTGGGCGAGCGGTTGGTCATAGCCAGGCTGGGCCTGCCAGCTTAGCCCCGCTTCCTGCCAGGGCGAGGTGATGCGCGCCGCCTGCACCTGCCCATCCCCTTCCAACAGAGCCACCTCCAGCCAGGCCTGCTGGATCTCCGCCCCCTCCGGGAGTTCCAGCGGTGGGAACTGCAGCAGGGAGCGGCGCACAGTCCCTGAGATGAGCCAACCAGCCTCCAGACCGGCCGCACCAAAGTTCTCCGCCGGGCGGGATGAATCGATCATGGCATCCCCGCTGGCCGCCAGCTCCAGGGTCGTGGTAACCTGGCTGGGGCCGGTGACCGGGAGTTCAGCCGGCATGGTCAGCACCCCGGTAGGTGTAAGCGCGGGCAGCGGAGGCGGGGAAAGAGGAACCAGGGGAATATAAGAGGTGACCGGGGTAGCTCCCTGGGTCGGGCCCGCGGCCGGGATCTCGACGGGAACGGTCAGGGCGCCGGTTGGCTGGAGAGGAGAAAAACCAGGCTGCTCGCCCGAGATGGAGGTCGGCTGGCTGCGCGGGGTAGCCTGTTCGGCTATGCGCATCTCGGTCGCCCGAGCCTGTTCCCCACCCCGCCGCCACAGCCACATCCCTCCCCAACCCACCACGCACAACAGCGCCAGCAGCACCCCTCCTGCCAGGATGACCCACACCCGCCGCTGCACGTGCTCCAAGCCTGCCTCCTGTTAGCGAATCTTCACCTTCTTACTACATTGTAGTTACATTTTGACGTCCCGTCAACTTTTTTGACCAGCATACCCCCACAGCGGCGAAAATCCCAGCCTCAGCGCCGCCAACAGCGTGCCACAGCCGCCCAACAGCAGCACACCGCGCACCCCCAGCAACTCCCCCAGCCAGCCGCCCACCAGCGCTCCCAGCAAGCCGCCTCCCAGGGCCAGGAAGCGAATGCTGGCATTCACCCTGCCCAGCAGACGCTCATCCGTCACCTCCTGCTGCAGGCTGACCTGGTTCACCTCGTACACCACGTAAAGGCCATCGCCAAACTGCTGGGCGATCAACAGCAAGGCGGACAGCAGAGTCGCCCCCTGGGCCAGGGGAACCAGGAGGATGAACCCGGCATAACCCGCCAGCCCAAGGGCCATCGCCCGCCCGGCGCCCAGCCAGCGGGCTGCATACGGCGCCATCACCGCCCCCAGGAAGGAAGCCAGGCCGCCCACCGCCCAGATCATTCCCAGCACACCCGGGTTGAAGCCCAACCCCTGGCTCATAAACAGCACCACCTGCGCCCCGTACATACCCATGGCAATCTCCCGCAGCAGCACCGCCGCGGCGCTGGCCCGCAGCAGGGGATGGCGAGCCACCGCCCGCAGCCCGTCAGCCACCTCGCGGCGGATGTCCGGCGCCTGCTCAGAAGCCTGCTGCGCCGCAAACCGCGGCTCGCGGGTGCGGATCAGCCCCAGGGTCAGTGCAGAGACCACAAAGGAAAAGGCATCAATCAGTACGGCAACCGGGGCGGTAAAGAGCTGCACCAGCCAGCCCCCCAGGCTGAAACCGGCAAACTCGGCCACCGAAGCACTGGCCGAGAGATTGCTGTTCCCCTCCACCACCGCCTCCCTGCCCACCAGACCGGGCAGGTAAGACTGGTAAGCCACGTCAAAGAAAATACCCAGGATGCTGGTCACCAGCGCCGCCAGGTAGACCAGCTCCATGCGCAGCAGGCCGCCAAAGGCCGCCAGCGGGATGGAAAACAGGATCAGCGCCCGCCCCAGGTCGGCAACGATCATCAGCGGGCGGCGGGCCAGGCGGTCCACCCAGGCGCCGGCCAGCAGCCCGACCAGCAGGGCGGG
>CAIQIV010000189.1 GCA_903871905.1 uncultured Chloroflexota bacterium | reverse complement strand
TGCAGGCGACGCCAGCCAGGCTTTGAAGAAGTATGCATTGCTCCTGCCGGACCTGGTCTTAATGGATATAAAAATGTCGGGGTGCAATGGGTATGAGGTGATGCGGCAAATGCGCCAGCTGGGCAATGCCCCGATAATCTTTGTTTCCGCAAAGACAACTGATTGGGACGTGGTGGAAGGCCTGCAGGCTGGTGCAGATGATTTTATTGTCAAGCCATTTCATGATGCGGAACTGGTCGCCCGGGTACAATCTGTCTTGCGTCGCAGTGAAAAAGGATCGCCGGCTCGCCGCCTGGTTTTCCCGAATATTGGCCTGGTAATCGATATGAAAACCCGCCATGTCAGCTTTATGGACCAGGAAATTCATCTCTCGAACCAGGAGTTTGAAATCCTCGCGCTGTTGGCACGCCATCCTGATGAACCGGTGACTCAACAGGCGATTGCAATGGAGGTCTGGGGTGAGGCTTCGCGCAGAGTGAATAACCGGATCAAATACTTAATCTATTTGCTCCGGAGGAAATTGGGCGGAGACACCTCTCAGCCGTCAATAATCGTAACCCATGGACGTATGGGGTACTCCTTACAAATATATAACCATCGTACTTATCAAAACAAAGATCAATAACCGAAAAGCAGCAGATCGATCAAGCGTGCAAAGATAATGGCAATATTGGAGCAGGGTCATGGAAATCAGTAGAGTATTAGCAATATTATGGCGGCGGAAGTGGGTCATTGTAATCACTTTTGTGGTGACCGTCGCAGTGGTGGCACTCGGATTAGCCTTGACTGTGCCCAAATACGTGGCGACGACAACGCTGCGGGTATCCGTGCGTGATACCCAGGGTTATACCGATTCGTCCTATATGGATAGGCTGCTGAACACTTATACGATTGTTGCCACCAGTGCTCCAGTGCTAAATGAACTGCGCCAGAGAGTGGGTTTCACCACCATTCCCAAGATCAGCGTTGAACTGGTTTCTGATACCGAGTTAATCAACATTTCGGCTGCTTACCCGGACCCCCAAACGGCAAAAGCAGTGGTCAATACCATGGCAGAGATCCTGACGGAGAGGGGCAGGACTCTGATTGCAGGGATCAATGGAAACCCTTCGGTTTATATCAGCCAGCAGCTCAAACAACAGGAAGGTGAGCTGAACAGGCTGAAGGCAGAATATCAGGTGTTGGCATCGGCTGTTCCATCAGATACGGAGAAGGTAGCGGCCAAAAAACAGCAGGTTGACCTGGTACAGGGCACATACCAGGCCCTGCTCGACCAATACGAACAAGCCCGGGTGCGCGAGGCGATTAACGCCGGGGCAATCTCTGTCGTGGAGCCTGCGGCGACGCCTGTTGTGCCTACGGACCCAGATGTAGTGTTATACCTGCTATTGGGAGGGTTGGTAGGCCTCATGGGTGGGGTGGCCTTGGCCCTGGTCCTACAGGCAGTTGATAAAGACCTGTATTCCAGCAAGGAAATCGAGGCGGCAAGCGAATATCCTGTAGTTGCCCGCATCCCTCAGGCGGCCAAGACTCAATTGTTTCCGCCTGACAGCGAATATACCCCTCTGGGCGAAGCATGCCGCTGGTTGAGAGGCAATCTGTTTTCGATGCTTGGACCAGATGGGCCAAAACTTCTTCAGGTAACCAGCGCCAGGCTGGCGGATGGAAAGACGGTGGTCAGTGCAAACATGGCATTTTCCCTGGCTCAGGTTGGGAAGCGGGTGCTCTTGATTGATGGGGACATGCGTTCGCCGGCTATTCATGCGGCCTTTGGATTGTCGAACAACCTGGGTTTGAGCACAATCCTGGATAAGGGAGTGGAGGTTGAAAGTGTGGTGCTTGGGACGCAGGTGACAGGTCTGTCTGTGCTCCCGGCTGGCCCCATGCCCACCAATCCGGCTGAACTGTTGGCCAGGCCGGGTTTGAAGACGCTGTTTCGTGCTTTGAAAGAGAAATATGATTATATTGTCATCGATACACCAGATCTGCTCCCAGTTACTGATGCATCCCTGGTAGCTCAGTTGGTGGACCTAATCCTGGTGGTTGTCAAACGAACAAGGATCAGCCAGGATGAATTGGACCAGGTAAGCCGGACGCTGCACGACCACCATGTTACCGGTGTCGGGCTGGTGATTAATTACGCTGAAGGTGTTTCAGGCAGTAAATATTATCTGCGAAAGCAGGCAACCCTTGCCCAGAAGCTCAAGGCGCAACCGCCTGAGCAGAGTCAACCTGCAATGCAAGGAAGCAACCAGAATTAGGAATTTCAAGGAGGAATGAATGCAACTCCAGATCTCTACCAATATTCTCCCCGTCATTGACCAGGTGTCATCGATAATCCGCAATGAAGATAAAGCTGGATATTATGCCGCCAAGCGTATGTTGGACATTATCCTGGCGGGAACGGCGATGTTCTTCCTGGCTCCATTATTTGTCCTGCTGGCTGTCCTGGTAAAACTGGACTCTCCCGGCCCGGCGTTCTTTGTGCAGAAGCGAGTGGGCGCCAGACGGGTGGTCCGCTGTGGGCGGGCTGTGTGGGAAAAGATTGAGTTTCCCTGCTACAAGTTCCGCACCATGGTGGTCAATGCAGATCCAGCCATCCACAAGGCGTATGTGCAGGCTTTGATCCATAATGACCAGGCAAAGATGGCTGAAATTCAGGGCCAGGATACACATATTCGCAAGCTGGTGAGCGATCCACGAATTACCCGGATGGGTAAATTCCTTCGCAAGACCAGCCTGGATGAACTGCCGCAGTTGATCAACGTCCTGCGAGGAGAGATGAGCCTGGTTGGTCCCCGACCGGCGATCGCCTACGAAGTGGATGTGTATCAGACCTGGCATCTTGAGCGCCTGCAGGCCTTACCTGGGCTGACCGGTTTGCAGCAGGTTGTAGCGCGGTGTACCACGGATTTTGACGAACAGGTCAAATTGGATGTAGAATATGTACAGCGCCAGTCGTTCTGGCTGGATTTATGGATCATCCTGATGACACCCATCACTGTATTAAAAGGGAAGGGTGCGGAATAATCCTTTATGCCTTGAGTTCAAATAAGGAGATATACATGGACTGTGTAAAGGTTGGCGTTATCGGAGCAGGATACTGGGGTCCGAACTTGATCCGCAATTTCTTTGAGAATCCCCAGACCTCTCTTGTTGGCGTGGCTGACCTGCGTGAAGAGAGGCTTAAATATATCCATGGCACCTATCCACAAGTGATTGCGACCAAGGACTATAAAGAGCTTTTAGACCAGGGACTGGATGCGGTGGTGATTGCCACACCCACCCCGACCCACCACGCACTGGCAAAAGAGTGTCTCTCCAGGGGCTTGAACGTGATGGTGGAGAAGCCTATCACCTTGCGCTCGGAGCACGCCGAGGAGTTGATTGAGATTGCAGATAAAAATGGATGCGTGCTCATGGTGGGACATACATTTGAGTACAACCCGGCAGTGAGAGCGCTCAAAGAGTTGATGAAAAGCGGGGATGTGGGAGAAATATATTACCTGGACACGGCGCGCCTGAACCTGGGCCTGTTCCAGGGCGGGTTAAATGCCATGTGGGATCTGGCTCCGCATGACATCTCCATCCTGTTGTATCTGATGGACCAGGATCCGATCTCGGTGAATGCTTTTGGTACGGCATGCGTGTTCAAAGAAACCCATGATGTAATCTACATGAACCTGGTCTTTCCCAATAACCTGCTGGCGCATGTCCATGTGAGCTGGCTTGATCCTTGCAAGGTCCGCCGGGTGACGGTAGTGGGCAGCAAGAAAATGGTAGTTTATAACGATATTGAGGCATTGGAAAAAATAAAAATTTACGATAAAGGCGTGGAAGCTCCGGAATACACCGACACCTTTGGCGATTTCCAATTCTCCTATCGTTATGGGGATGTGCGTATTCCAAACATTCGTTTTACCGAACCGCTGCGTATCGAGATCCAGCATTTTATTGATTGTGTGCGCAACCATACCGAGCCCCAAAGCTCGGGCCGGGTGGGGCTCAAGGTGGTGAGGATCCTGGAGGCCGCTCAACGTTCAATGATGAATGGCTCGCACCAGGAGATGCTCTAATCATGGTAACCGGGGATTTCCTGCGCATTTCTCCGGATGTCAGGCTGGGAGAGAATGTGCGCATCTATGCCTTTGTCAACCTGTATGGCTGCGAGATTGGTGATGGCAGCCGGGTGGGCACGTTCGTTGAAATCCAAAAAGGGGCCAGGATTGGCTGTAATGTGAAAATCTCCAGCCATACCTTTATCTGTGAAGGGGTGACGATCGAGGATAATGTCTTTATTGGTCATGGGGTGATGTTCATCAACGATAAGTATCCTCATGCCACGAACGCGGATGGAACGGCCCAGACGGAAGCGGATTGGGTGTGCGTCCCCACCACGATCAAGAAGGGCGCCTCGATTGGCAGTAATGCCACTATTTTATGTGGGGTCACGGTGGGCGAAAATGCGATAATAGGAGCGGGCAGCGTGGTCACCCACGATGTCCCCCCTGGTGCGGTTGTGGCTGGAAACCCAGCCCGCCCAATAAAGAAGAACCAAAGCGAGCCAGGAGTTACAAAATGAACGTTCCATTTGTCGATTTGAAAGCACAATACCAAACGATTGCTCCTGAGATTGACTCTGCAATTCTGGATGTGGTCAGAGGTGGAGGATACATCCTGGGAAAGCAGGTCACAGAATTTGAGCTGGCTTTTGCCAAATACAGCGAGGTTGATCACGCCATTGGGGTGGACTGCGGATCGTCTGCGCTGGAACTGTCGCTGCGCGCCTTTGACATCGGCCCGGGTGATGAGGTGATTACCACGGCAAACACCTATATTGCCACGGCGTTTGCGGCCTCCCACACTGGGGCCACCCCGGTCCTGGTTGACGTGGATCCGGTTACCTATAATATGGACGTAGAGCTCTTTGAACGGGCGATCACGCCGCGCACAAAGGCGGTGATCCCGGTACACCTGTATGGGCAGCCGGCAGATATGGATCCGATCCTGGATGTCGCCCGCAAACACAATCTGATCGTCATTGAAGATGCCTGCCAGGCACATGGGGCGCGCTATAAAGGGAAGCGGGTTGGAGGCTTTGGCCATGCCTCGGCATTCAGTTTCTACCCCGCCAAGAACCTGGGGTGTTATGGGGATGGCGGGATGGTGGTCACCAATGACCCCCAGGTGGCGGACCGTATCCGCATTATGCGCAATGAAGGCCAGAGCCAGAAATACTACCATGATGTGAAGGGTTACAACTCACTGCTGGACACAGTCCAGGCGGCAGTGCTGGGCGTGAAGCTTAAATACCTGGATCAGTGGAACCAGGCCCGCCGCTCCCATGCTGCGCTGTATGATCAGCTCCTGGTCAACAGTGGGGTGGCTACCCCCAAGGTGGCCAGTTATGCAGAGCATGTTTATCACCTGTATATTGTGCGCGCCCCAGAGCGCGAACGGCTGCAGGCTTTCTTGAAGGAGAAGGGCGTTTTCACCGGGATTCATTACCCGATCCCGATCCATTTGCAGAAAGCGTTTCCAGAACTGGGGTATCATGCTGGAAGTTTTCCGGTCACGGAGAAGGCAGCGAGTGAGATTGTATCTCTGCCGATGTTTGCTGAACTGGCCGATGAGCAGATCCATGCGACGGCTGCAGCCATCAAGGAGTTTTACCAGGCCTGACCCGGCGCTGGGTCCTATCCAGGCGTTCAGGTTTGAGAACCAACCCATGTAAAGCTCTGGCCTTCCTGAGTGCCAGAGCTTTACATGGGCCAACCAATCCAGATTTCAAACTTAATCCCCTGCACAAAGCGGGCATTGATTGTTTCTTTGCATGCAGGCCAGGAGTCGTATGACGGGATCCCAGAATCCACGTATGGTAACGAGCACCATCTCGTTAGGGGCTTTCAGTATCATCAGCATGGTCTTGGGGTTGGCCAATACGGTGATCGTTACCCGTTACTTTTCCCAGGATGTTTTTGGGGCTTATACTCTTGTCCTGGTGGTGGTGACCTTCCTGTTTCAAATCAGCACTTTTGGCCTTGAACTTTCTATTTCCCGCTTCATTGCGGGCGCGGACACGGAGGAGAAGAAGATTCGGTTTATCAGCACGGCAGTCATCCTCAGGATGGGGATGGTCTTTCTGGCTCTCCTGTTGGCCTGGTTTGGCCAACCGCTCTTGAAGAAGTTGTTTGGTGATTCTCTGGTACCAGAGTTGTTTGCTTATGTACCTTTGCTGTTTCTCCTGGAAAGCCTGCGCAGCCTGCTGAGGGCAATTCTGCAGGGGTTCCTGCTGTTCTTCAAGATGGGGGTGGCAGACCTGCTCGCCAGCCTGGTCAATTTTTTCCTGCTGCTGGTGCTGGTTTTTGTGGTGAAGGGTAATATCAGCACCCTGATCTTGATTAAGGCGTTATCCTCACTCGTCTCTTGTATTTATGCATATATTTCTATTCCGATTAAGAAGCGCATCGCTTTTCAGTGGGATATCTTCAAAGAACTGGCGGTTTTTGGCTTTCCCCTGCAGCTTAATAACATCATGAGCTTTGTTTTTATGCGGATTGACACCCTGATCATCGCGGCGATGATGGGACCGGCGGAGATCGCCGTGTATGAGGTCGCCCGCCGCATCCCGGACACGCTGCGCCAGCTGTTTGATCCATTCCGGTCGGTTTATTTTCCCTTTCTTTCAAAAAAGTACCTACAGGGTGAATTGGACACTGCAGCGACGTTGGTCAATGAATCTAATCGCATTGTCACCTTCTTCACCACCCTTGGCTGTGCGATCAGCTTTCTGTTTGGTAAAGAGATCATCCTGCTGCTGTTTTCAGATAAATACCTGGACAGTGTCTTTGTATTCAAGCTGTTGATGTTCAGTCTGTGTGTTTCGTTGATCGGGAACATCCTGGGAACGGCCCTGGTGGCAGTGGGCGAATCCAGCAAGATCCCGATGATCAACATGGTCCAATTTATAGCAAGCATCGTTGGTAACCTGGTATTGATCCCGCAGTTGAAGGTGATTGGCGCAGCCATCACCAGTGTGGTTGGTCCGATCCTGACAAACCCGTTGAATGCGTTTTATCTGCGCAAACATTTGATCGTGCGCATATCGGCATATCAAAAGCCGGTCCTCATCCTGATCGTGTGGACAGGGTTAGCTTACCTGCTTAACCCCCAGAATTTTCTGCTCAGGGTGGGTTTTGTTGGCATCTTCCTGGCAGCCTGCTTTTTATTCTCCGTCATTTCGATAAAAGATATCAGGATGCTGATCCAGAGCACCGGAATCGAATCCTGGCTCCCGCGGCGCTGGTTGGGACTGCGAGGCTCAAAGCCATGAAGGTCCTGGTGCTGAGTGATCTGTATCCTCCTCATTCTGTTGGAGGATACGAACTGAGATGCCATGAAATTGTGGGGGAAATCTCCCGGCGAGGGCATGAAGTTTCGGTGCTGACCATCAAGTGGCCAGATGATCAGCCGGACGATGGCCCGGTGCATCGCTTATTGTATGCCTCCCCGTTTCGCGATGTAACACCTGCCGAACATCAATTTGATGTCCTGCGCTTGAACCGCAGGTGGCACCAGCTTGCCTGGGCATACTGGACGCGCAGAAACTATGCCCTGACCCGCCAGGTGGCAAAGGACTTGAACCCGGACCTGGTCTTTGTTTGGAATATGCAATACCTGGGACCCAGCCCTGTCCTGGCTGTCCAGGATCTGGGGATACCGACAGCGTTTAACCTGGAAGCTTATTGGTTATCGAATTTGAAAACCGAGCTGGTTTCCGATCCAAGTCCCTTCAAACGGCTGTATCGCACAGTGATGTTTGGGATCGGGGATTTTGCGGACCTGGATCTGCGGCATTTGATCTCCATCAGCCAGTCTCTGAAGGACAGCTACGTGGAAGTGGGTTTCCCAGAGCAAAGCATCACCGTGATCCCCAGAGGCGTCCCTTCTGAATGGATCCTGGATGAGAGCGTTGATCTGACGGCTTTTGCGAATGGCAAGGACGGGATTCGGCTGCTGCTGGTGGCTCGATTATGCCCGGAGAAGGCTCCCGATACGGCGATCCGCGCGGTCAGCTATGTGGTGAATAAATATCAAAGGCATGATGTCCGGCTGGATGTGGTGGGCACAGGATCGGCGGAGTACATGGATGAGCTAAAAGCCCTGGTTACATCTTCAGATCTGGATAGATATGTCCATTTCCTGGGCGCCAAGGAGCACAGCGAGGTGATCAGCCTGTATGCGAAATACGGCGCCCTGATCTTCCCTTCGCGCTGGGTTGAACCTTTCGGAGGGGTGATCCTGGAAGCCATGTCAAAGGGGCTGCCGGTAATCGCCACCGCGCGAGGGGGAGCGCTGGAGATCATTGTGGATGGAGAAAATGGTTTGCTGGCGCCGGTAGATGAACCAGAAGTGCTGGCTGATCGGATCATGCACCTCTTCTCCGATGAAGATCGGTTGATCAAGCTGCGGCGCAGCGCCGTCCGGACCGTTCGCGAGAATTATTCCAACGAGATTATCGTCAACCGTACTTTGCAGTATCTCGCGACTATGGTGGGAGAAGATCGACAGAGGGGAGACCTATGATGGAAATTTTTCGACTGCGGGATCGGATGCGGCCAAGCGGTTTATTCTTTGGTGCGGGACTGTCACTGCTCACTGGACTTGTCCTGGGTGCAGCCTCATTGGTTTTGTCCCCAGTGTGGGTTTTGGCAGGGCTCCTTGCGGTCTGCCTGATCCTGTTGGTAATCAAGAAACCTGAATTGGCCATATTGGGATACCTGGTGCTGACATCGACCGTGATCCCGCAAAACGGCCTGCCGCGCGCTTCCTTTGGTCTGGGCAGATTAATGCTCACAGATCTGATCATTTTTGCCCTGTTTGCCTATATCATCGTTCAGTCACTGGTCTATTCCGATCGAAAGATTCGTCTCTCTCCATTGGGAATTTTGTTTCTTCTGTTTTACCTGGTGGGTCTCTTATCGACCCTATACCATATTTATGTTGCGCACAGCCTCACATTGGAAGAAAGCCTGGGAGAACTGCGGGTTTTCAATCACTACCTGCTCTTTTTTGCGGTGATCAATATTCTGCGAGACAAGAATCAAATCCGATTCTTTATAAAAAGCCTGTTTTTCCTGGCGATCATTGCAGCAGTGTCGGTGGTGGTGCAGTATGTACTGGGTCCCTCTAACCCTATTGTTCCAGGTCGCGTGGAAACTCTGGATGTTGAGGGTGCAACGATCCAGGGCGTCACCCGCATACTGACGCCTGGAGAGTCGCTTCTCCTGTTTGTGATGGCGGTGTCGCTGGTCATGCTGCTGACTGAAAAACCGGACAGGAGCTCGCTATTTCGCTGGAGCATGACTGTCCTGATCATCCTGGGAGTCCTGCTGACCTTTAACCGCAGTTTTTGGATTGGCACGCTAATCAGCATGGCACTGCTGTTCCTGGTTGTGCCCCGTCAGCTCCAGCGCCGGTTTTTGAGCTGGGTAGCGGTTGGTATACCCATAGCCATCCTGGCTCTGGCAGTGATGGCCCTCTATCCGGAATCTGATTATTCGCATTTATTATCTGCTTCGTTTCAGCGGTTGTATTCGCTTACGCAAAAACAGACCTACCAATCCTCGCAGAGCAGCTTGCGCTGGAGAGATTTCGAATATGAGCACGGCTTCAGAAGGTTAATGAAGACGCCGGTCATTGGAACCGGCCTGGGGGCGATGTATCGTCCCTTTGTTTTCCGCCGCGACCGCCCGGGTTTTGATGGACGCAGGTACATGCATAATGGACATCTTTACCTGTTGGTAAAAACTGGTTTGCTGGGCTATTTCTTTTTTTTCAGCCTATCCGTGTTGTTTATTTACCGTGGGTTGAAAAATTGGAGGAGAATTTCTGATCCCAAAATGGGTGCGGTTGTCCTGGGGTTGGCTTTGTGTTATTTGGGAGCGATGGTGGTGGCAATTGTCAATCCACTCTATATGCAGTGGTATTCGACGCCGGTGATAGGCGTTGCTATGGGGCTCAGCGAGTCGATTATTGCTGCCTATCTACCACCATAAAAAACGAAGGCATACCTTAAAATTTGATTGAACCAAGCACACGAAATGCAGATGGCGCCGCGGCTGGTGCTGAGGGCCACCTTGCATCCATGCATAGAAAAGGGAAGCGGCGAATCCATGCTGTCACAAATTAAACATTCTATCGATCGGGTCATTTATCCAAAATTGCCGGAATCCTACCTGTATCGCCAGGGAAAAAAACCAAACCTCCTGCTCTATTCCAGCCGCAGAGGGGGATCGACCTTCCTGGCGGATTTGATCTCTTCAGACCCTGGTATTCGTTCTATTGATCAGCCAT
>CAIQIV010000188.1 GCA_903871905.1 uncultured Chloroflexota bacterium | reverse complement strand
GAAGGTTATCAGAACGCAGCCACACCCGGCGAGCGGCGCCGGGCTTACTGCCACTGCCCATTTGTACACCCCTATCTCGACGAGATTCCTTCCAGGCTCTCGCCCACCTTCTGCTACTGCGGGGCAGGCTGGTACCGCCGGCTGTGGGAGGGGATTTTGGGCCAGCCGGTCAAAATTGAACACGTTGAGACCCTGCTGCGCGGCCATGACCAGTGCAGGCTCGCCATCACACTGCCATTGGCCCTGGATGGGGAATGCTCACCCCAGGAGGAGGGAGAATGATCGGGCTCTCCAGGACCTAAACCAAAAGGCATGCTTCACCCTAAACAGCGTGCCAGGAATGACATGGGTTGAGCAATCAGCAGGTATCTCATCCTATTCGGAGTGCTCCGGGTCGCGGATGGCCTCCAGGAACCCCTCATACCCCCAGGTCTCGCCCACATCCTCCGGCGGGCAGGCGCGCTTGCCTTTGATGCACTGCGGATAGCGCTGGCCGGGGTCGGGCGCCAGGATACTCTCCACCCGCACCAGGATACGCCGCCAGATCGGCGGCTTGATGCCTTTCAAGGTGACTATAATCTGGTAAATTTGGGTTGGCTCAGGATTTCTCTTGGGTGACTACGCTCCTCCGCTATCCGGAATAACACTTTCACGGATTGGATATTCTAACTGGCTATAGAGATTTTCGTGCACGATTCATCCAGGGAGAGCACTGGTAGTTTGATTGCTATCCAAAATCCCGCCCCAATCCCCCGCCAGGCTGGCCAGCGGAAGGACCTGGATGTTCTCCGCCAATGGATAAGGCTTCAACCCCGGGTAGATCACCAGCAGCCTGGACAGCTCCAGGTCTTGGATTGCAGTGCGCATGGACAGCGTCAGTCTCGGCGCATCCATACGCTTGCATTCAACCCAAATGCGCCGGCCATCTTTCACCAGGAGCAGATCCAGCTCTGCCCCGGAATATGTGCCCCCAAAATAGACCTCATCTGGGGAGATGGTCTTGATCATTTCTTCGATCACGAACCTCTCCCAGGATGAGCCACAGCGGGGATGCAGGTACAATTCCTTTTCGGTATGAATACCCAGGAGCGCATGCAGCAGACCCGTATCACGGAAATACAGCTTCGGTGACTTTATCTGGCGCTTTCCCAGGTTGGCATGCCAGGGCTGGAGCAGGCGCACCATGAATAGATCCTGCAGCAAATCCACATAACGGCGTGAGCTGCTCTCACTGGCATTAATCGCCCGCGCTGCCTGGGGCCGACCAAGGTCACAACGCGATGAGATTCCAGTTTCTTCTGAACAATCTGCTTGAGATGCCTGCGGGGAATCACACAGGCATTATGCCCTGAAATTCCGTCACCTGGTGACGAAATTTCAGGGTAACTTTACAGTAACCGGATCCTCAAATAAAAATCCCCGGCGTTTTATTGCCAGGGATTAAGGCATGGGTAACAAGCTGCTGAATCTACCGGATACTCTCGTCCTGGCTGAATAAAATTAGTGCAGCCCCGCCGGCCGGAAATTATACCCGTACATCCGACTCGGTCCACAGCGGAATAATCGCAATGACCATTTGAAAATGTAAAAAACTCACTGAGCAGAGTCTGTGGTGATGGCTTCCAGCGCTCCTTGAATGATTGCATCTCTACCTATGGCGTCAATGAAGACAAATCCCTCGATGGTGACAAATGCCAGCGCAGCTAAATCAGCGCGTGATTCTTCCCGGTCTACTTGTAATTCAGTCACCAGCCAGGCATAAAAAAGATCGCCGATTTTCCGTGCCATTTTCCCATACGATTCTTCGCCTGAAGCAGATAGAGAAGCCAGCTCCAGCCACAGACGCAGGTACGGTCGAACGTGACTGTCTTTGAGCATTCCGGCAAAGTGTGGCATGAGGGTCTGGAATGGCATAGGTT
>CAIQIV010000187.1 GCA_903871905.1 uncultured Chloroflexota bacterium | reverse complement strand
TCTCCACTGTGCTGCTCGAGAGCGCCAGCCCTGCTCGCCGCAGGATTTTGCACCGCCGCGCGGTTGGCGCGTTGGAAAAAGCGTGCCCTACCGAGTACAGCCGGCTGGCATACCATTCACTCCAGGCGGGCGATAAGGCGCTTGCACTGGTTTATTTCAGTAAGTCAGCTGAACGTGCCATGCAGATGTATGCCCACGAAGATGCGGTTCGCTTGTACACGGAAGCAATCGCGTTAGCGAATGGGGATCAGGCTCAGGCCTGCCGGCTTCATCTGAGGCGCGGCCGGGTGTATGATCTGCGCGGCCAGCGTTCTCTGCAGGCAGAGGACCTGGCCGAAGCCAGAGTAATGGCGCAGGCTTCAGGGCAAGTAGAATTGCGAGCAGAGGTTGATCTGGCTTCAGCGGAATACGCTATACAGGTCAGCGACCATGTTAAGGTCATTGAGCATGCCATGCTTTCCATAGACCTGGCGCAGCAGATCGGCGCAACAGAGATCCAGGCGCAGGCTATGATGCTGTGGGGTAGGGCGTTAACAGAGACGGGCGAGCTTCAAGAAGCGCGGGAGCGCCTGGCACAGGCGGGCGAGTTGGGCCGGCTTGCAGGCATGAAACTGATCGAAGCGCGCAGCCTGATCAACCTGGGAAACGTGGATTACCGCCTGGGTGAATATGATGCCGCCCGCGAGAAATATCTCCTGGCCATTGAGCCTGTGCGCCAGTTGGGGGAACGCCGCATTGAGTGTATGACCCTCAACAACCTGGGAAACATTGCCTGGTACAAGAACGACCTGGAAGGGGCCGTTGAATTATACGAAAAGTCACTTACGATTTCTCGGGATATCGGTGACCAGCTCAACCAGGCGCGCACCTTAAGCAACATCGGCTCGATCCAGACCGAACTGCAGCAGTATACCCTGGCAATGCAGAACCTGGAACAGGCGCTGGCGCTCATCCGCAGCCTGGGTCAGCGCAGCGATGAGGTGACTGCTCTAAGCCACCTGGGGGATATTATGGCGGCGCAGGAGCGCTATGCTGAGGCGCGCCAGCACAAGGTCACCGCCCTGCAGATCTCCCGGAATATTGGCGATCTGCAGGGCGAAGCAGAAATGCTGGTGGGGTTGAGCAGGATTGACCTGGCGATGGGAGAGCTGGCCAGCGCGGAGCAGATGGCACGACAGGCAGTGCAGCTGACCCATGACCCAGGCTTGCGTGCAAATGAGGCTGAGGCGTGGGAAGTCTTGGGGAAAGCCTGTTCTGCCCAGGGCCATCGGCAGCAGGCTGAACAGGCCCTGACAGCCGCCCTGGGCTTATACCACGGCATGGGCCTGGAGAAGAAGTGCGCCGAGGTGCGCGCTGAGCTGGCGCGGCTTAATGAAAACCCTGCGTAGCAACCCCTCCCCGTGTTATCAAGGGCTGCACTTTCCGTTATAGTAATCCCACGCGTCACAGGTCTTACCATTCTTAAAGGCGCAGGTGCCCTGCTCCTGGTCTGTATTGCTGGCGCCTGTAACGGTGTATTCCCCGCCGGTGATGGCGCAGTACTGGGCTGCAGGGGTAACATAGCCGGTGATCTTGAGCCCTCCAACCGGGCATTCGCCGCGCAGCAGCGCCCACTCCTCGCACTGCCGGTTGTCTTCGAAAGTGCACACGCCGTATTCTCCGCCGTCGCCGCGTTTCTGGATGGTCAGGGTACCGCCCTGCTTGACGCAGTTTTCCGATGCCGGGTTGGCGATGCCCGCGCCGCTAGTGGGAGTGGGTGGGGTGGCAGGGGCCGTGCAGGCTGCCAGGAGCATAGCGCCCAACAGGATAACCAGGATCGCTTTCAGGTAATGCTGCATATGGATGGTCCTATCTCGGATCCCGTTTGTATTGGTGGATTGCAGGAGACCCGTGTTCAAATTTTACCCTGGTTGTGGATAGGATGTGTCCAGCCCAACATTTTTGTAAGGTCGCTGGATAAAAAAAGCGCCTGGCTCATATCGGCCAGGCGCTTCCAGAACAGGATAATTATCCTTTGTAACACAGCACCGGGCTGCGCACTGCCTTGACCTCATCCAGGCGCGTGACCGGGGTGGTGTGCGGGGCGGAGTGCAGCAGTTCGGAATTGCTGAGCGCTTCTTCCTTCACGGCAGCCAGGGAATCAGCAAAAGCATCCATAGCCTGCTTGCTCTCCGTTTCGGTTGGCTCAATCATCAGCGCGTCGTGCACGATCAGCGGGAAGTAGTTGGTCGGCGGGTGGTGACCGTAGTCGATCAGCCGCTTGGAGACGTCCAAAGCGCGCACATCCGTGCCGGGGATGTCCCCATGCACCACGAACTCGTGCATACAGGTGCGGTCAACCGCCAGGGCATAGTGCGGCGAGACCCTGGCCTTCAGATAGTTGGCATTCAACACGGCATTCTCAGAAACCGCCCGCAGCCCATCTGGCCCCATCATGCGAATGTAGGTGTAGGCGCGGATGAACATACCGTAGTTGCCAAAGAAGGCTTTCAGCCGCCCGATGGATTTCTCCGGCGCAGACAGGTGATATCCTGCCGCGTCTTTGACCACGATCGGGCCGGGTAGGAAGGGCGCCAGCTTCTCGTTCACACCGATCGGACCGCTGCCCGGGCCGCCGCCGCCGTGCGGGGTGGTGAAAGTCTTGTGCAGGTTGAAGTGCATGACATCAAAGCCCAGGTCGCCTGGCCGGGCGATGCCCAGCAGGGCGTTCAGGTTGGCGCCGTCGCCGTACATTAACCCGCCGCAGGCATGCACCGTCTGGCAAACTTCCAGCACATTCTCTTCAAACAGTCCCAGCGTGTTGGGGTTGGTTAGCATCAGGCCGACCACCGTATCGTCACAGGCGGCGCTCAGCGCCTCCAGGTCCACGTTGCCCCGCTTGTCCGAGGGGATCTGCACCACGGTGAAACCGCTCATGGCGCTGGTTGCCGGGTTGGTGCCGTGCGCCGAGTCGGGGATCAGCACTTTTGTGCGTTTCGTGTCGCCGCGGTTCTCATGATATGCGCGCATCACCAGGATGCCGGCGAACTCGCCGTGCGCCCCGGCAGCCGGCTGCAGGCTCACTGCAGAAAAGCCGGCAATCTCTTTGAGGGCTTCCTGCAGTTTATACATCAACTCCAGGCTGCCCTGCGCCGAGGCTTCTGGCTGCAGGGGGTGTACCTGGGACAGGCCTTCGATCGCCGCGGCTTTCTCATTCACCTTGGGGTTGTACTTCATGGTGCACGACCCCAGCGGGTAGAAGACGGTATCGATGGAGAAGTTCTTCTGGCTCAAGTGGGTGTAATGCCGCACAAACTGCAGCTCGCTCACTTCGGGCAGCTTGAGATCGGAGCGCACACTCCCTTCTGGAAGCGGGGCCAGCGGAACATCGGCTTCGGGAAGCGTGAAGGCGGTGCGTCCTGGCGAAGACAGCTCAAAAATGACAGGTTCAGGTTCGTTCCACATCGCTCACACTCCTTAAATCGCTTTCAGGGCGTCTACCAGGCGGTCAATCTGGGACCGGCTGTTCATCTCGGTGACACACACCAGCATCTGGTTCTTCCGCTCCGGGTAATCCTGTTCCAGGTCGTAACCGCCCAGGATCCCTTTCTTCAGCAGGAGCGGGTTGATTTCGGCCACCGGCTTGGGGCACTGGACCACGAACTCATTGAAGAACGTGCCCGAATTGAGCACCTGGTAGCCCTGCAGCATGGCGATCTGCGCCGCGGCGTAATGCGCCTTGTGGTAGCACAGCTCCGCCACCTGGCGCAGGCCCTGCTTGCCCATGTAGGCCAGGTACATGGATGCCATCAGGGCGATCAGGCCCTGGTTGGTGCAGATGTTGCTGGTGGCTTTTTCGCGGCGGATGTGCTGCTCGCGAGTGCTCAGGGTCAGGACATAGCCTCACCGTCCTTCGGTATCCGTGGTTTCGCCTACCAGGCGGCCGGGCATCTTGCGGATAAACTGTTCGCGGGTGGCGAAGATTCCCAGGTACGGGCCGCCAAAGTTCAGCCCGGCGCCCAGCGGCTGCCCCTCAGCCACCACAATATCCGCCCCGTACTCCCCGGGGGGGGTGAACAGGCCGAGGCTGATGACCGGCGTGGCAACCACGACCAGCAGCGCGCCGGCCTGGTGGACTGCCTCTGCCAGGCCGCTTACCTGCAGCCAGTCGCCAAAGAAGGTCGGGTTCTGGATAACCAGGCAGGCGGTGTCTTTATCCAGCATGGCTTTCAAATCGTCCAGGCTGGCCTGCAGGTTTTCGTCGCCGGTGATGGTCACCTGCTTGCCAGGCAGGTAGGTGCGCAGCACCTGGCGGTACTGCGGGTGGACAGACGGCGCAACGACGACCTTGCGGCGCTTGCCATTGGAGACGTTGACAGCCATGATGGCGGCTTCTGCCATCGAGGTCGCCCCGTCGTAGTGGCTGGCATTCACCACCTGCATCCCGGTCATCTCAGCCACCATGCTCTGGTATTCGAAGATGGCCTGCAGCGTCCCCTGGCTGACCTCTGGTTGGTAAGGCGTGTAGGCGGTGAGAAACTCGCCGCGGCTGGCCAGGTAAGGGATGGCGCTGGGAACAAAATGATTGTACGCCCCGGCGCCCAGGAAGGTGGCAAAGCAGCCGGTAGAGCTGTTTTTCAGCGCCATACCATACAGCTCCTCCAGCACCTCCATCTCCGAGACTGCCTTGGGCAGCTTGAGATCTGGGAAGCGGTGCTGTTCCGGGACATCGTGGAAGAGATCCGCCACCGAAGAGATGCCAATCTCTTCCAGCATTTCCCGTTGATCTTGATCCGTGACGGGTAAATAGGGCATGATTATTCTCCTGTCAAACTGGCATATTCTTTTGCAGACAGCAGGCCGGCAAATTCTGCAGGGTCCGAGAGCTTAAACTTGATAATCCAGCCGGCGCCGTAAGGATCGGAGTTGATCACTTCCGGTGAGCCGGTCAGGCTCTCATTTACGGCGACCACCTCGCCAGCCACGGGCAAGAAGAGGTCAGAAGCCGCCTTGACCGATTCGACGGCCCCGAGGGTGTCCCCGGCAGAAAAGCTCTCTCCCGGCTCGGGTAAATCAACGAACACGATGTCAGAAAGCTCGCTCTGGGCGTGGTCGGTGATGCCGTAGGCGTACACATCGCCTTCCTGGCGGACCCATTCGTGGGTCTTGGTATAGCGTGCATTGGGATCAATAGTCATCTTATGGTCTCCATCTTAAAAAATAGTTTGTTTCCAACCAATATTCTTTCGATGCTAACGTCGGTAAGCTGGAATGTAGAATGGTTTCTTGACAATTTTTGCCTTGACTGGCTTGCCGCGGATCACGATCTCAATCTCGGTGTCACGGGCAGAGATTTCTCGCGGAACATA
>CAIQIV010000186.1 GCA_903871905.1 uncultured Chloroflexota bacterium | reverse complement strand
TGGCGGCCCTGCTGCGGCGCAAGGTGCACAGCGAGCGCGCCGCTCGCCTGCTGCAGGACTGGCTGGACGCCGGCGTGGCGCAGGCCGGGCCCGCCCACGAGCCCGCCCCGGAGCTGGCGCGCCGCCTGCAGGGCGCCGCCGGGGCGCTGGAGCGCGGCGTGAACTGGGCCCTGGACGGGCTGGATGGCCCGGGCTACCCTTACCGCCCCTCCGCCCCTTACCCGGCGGACGGGCTGAAGGGGTGGGAGGACCCCTACCGCGGCGGGCCGGACGATGCCTATCCCGGCCGTTCCCTGGCCGGCGCCGCCGGGGAAGCCCCGCTGGCGGTGAGCAGCACCCCGCTGCGGGACGCCCTGGTGAGCGACTGGCGGCGCCAGGCTTTGCAGCGGCTGGCAGCCGGCGGGTTGATGTTTGGCGCCAGTTGGGCGGGCCCGGCGCTCAGCGGGTTGGGGCGCAAGATGGCCTCGCCCTCCGGCCGCCGCCTGCTGCAGCGCAGCGCCCTGACCACCGGCGGCCTGGCAGGCGCCGCGGTGGCCGCCGCGGCCGCCTCTTTCCTGCTCTACCGCCGCGCCGGGCCGGCCCCCGCCGGGGTGCTGCAGGGCAGCCCGCTCTCGCCGCTGCTGGCCAACATCTACCTGCACCCCTTTGACCAGGCCCTGTGCCGCCAGCGCCTGCACCTGGTGCGCTATGCCGATGACTGGGTGATCCTGTGCGCCGACCAGGCTGCCGCCGAGAGCGCCTTCAACCAGGCGCTGCGCACCCTGGCGCACCTGAAGCTCAAGATCAACCCGGATAAGACCCGCATCCTCTCCCCGGCCGAGAAGCTGTCCTGGCTGGGAGAGACACTCTGAGAGAGGAGGAGCCATGGCCACTCTGTATGTCACCGAACCGGGTGTGCAGATCCACCAGCAGGGGGAGCGCCTGCTGGTGCGCCGCGGGGACGAGCTGCTGCAGGACATCCCGCTGATCAAGATCGACCGCGTGGTGATCATGGGGCGCGGCGCCGGGCTGACCACGCCCGCCCTGTACGCCCTGGCCCAGCGCCGGGTGGATGTGCTGTTTCTCAACAGCCGCGGCGGCTTTGTCTCGCGCCTGGTGGGGCGCGAGCACCGTCACAGCCGCCTGCGCCAGCAGCAGGCCCTGGCGGTCAGCGACCCCCAGCGCTCCCTGGCCGCGGCGCGCGCCATCGCCGCCGGCAAGGTGCACAACCAGCGCGTGCTGCTGGGGCGTCATGCCGAGGGCGCCGCCTGGGCTGCCAGCGCGCTGCAGGGCATGGCCCAGTCCATTGCCCGCCTGGAGGGAACGCACACCCTGGACGAGGTGCGCGGCCTGGAGGGGCTGTCTGCCCACCAGTACTTTGCCGGGCTGCGCCAGGTGCTGCGCCCGCCGCGCGACGGCCGCTCCTGGGGCTTCGTGCAGCGCCAGTACTACCCGCCTCCCGACCCGATCAACGCCCTGCTTTCCCTGGCATACACCCTGCTGCTCAACCAGGTGATCAGCGCCTGCCAGGTGGCCGGGCTGGACCCTGACCTGGGCTTCTTCCACGCCATCGACTACAACAAGCCCAGCATGGCGCTTGACCTGGAAGAGGAGTTCCGCCCGGTGCTGGCCGATTCGATCGTCCTGCTGGCAGTCAACCGGCCGCTGCTTGGCCTGGCGGACTTTGAGCAGGCTGCGGCGGCGCGCCCCGCGGCTCGCCCGGAACGCCCGGCGGAGGACAGCCTGCTCCTGGCGGCGCAGGCGGCCGTGCTGGCCCTGGTCGCCCACCCGGGCGCTGAAGCGGGGGGGCCGCCGGCCGGTGAGCCCCCCGCCCCAGGCGCCGCCGTCCGCCCGGTGTATCTCAAGGACGCCGCCCGCCGCCGCTTCATCTCCCTGTTCGAGGCGCGCCTGGATGAGGCGGTGGTCCACCCGCCCAGCGGCGAGCGCACCACCTACCGGCGGGTGATCGAGCTGCAGGCATATCACATGGCGCAGTACATCCTGGGACAGGTCCCCGCCTACCAGCCGTTCACCGTGCGCTGAGCCATGCCCCCCCGCCAGTTCTTCCTGGTCAGCTACGATATCTCCAATGACCGCCGCCGCCAGAAGACCGCCCGGGTGCTGCAGGATTTCGGCCAGCGCGTGCAGTACAGCGTGTTTGAGTGCTGCCTGCTGCCGGCCGAGCTGGCTCGCCTCAAGGAGCGCCTGCGCCCGTTGGTGCACCCGCCCTCCGACAGCATCCGCTTCTACGC
>CAIQIV010000185.1 GCA_903871905.1 uncultured Chloroflexota bacterium | reverse complement strand
GTAGCTCCAGCCGGTCGTCGTGGAGGTTACGGCATGGGGGCGCGGTTGGGTTGCGCCAGGGTAGGTGTAGGTCCCCATGCCGGTCTTGCTGGCCAGGTTGCCGGTCGCTGAATCGTAGCTGTAGCTCTCGTCAGTGTATTCGCCATTGCCCACCGCTCCACTGCAGGAACTGTCGTTTATTCCCACCACTGCGCTGGTCAGGCGGTTGAGCGTATCGTAGTCAAAGCACTGCTTCTGGTTACTGTTGACCGCATCCAAAATGGTCGAGATATTGCCCACTTTATCGTAGGTGTAGGTCAGGTTTTGCAGCACGGTGAGAGGCGATGTGGCTGAGGTAATCATCAGTTGTTTCAAGCGCCCCTGGCTGTTACCTTGTCCCAGGCTCCCATCCCAGGGATAGTAACTGTAATCCAGGGTCAGTTGCTTATCATTTCCACTGGTCAGTCCCAGTTGCTGTAGCTCCACCTGACCAGAGGCATTATACAGAGTGTTGGCTACGTAAGTGCTGTTGCCTACCATCCCTTTGAGGAGCATTTGGGTGTTATAGGTATAATTCACCTGTTCGCCATCGGGGTAGGTCATCGTGAGAGGCATATCAGCAGAGTTGTACGTCCATTGGGTGACGTAGGTCACACCGCTGAGCGTTTTGTTTTCTTGCGTCGTCCGCCCGCGGCTATCATACGTCCAGGAGGTGTTGCCCGATGCGTCATACATCGAGGTGCGACGCCCTTTGCCATTCGTGCCTTGGTCGTACACGAAATGCTCGGCGTTGAACTCGCTGTAATCATCCAGGTAGGCGCTGCCGCTGTAAATCCAGTGGTGGAAACGCCAACTTTTCCCGGTGGGTAGATTCAGGCGCACCAACCCGCGTTGGGATGGATCGCTCTCCTTGAAAATCTGAACCGTGAACCCTTCGTTGTCGTTGACAACGATTTGCAGCACATACCACGCGTTCGTCTCCACGGAGGGCAGCAAATCGCCAGCGTTCTGGTAGGTGCTGCCATCGGTCGTGTACTGAGCATAGACCTTGCCACTGCTGACAATCGCGCCGAAGCGCAGATAGGGAGTGCTGTTAGCTTCAATAGCAAAAATAGCATTGGAACTGCCGTTATCTACCTTGAAGCGCAATTGCAGTGCATCAACGTCCGTCAGGCTATAGCTGTCGTTGCGGTAGAAATTGGCGTTATAGTTACTGCCGGTGCCGGTGCTTTTGACCACATTGCTGCCGCTGTCTGAAAAGGGTACCGTTTGGCTGGCGCTCCAGACCCAGTTGGTGGTATTTTTGGTATCGAAAACGTCGGAGAGGAATGTGGTGCGCAAGCCTGCGGCGGCCTTGGTGGTCGGGCGGTTGAGCAGATCGTAATTCAGGGTGAACGGCTGCTTCTTAGCGTCGATCTGGCTGACCAGATTGCCCAGGGCGTCGTAGGAATAGTACCACTTCCCCATGTCGGGGTCGTCCATCGCCAGCTTGCGCCCGGCTAGGTCATAGGTCAGGTCGGTTGAAGAACCGCCGCGATTGATCTCAGTGAGTTGGTCAGCAGCGTTGTAGGTGTAGCTCACATCCGGCCCGGTGGGGGCGTCGACCAAGACTGTGCGCCCCCAGATGTCGGTGGTGGTGGTGGTGGCGTTGCCCTTGGCATCCCAGGTCGTTGTCGAAAGGTCGCCGTAGGTGTTTTCGGTATCCGAGCCATCAGGAGCGATGGCTTTCCAGGGACGTCCGAAGAGGTCATACGTCGTCGTCGCGCCGCTGGAGGGGCTGTCGTGACTGGTGTGCGCAGCGGCGTTGTAGGCAGTGGTCGGGCTGACCTCGTAAGGGACGGACTGCCGGCGCACGCGCCCGTTGGCGTCATAGTAAGTGTCGCTCAGGATGTCTTTTGTGCTGCCATTCACACTCGCCCCAACCACCTGAGTCTGCAAGAGCTGCCCCAGGCCATTGTAATACTTGCGAATCGTGAAATTCGGCAGCACGCCATCAATTTTCTGCTGCACTTCGGTGTAGAATGGTTTGGCGCTATCGAAATAGTTAAACCACATCACCGCTTCCACCCCTCCGGCGCTGTTCGTTGGGCGATTCACCTGTTTGATGCGGCCAAAGCCATCATAGAAGGCGCTGGTCACGCTGTTATTGGGATCGGTCTCTGAGACTGGCACCCCCAACGTATAGCCTGTCACCGATGTATCGATAATCGCAACGCCAGAGTAATCGATTGTTGTGGCCAGGTCTACACTGCCGTTTTCCACCGTGGTCTGAGTAGCGTATGTATGGTAATCCGTGTCGTACTGCACGGTGGTCATGTTGCGCGCTTGCGGACTGGCGGCGTTCCAGGCAAGCGTGGCGTAAGTTCCTTCGTTGGCGTAGCTGGTTGTCTTCGTGCGGTTGCCCCAACTGTCATACTCATATTTCGCGTCGCTGAAACGCTGATTGGCTGCCGCGCTACAATCCCCACTGAGGCAATACAGCAGCGTGCGCTGCCCGGTCAGTTTGCCAGCATCCGGCAAAGCGCTGAAAGTCGTATGGTCATCGTAGAGGTACCAACCCAAAGAGAGAATATCTCCGGCCTCAAGGTCACAGCTATTCCCCGGACACTGGTAGCGAGTGGTGTAGGCGGGGAGGCCCACCAGGTAAACGGAACTGCTGACCGTCGGGAAATAGCCAGTTTGTGTCATCCGGTAGTTCTCCCAGGCGCTTCCGTTCCAAAAGGCTTCGAGAACGCGCGTCTGGTTGCCATACTGGACGCCATTCTGATCGCCAACATTATACTCATAACTGCTCATTTTTCCGACCCAGTTCGCGTCGCCATTGAAGGTCAGGCTTTTCTGGGCCGTCATGCGAGTCCAACGCACCGCCAGGTCCTGGTAGTTCGAATAAGTTGGGACGGCGTTTTTGATCGTTACCAGATCGGGGTAGCTATCGGGGATCAGGTTATACAGAACGTCGCTGGTGTAGGTCATTTCACTCAACGAATACAGTTGCCCTTCGCTGTACTCATCCACCCACAGGCTGCCGTTCGAGACCTTCGTAATGAACTTCCAACTCAGGCCGCCCCACCCAGGCGCATTCGTCAGCCAACGCGCCGTGGATGGGTCATCGCGCTGCCACAGGCGCACGCGAAAGGAGTCGCTCTCGTCTACCCACATCGTCGCCACGTACCATTTGCCCGCCTGGAGGCCGTTGATGAACGGTGTCGTGCTGTCAACACAGCCGGCGTCGTTGACCGTCCCACTGTGCAGGTAGCCATTCCCGTTCTTGATCTTGATCCCCCAGCGCTTGTAGTCGGCCTGCCCCGATGTCCCCGCTGCCAGAGCCAGCACCGTCTCCTGGGTGACCGTGTTGAGACGGAACTGGAAAACGACGCTCTTATGATCGGTGATCGTCGCTGCGGCGCGATACAGGGCCGTATTCCAATTCACCGCCGTGTTCGTCAGGCGAGCGGCTTTGTCGCCATTGACGCGTTCCACGCCGGCTGTTCCGCTGACACCCCAATGAGCGTTCAAGCTATCGAAGGCTTCGACGAAGCTCTGGGAGGTCGTCAACGTAACGGCGGCGTTTCCCTTGCGGTTGTCGTCCTGGTAGAAGAAGTTAGTGGTCGCCTGCCCGTCTGGCTGGACTTCCTGCACCATGCCATGCCCGCGAAACTCGCTATAGGCTGGGTTGTAGCGAGCGTATTTGTCCGTCACCGCCGCCACACTCGCCGAATGCGCCGCATCATTCACCGCGGCCTCATCATACCGGTAAGTGTAGGTAGACGTGCTGCTAGTGACTTCATCGATGACGCTTTTGCTGGTCACGCGGTAGCGTGTGATCATAGGCCAGGCTTTGTACCAGCTCATCACGAAGTTCCCACTCGGCTTGACAAAGAATTGCACCTGGGTGGTGTTCAACGGGACGCGTATGTATGCACTGACCAGTGTCGGTTCTGGGGTGTTGGCGACGGCTGACTTCATCTCCTGGGCAAAGAGTTGGAGACTACCATTTTGTTCATAGCCAAACCCGAGGCCGCCCGGCAGCCCCATACAAGAGGTGGTTGTCCCGACTTCGATCTTGTACACTGCGCCGGGGTGATAAACCTGAATCGGCAGCCCCATATCTGTGCCAGTATAATCATTGGGTGGATAGTTTGCGCAACTACTATTCGGATTGTAACCAAAGAACCAGCTTCCGTCTCCGCTCTGCTGCAAGGGATCGCTGTCGGTCGATAATTCGTACCACGGAAAGCTGTTGACGTCTGTTGGATCGGCGTCATAGGTATACTGCACTTTCCCCCCATACCCATTGTTTGCCAAAGTCAGGTGCATCCCATCCCCGTAAGTAAAGGTTGTGGCAGGCAGTGTATTCGTTCCATTCACCCCATATTCGGTGATCCTGGTCAATGTAGGCGTCTTTCCGTCGGAGATGGGATCAGGCTGATCCCACACCAACGATGGAAAAATCTGCTGATTGGATTCATTGTAGCCCAACTGGTACTTGCGGATCAACTGTTCATCTCCGCTATTCCAGACACCACCCGGATCGTGCCAGATCTGAATTTCGCTTAACAACGAGCGCATAAAGAGCGTCTTGGATGAAGCGCTATCCCAGGCTGGGTCGTAATCGGTGCGGTTCGTCCGTACAAACTCAATCCGATAGCGGTTGTTCGGGTAGACAATCTCCTGTGGATAAGCCGCCACCCACATATTCCCTGTATAGCTGCCAATTGATTTATAGCTGTACTCGTACGAGTACGAATAGGTTAACTCTTTGCCAAAGATGTTACGTACCCGCGTCAAACCCCACTGCCAGGTCTGCAAAAACACGCCGGAGGGGTAGATCGTTGGGTATTCTGCGTGCCCCGCAGTGCAAGCATAGCCGCTGCACGTCGCCGGATCGTAATTGCCGAAATAGTATTGTGCGCCACTTTTGTCCCACGCCACCCAGTAAGAGGTGTCCCCAGTGTACCCCCATACGTCTCCTTCCGAGTGATAGCGCCGCACGCGCCAGAAGCTTTCCTCGGCAGCACGATAGTCGATCGTGTTTTCATCCCCGTCAGTGTCAGGAAGGCGTAGCAGCGTCCAGCTTTGCCCGTTGACGACCAGGCTGAAAGTATCATCGCCATCGTTCCCACACCTGACGCTGCTGATGTTTTCGTTGCAGTCCGACATACGATCAGCGTCGTTGGGACGGCCATTGCCAAACGCAAAACCGTAGAAGTCGGGGGTACCGTTCATATTGCGCTGGATGTATCCCACGTCCAACGACCAGCCCATCCCAACCCAGGCTGCCTGGGTACGCGAATTGGCCGCATCCACCGCCTGGCTGTTGTAACTCAGGGTTAGCGAGGGCTGCAAACCGCCCGGCCCGGGCGGAACCTGGATCGGGAATGAATAAGAAGCTGCGCCGGTGAAGGTAGAAACCTGGAAGTTTTTCAGCGTGGGCAGGCGCGCCGCTTCCCAGTTTTGGGCGTTGAAATCGAACGCGGTGAGATGGTCGCTCTGCACAGACAATACGTGGTTTTCCAAATCGACCTGAGTGAGCATCGGCATCCAGGTATTCAGGTCGGCATCCCAATAGAACAGCGTCAACATGCTTTCATCTCCCTGCACCTGGGCAGGGTCGTATTCTACTGCGATGGTGATCGGCTGACTGAAGTGATGGATGAATTGCCGATCGGCCACATCCAGGGCAGTGATCTCGAAACCATTCCCGCTCAAGACATAGGGCGGCAGCGCTTCGGTGGATGTTTCCGCACCGCCGCCTCTGCGCTCCCTCTCTTTTTGCGCCGATGCAAGAGAGCGCACGCGCACGTCCGCACTCTTGCTCAAAGCGTCTTTGGGAAAATGCACTTTTACCCTGCCCTGCATGCCTTCTGCCTTGCCGCCCTGCGCCTGCACCAACGTCACGCCGCCCTCGGTCAGCGTCAGCTTGCCGCTGGCTAGCAGCTTGTCTTTGCGGTAGACTTCCAGCGGGAACTCGTATGGCCCGACTGCATCATTCGCCGCCGCAAAACTCAAACTCCCCTTGTCGAGCGCAACCAGGGAGTTGATCGCGGTCAACAGCCTGCGCGTCGCCGGATCGAAGACGGCGGCTTTGGCGCTCAAGGGGGTCAGATCGAGCGGCGGCGTCATGGCCAGTTGTAGTTCATCGTCCCATACCCCGGGACGGCTCAATTCCAGCGTCAGGGTCAGCAGGTCGCCGGGAAAGAGTGTGGCGGACGAAGCCCATATTGTCAGGCGCAGGTTGCCCTGGATGCTCAGAGTTGTTGAGAGCGCCCCTTGCAGCAGCGGCAGCGTTGGCGTAAGGGTGGGGGTCGCCGGCAGCGGCGTGGTCGTGAGGGTCGGGGACAGGGTTAGCGTGGCGCTTGGGGTTGCCGTGGCAGTCGGTTGCGCCGTTCGTGTCTCGGTTGGGAGAGCAGCGGGCGTGGAGGTCTCAGTTTGTGTAATCCCGGCTGTGGCTGAGGGCGTCGCGGTCGAAGAGGGCGCAGCGGTGGCTGTTGATTCTTCGGTCGGGGTCGCGGTCGGCGTACTGGTAGGCGGCAGCGGGGTTTCGCTCAAAGCCCAGGTTGAGGTAGCCGTGGCGGTCCCCGTTGGCTCTCCGCTCAAGGGAGCAGTGGGTGAGGCGGTTGCTACGGCTGTTTCTATCGGTGAGGCAGTCGGCGCAGGGCCAGACTCCTGAAGCGCAGCCGCGGCCAGCGCCGGTTGGACTGCCCCCACGATATTGGGCAGCAGCATGGACAGGGCTACCAGCACATGCAGCCCACGCCACCCGAACAATCTGAGTAAACGCAAAAAATGGTTGAGTCTTTGGCTGATATGGAAATTCGTAACATCGACCGATCGTTGCATCATATCCCTCCAGTGAGAATTGGGTCGGCGGAAATGCGCCCCACCTTACAAAATTGTAAGGTGAGTATATCCTAAGCTGTTCGACTGTACAGCGTAGTTTGTCAGCAAGACATTATGACAAATGTCAGGCGATGTTCAATTGAGGCCTGGTCATAACATTGGCCGTTTTCACCAACCCAGAGTTCCCCTTCACTGGGGAATTTT
>CAIQIV010000184.1 GCA_903871905.1 uncultured Chloroflexota bacterium | reverse complement strand
TGGGCTCCTGGGGCGCTGACCTGGCGCCGGCTCGCCAGTTAAAACACCTGGTTCAGGCTGTACTGCAGGAAATGTCTGCCGCCCGCCTGCGCCTATCCTCCCTGGAGCCCTGGGACCTGGATGCGGATTTCTTTGCGCTGTGGCAGGATCCCCGGCTGTGCCGCCACCTGCACCTGCCGCTGCAATCAGGCTGTGCGGCCACGCTGCGCCGAATGTCCCGGCATACCACCCCCAGCGAGTTTGCGGACCTGGTCAAAGCAGCCCGGCAGGCTATACCTGGCGCAGCCATCACCACCGACATCATCACCGGTTTCCCCGGCGAGAGCGAGATGGAGTTTGAAGAAAGCCTGGAATTTGTGCGCCGTATGCGCTTTGCGGACGGACACGTGTTCACTTTCTCGTCGCGCCCGGGTACTGCGGCGGCTCGCCTTCCAGGCCAGGTGCCGCACCCGGTGCGTAAAGAGCGCAATGCGCGCATGCAGGCCGTCCTGGCAGAATCTGCTGCCAGTTATCGCTCCACATTTGTCGGCGAGACCCTGCCGGTGCTGTGGGAAAACGCCCATGCCCTTGGCCCGCAGGGCTGGCAGCTCAGCGGGCTGACAGACAATTACCTGCGGGTGACCGTCCAGGCTCCAAAGCGATTATGGAACCAGATCACTCCGGTGCGCCTGACCGGGGTGGTCAACGACACCCTTTCTGGGCAGGTCTGATTGGCAGATTTACGGGGGAAAAGCCATGAACTCCACCAGCTTACCTCGCCCAGCCATGCAATACCTGGTTGTGTGTTGCTGGCTGGTGGCTGTCACTTGTGGCAGTAGAGGGTCAGCCTTCCTACAAATTGATTTCATTCCCATTTGCCAGGTCCAAGGAGAAGGATTTACTGCTCCCTACGCAGGGCAGATCATCCAGACCCGCGGCATCGTCACCCTCGACCTTGACCATACCTCCCGCCGCGGCTTCTTTTTCCAGGACGATACATGCGACGGGAATGCCACCACCTCCGATGCGCTTTTCGTCTACCTGGGAAAGAGCATTGACCTGGTCCAGACTGGCGATGCGGTACAGGTCACCGGGCTGGTTCAGGAATACTATGGGTTGACAGAGCTGGTCACTTCACCGGAAGAAATATCCGTACTCTCTTCCGGCAATGCTCTCCCCGGCCCGATTGAGATCAGCCCTCCCATCAGCTTGCAAGCCGCCCACCTGTATCTTGAGCGGTTGGAAGGGATGCGGGTCAGTATCGACCAGGCTGTTGCCGTCGGCCCCACAGGCAGTGATGGGCGCACCTGGGTAGTGCAGTCCGACCTGGGTATCCAGAGGGTGTTTGCTGATGATCCGGGTGGAACGGGGGAAATTCTATGCATCGACCAGGAGGGAGTTTATCCCCTATACCCGGAGGTTAAAGTAGGCGATGAGATTGCCGGGGTTCAGGGAATTGTAGATTACAGCCTGGGGGTGTACTGCCTGCAGTTATCCACTCCTCCCTGGGTTACTCCCCTTGAAAGGGGCCTACATCCTCCCATCATTCCAGAGGAAGCCGATCGGGGCTTATATTCTGCCATACGCCTGGCTACTGCCAACCTGGCGAACCTGTTTGACACCGAGGATGATCCCGGCACCGAAGACACCGTACTGAACAGTTCTGAGCTCCAGCGGCGGCTGCAGAAAAGGGCAATCCTGGTGCATGACCATCTGCAAGAACCCGCGCTGCTGGCTGTGCAGGAAGTTGAGAACAGCTACGTTCTGCAAGCGCTGATCAACCGGCCTGAAATCAAGGCTCAATACCTGTATCTCTGGCAGAACGGTCCCGACCGCCGCGGCTTAGATCTGGCGCTCCTTTACCGTCCAGACCTGGCGCGGATACTGGAATACCGGGTCGTGCAAGGCTGCACTTCGCTGGTAGATGGGCTCGACCCCGACGGGAATGGAGATTTGACCAATCCGCAGAACGGTCTCACGTGTGACACAAATGGGGATGGCATCCTGGATGGTAACCGCCTTTTTTCTCGCCCACCGCTGGTGGCTCATGTCCAATTCAGCCCTGCACCCATCACGAACACAATGCCCACCTCAATGGGTGAATCAATAAACACCTGGATCCTGGTATGCCACTTTAAATCGAAGACAGAGGATACAGACCTGGCTGCTTATACACTGCCCCGGCGCATTGAGCAGGCTCAGTTCATCACCCAGTTGATCAACCAGACCAGCGCCAGCCATCCTGGTGAAAGCATTATCGCCCTGGGAGATTTCAATGACCTGCTGGGCTCTCAGGTGGCGCAAATCCTTGAGACACAGGCTTTCGACCTGGTCTGGCAGGTACCGCATTCCAGGCGCTACTCCTATATTTTCCAGGGGGTCTCCCAGACCCTGGATCATATCTATACACGCCTCATTCCACCGGTATCCGCCGCCCTGGTGGACATCCCACATGTCAACGCTGATTACCCTGCCACCCTGGCGCAGGTCAGTGATAAGGTCCACCGCAGTTCAGACCATGACCCGGTGCTGGCGGTTCTTAACCTGCACAGCAGCTTTTCATATTTGCCCCTGGTCCAATCCCACTTGTATGGAGTTTTCCGTTAAGACAACTCAAGGTAAGCTGTGATGAAAACCTCCCTTTCGTCTTCCATCTGGATCTTGAGAATAAGCCTGGGGATAGGTTGTTTTCTCTCTCTGGCGCTGATAACCCTGGCGGTTGTAGCCCAGGTCTCTGAAAGAACGATCTTTGGACCGTTGGTTTACTTTTTCCGGCCACCCGCCAACCACCTGCTCATTGCGCAGGTCATGGTTGATCCAGAGCAACCGGAGCCAGATCACGAATGGATCGCCCTGGTGAATCCCCTGGAGCAAGTGATCGACCTGTCCAATTACAAAGTGGGCGACGAGGAAACCCTGGGCGGTCGAGAGGGAATGGCTCGATTTCCAGACACCTCGGTGATTTCCCCGCACCAGGTGTTGGTGATCGCCAACCAGGCTGCTGCCTTCTTCCAGGATTATGGCATTAAACCTGACTTTGAGCTGCAGGAGAGCGATCCCACCGTCCCCAACCTGCGTGAGCATTCTGCCTGGGCTGGCGGCAGCATCGAACTGGTTAACTCCGGGGATGAAGTGCTACTAATGGATGTCAATGACCACTGGGTTGACGCGGTCAGTTGGGGAAGTTCGGTGTTTGCATTTGACCCCTCGGTGCATCCCCCTGCCCAGCAACACTCAGTGGTAAGACGCTCCTACACCAGCGACACCGACAGTGCAGCGGACTGGCTCGATCAGCCGCTCCCCAATCCCTACGGACCGCCACCCACCCTGACCCCGGAACCCACCCGTACCCGGACACCTTCCCCCAGCCCTTCAAGGACCAGCACGAAAACCAAAACTCCTACCAGAACCCCAAAATTTACCGCCTCGCCGTCATCCACCTTGATTCCCAGCAGCACGCCTTCGCTCACACCGGAAGTTGAAGTCACCACCAATACCTCCACAGCCTCGTCCACCCCTACTCTTACCCCTACGGCAACGGTAACCCCCTCACTCCATTCCCCGCTGATCAGTGAGCTAATGATCAACCCGGAAGGCGAAGAACCGGAAAATGAATGGATTGAGCTATACAATCCAATCTCTAGCACCTTTGATCTTTCCCTTTACTGCATTGGGGATGCCGAATCGCCAGCAGATTCCGAGGCCATGTACCGGTTTCCCCAGGGATTCACTCTTGAACCGGGGCAGGTCATCCTGATTGCCTACCATGCCGACAATTTTATTGCTACGTATGGTCTCACTCCCACCTTCGAGCTGCAGGACACACTTTCCCTGGTGCCGCAGCTAGCCCTGGACACCGGCCTGGGGGTGGGTGTATTCGGTTTGAACAATACCGGGGATGAGGTCCTGCTCCTGGATGAGCGGCTTGCGCTCGTTGATGCAGTTTCGTGGGGAAATTCGACCTGGGCTTTCAGCCCATCCGTACCGCTTGCGGCTCAAGGGCACAGCCTGGAGCGCCGCCCTGCAGACCAGGACACAGATACCGCCGCGGATTGGGTCGATCAAAGCCAGCCAGGCCCTGGTACCCTAAATCTCACCAGGGCTTCTGGCTGGACCTTCTGGCAGTGGATTTTCAGGATGGCAAACCGCCAACCTGGCGGATGACCATGATCACCTTGCCCTGGATGCGGACGCTGGCAGGGTTGTCCACGTAGATCGGCTGCATGGTGGGGTTCGCCGGCTGCAGCCGGATGCGGCCGTTCTCGCGGTAAAAGTACTTGAGGGTGGTCTCCTCCTTATCCTCCAGCCAGACTGCCACCATCTCGCCATTGTGTGCATCGGTAGTAGGCAGCATAATCACAATATCGCCCTCGTTCACCATAGCGTCGATCATCGAGTCGCCCTGCACTTCCAGGGCAAACAGGCTTTTGCTGCTCTTGGGGGGCAAAGGCATCAGGCTGGCAGCCACATCGATCATGCTCTCCGAGTCATAATATTGGAAATCGGAACCCGGCACGAGCACTGGCTTGCTGGCAAAAATACGGCCCAGGATAGGGATGCGGATGGTTTCAACCGGCGCCTGGTTAGGTTTCTTAAGCCGGGTACCGCGCGAGACGCGGTCCTCCCGGTCGATCAGGCCCAGTTCTTTCAACTGTTCCAGGTAATAATTGACCACCGATGTGGATGAAATGTTCGCCCGCTTCCCAATCTCCCGGATTGAGGGAGGATAACCAAACTCAGCCTGGAAGGCGTCCAACACCTCCAGGATCTTCTTCTGCCGTTCACTTAAAACTGTACTTCGCTTTCTAGGCGTCATAGGCTTACTCCAAACCAAGCTAAAAACCATTCATTTGTTCTATTTATGATGTTACCAGAACGCGTGTTCTGTGTCAAGATTAAAAACCAAGATCATCGGAAGATTCATGAAATTCAAGCGTATAATCAGCATGATTTTTCCAGCTGCCTGTATGGGCAGGGTGTGAGTTATAAAAAATGAGCGATATTCAAATACAAAAGCTGCGCGTCCTATCGATCTTTGGCACCCGTCCAGAAGCGGTCAAGATGGCGCCCATTGTGAAAGCATTGGCCGAGACACCTGGCATCACCGCCCAGGTGTGCGTCACTGCCCAGCACCGCCAGATGCTGGACCAGGTGCTGGACCTGTTTCACATCACCCCGGATATTGACCTGAACCTGATGAAAACAGACCAAACCCTGGCCGGGCTGACCGCCAGCATCTTCACCCACCTGGATCCCGTGCTCAAAAACCTTCAGCCGGATTGGGTGCTGGTGCAGGGCGATACCACCACCGTGATGGCCTCTGCCCTGCTGGCATTTTACAACCAGGTGCAGGTTGGACATGTAGAGGCCGGGCTGCGCACCGGGAACAAATGGCAGCCTTTCCCTGAAGAGATTAACCGGCGGGTGGCCAGCGTGGTGACCGACCTGCACTTTGCCCCTACTGAAACATCCCGCCAGAATTTGCTGAATGAGGGGATCAACCCTGAAAAGGTAATCGTTACCGGCAACCCGGTGATCGATGCCCTACAGTCTGTTGCCAGCCTGCCGCCACCGGTGGAGATCATCGATCTCCTTGAAAAACTTGGATTGAAAGACAGCAATCCTGCCCAAAGACTGGTACTGGTTACCGCCCACCGGCGGGAAAATTTCGGCGAGCCGCTGGAAAATATCTGTTATGCATTGCGCAGCCTGGCAGAAATCTACCGCGGGCGGGTCCAGCTTGTCTATCCGGTGCACCTCAACCCTAATGTCCAGGGACCGGTCTACCGCCTGTTGGACCGCGTCCCTAACATCACCCTGCTGCCGCCGCTGGATTACCTGCCGCTGGTGCACTTAATGAAACGCGCCACGCTGATGCTGACCGACTCAGGCGGGATCCAGGAGGAGGCTCCTGGGCTGGGGGTTCCAGTGCTGGTGCTGCGCGAGGTCACCGAGCGCCCAGAAGGCGTTGAGGCCGGAACCGTGCGCCTGGTCGGATGCGCACCAGAGCGCATCATCGGTGAGGCGCGCCGCCTGCTGGATGATCCGCTGGCACATGCCGAGATGGCCCAGGCGCGCAACCCTTATGGCGATGGCCACGCTGCCGAGCGCATCGTCCAGGCAATCCTGCACGCCCCACGCCGGAATCAATAAGGGCTATGGGGCGCGACCTGTATTCTTACCTGGTCTACGCCCGCACCCGGCCAGTGTTCGGCCGGCTGGCGTATTACACCCTGAAACTTCTGGGTGTGGAGATCCCGCGCTCAGTGCACATCGGCAAGGACTTTCTCCTGGAACACGGCGGCTTCGGCGTGGTGATCCACCGCAGCTCAGAGATTGGTAATCGGGTCAAGATTTATCCTGGGGTGACCCTGGGGCGGGCAGACATCTACCGCCCGGCGGATCAATCCCGCTTTGCCGGGATTGTAATCGAAGATGATGTCATTCTCTCCCCAGGAGCCAAGGTGCTGTGCAAGGATGGGGTCTTACGTGTAGGCCGCCGGACTGTAATCGGCGCCAATGCTGTGCTGTTGGAAAGCACCGGGGAAAACGAGATTTGGGCCGGGATCCCGGCCCGGCGTGTGGGGCAGCGGCCGTAGATGCCCAGGATCAAGCGCCTGTGCCTGGTTCCCCGCACATCCGGGGTTGGGGGGATGGTCTCGTTCCAGCACAAGCTGGAGGCGGGCCTGGTCCAGCGCGGCATTGGGGTTACCTATTCCCTGGATGACAGGCCATATGACGCTGTCCTGGTGACAGGCGGAACCCGCAACCTGAATGGGCTGTGGCGCGCCCGGCGAAGCGGGGTCCACATTCTCCAGCGCCTGGATGGAATGAACTGGCTGCACCGCGCACCGCGCCGACCGGGACTTCCGGGACCCACCCTGCGCCATTTCCTGCGAGCTGAGTACGGCAACCTGCTGTTGGCCCTGATTCGTTCCCACCTGGCCCATGGAATCATCTACCAGAGCGATTTCTCTCGGCAGTGGTGGGAGCACCGCTACGGCGTTTCCCCGCTCCCCTTTGCTGTAATCCATAACGGTGTGGATCTGAACATCTATTCGCCGCAGGGGCCTGGCTCACCACCGGCGGATCTCAGCCGCCTGCTGGTTGTTGAAGGTAGCCTGATGGGTGGTTATGAGCTGGGACTGGAAATCGCAGTTGCCTGGGCACAGCGGGTGGCTGCCCAACCTGGCCCATCAGCCTGCGTTGAATTGATGATCGTCGGCAGGGTTGCCCCCTTACAGCAAGAACACTGGTCGAGGCAAGCTACAGTTCCCCTGCAGTGGGTCGGCCAGGTGCCGCGCGAGCGCATCCCGGAACTGGACCGGGCAGCTCACGTCTTGTTCTCTTCCGATATCCACCCTGCCTGCCCTAACTCGGTTATTGAAGCCCTGGCCTGTGGCCTCCCCGTGGTTTCCTTTGATACCGGGGCACTGCCAGAGCTGGTCAGCAACGACGCGGGGCGAATCGTACCTTATGGCAGCGACCCGTGGAATTTGAGGCCCCCAGACGTGGACACGCTGGCTCAGGCCACAGTGGAGGTGCTGCACCAGCAGGCGTACTTCCGCCAGGGCGCGCGGCGGTTGGCTGAGCAATCTTACGGGCTGGATCAAATGGTTGACCAATACCTGGAGTTCCTGGCACATGACCACGCATAACTGGTTTTTATCCCTGGCTGCTTCTGCCGCCCGTATGATGCCAGATGGCGTAAAACGCACGATCTACCGGGTCAAACCACTGGCCAGGGTGCTGCGCGGCGCGCTGAATCGCGCTGCCCCACAGGGCCTGGCGACCGTCACCATCGCCGCCGGACAGCTGGCCGGCCTGCGCATGGAGTTAGACATGCAGGCTGAAAAAGATTACTGGTTAGGCACCTACGAGCTGGATTTGCAGGCCTGCCTGGCAGAATATTCCCGGGCTGGGATGGTGGCCTTCGACGTGGGCGCCAATATTGGCTATGTCTCCCTGCTCCTGGCACAGGCAACTGGTCCCCAGGGAAAGGTTATCTCATTTGAGGCCCTGCCGGCGAACCTCGAGCGTCTGCGCAAGAACCTGACTCTCAATCACCTGGAGGAAAGGATCGAGGTGGTTGCTGCAGCCGTGGTCGACCAGCCGCGTCCGGTTCAATTCCTGGTCGGTCCTTCTGGCGCCATGGGGAAAGCCGAGGGCTCAGCCGGGCGAGATTCCGCCTGGGATGGGGTCAGCTATAACCAGGCCATCCAGGTAGCTGGTCTCTCGCTGGATAATTTTGTGTATGAGGAAAGCCATCCAGCGCCGCAAATAGTCAAAATGGACATAGAAGGCGGGGAAGTCCTGGCCCTACCCGGAATGCGGCGCCTGCTGCAGGAGGCACGCCCCATCCTGCTGCTCGAGCTGCACGGGCCGCAGGCTGCGGCGATCGCCTGGAGCGAGCTGGTAAATGCCAGATACCAGGTTCGCAGCATGCAGCCGGGTTATCCACGCATCCCCTCCGAGCGTGAATTGAATTGGAAATCTTACCTGGTCGCGGTTCCAGAAGACAGGTCATGATCTTCACCGGCCGCCTTGCAATCCAGCAGCGAGTGCTGCCTGCCTACCGGGCGCCGTTTTTCGACACCCTGGCCCTGTCTTGCACAGGCGGGCTGAGCATCTTTGCCGGCCAACCATTGAGCGAGGAAAACATCCTGCCGGCTGAAGGATTGGCTGTAGCAAGGTATGTTCCCGCCCATAACCTGCACCTGTTCAACCCGGCGTCGCCTTTCTATCAATGCTGGCAGACTGGTATGCTCCCCTGGCTGGAGGAGTGGCAGCCGCAGGCGCTAATCGTCGAGGCCAACCCTCGCTATCACTCCACACCGCGGGCTGTGCGCTGGATGCACGCCCGCCAGCGTCCCGTTCTTGGCTGGGGTTTAGGAGCGCCGCCGCTGAAAGGCCGGTTTGCCGGTTGGCGCCAACGCTCGCGCCAATCCTTCCTGCGCACTCTGGATGGCATCATCGCATACTCACAGCATGGGGCTGATGAATACCGGCAGATGGGGATCCCGGCGCAGCGCGTGTTTGTTGCTCCCAATGCCGCGGCCCCGCGGCCTGCATGGCCCCTGCCGCAGCGCAGCGAGTCCTCCACTGGACGGCTATCCATCCTGTTTGTCGGGCGCCTGCAAGAACGCAAGCGCATCGACCTTTTGTTGCACGCCTGTGCGGCCCTCCCCAGCCACCTGCAGCCCCATCTGCTCATCGTTGGGGAGGGCCCGGATCGCCTCAGGCTGCAGGCGCTTGCCAGCCAGGTTTACCCGGCTGCCGAGTTTTGCGGAGCACAGCATGGTCCTGGTCTGACCCCTTACTTTCTCCAGGCTGACCTTTTCGTGCTTCCCGGCACCGGCGGCCTGGCGGTGCAGCAGGCCATGGCCTATGGCCTGCCGGTGGTCGTGGCCGAAGGCGATGGGACACAGGATGACCTGGTGCACCCGGGAAACGGCTGGGTTGTACCGCCCGGGGACCAGAAGGCCCTGGCGAGCATCCTGGCCCAGGCCCTGGCTGACCTGCCCCGGCTGCGGCGCATGGGCCGCGAATCCTACCGCCTGGCAAAGGAAGAAGTGAACCTGGAAGCCATGGCGGACGCCTTTTTCCAGGCATTGAACGCAGTACTGTGAAGATCCTATTTTTTGCGGACGGCAGGTCTCCCATTGCCCTGAACTGGATCAGCTTCTTCGTCCAGGGCGGGCATGAGGTGCACCTGGCCTCATCCTTTCCCTGCCAGCCAGATCTGCCGCTGGCATCCGTGGAGTTCATCCCCACCGCTTTCAGCCAGTTGAAAAAAAACAGCGCCCCAGGCGCAGGCCGGGGCAGGAGAAGCCCGGCTGTCGGGCTGCGAACACTGGCACGCCAGTGGCTGGGTGTGCTGACGCTACCCGGGGCGGCGCGCCAGCTGGCGCAGGCGGCGGATCGAATCCATCCTGACCTGATGCACGCCATGCGTATCCCATATGAAGGCATGACCTCGGCACTGGCGCTGTCGCGCCTGAAATCCATCTCCGGCAACCACATACCACCCCTGTTGATCTCCGTTTGGGGCAATGATTTCACCCTGCATGCCCATGCAAATCCATGGATGGCTTATCTAACCCGACAGGCGCTGCACAAAGCAGATGCCCTGCACGCCGACTGCCAACGGGATATTCACCTGGCTCACGATTGGGGTTTCTCTCCGGAAAAACCCGTCACCGTGCTTCCCGGCGCTGGCGGCATCCAGCTAGAAACCTTTTATCCTCCCGCGTTGGACAAGACTCCCGGACCGGTAGTAATCCAGCCGCGTGGTGTGCGCACTTATGTGCGCAATGACACTTTTTTTCATGCCATCCCCCTGATCCTTGCCCGCCAGCCGGATGTCCGTTTCATTTGCCCCGCTATGTCGGGCGAAGCGCAGATCGAGCGCTGGGTGGATGAGCTGAATATCAGGCAAGCCGTCGAGCTGCTGCCAACCCAGGGGCGCGTACAGATGGCCGCCCTGTACCGCAGCGCCCAGGTCCTGGTTTCACCCACCACTCATGACGGTACCCCCAACACCCTGTTGGAAGCGCTGGCCTGCGGCTGTTTTCCGGTTGCCGGGGACATCTCCTCGCTGCGGGAGTGGATCACCCCCAATGTCAACGGCCTGCTGTTCGATCCCGCTGACCCACACGCCCTGGCGCAGGCTGTCCTGAGCGGGCTGGAACAGGAAGATATGCGCCTCCGGGCGCGCGATTACAACCTGGGCCTGGTGCGCGAGCGTGCAGACTACTCCACCGTGATGAGCAAAGTTCAAGCCCTCTATCTCTCTCTGGTGAGAGGCTAGGACAGTTCTACCCCACTTGAACGGCTTAAAACAAAATCTCACCCAGGCGCACTTCTAGTCTGTCAATGCGCCCGGGTGAGACAACAACCAAAATATCAGATATGGATCGCCTGACCAGAGGCGGCGTGTGCCGCTTCCATGACCACCTCGCTCAAGGTGGGATGGGCATGCACATTCCGGGCGATCTCATGCGGCGTCAGCTCCATCATCTGCGCCAGCGTCAGCTCAGGCAGCAGTTCCGTAACCTCCGGGCCAAACATATGGGCACCCAGGATTTCGCCATAGCGCGCATCGGTCAGGATTTTCACCCAACCGCTGCCCTCCCCCAACCCTAACGCCTTGCCATTGGCCTGGAAGGGAAAACGCCCAACCGTCACCTCGTGCCCACGCTCCTTGGCCTGGGCTTCAGTCAGCCCGAAGGAAGCGATCTGGGGTTGGCAGTAAGTGGCACGCGGCATCATTTCGTAATTCAGTGTAACCGTTTCCACCCCGGCGATATTTTCAGCGCACACGATACCCTGGGCCGAGCCAACATGCGCCAGCATCAGCTTGGCAGTCACATCACCAATGGCCCAGATCCCGGGCACATTGGTCGCCATCCGCTCATCGATCTCTATGGCGCCACGTTCGTTAAGCTTCACCCCCAGTTCCTCCAGGCCGATCCCCCGGCTGTTGGGCCGGAACCCAATCGCCACCAGGGCCTGCTCGGCCTGCAGGGTCTTCTCCCCCTGCTCACCGCTTACCTTGACCTGCACCCCGCCTTCCACTGCCTGGATGGATTGGACCGTGTGTCCTGTAAGCACCGTGATCTTGCGCTTGCTGAATGCCTTTGCCAACTCAGCGCTGACCTCTTCATCCTCCAGCGGCACCAAACGCGGCAGCATTTCTACCACCGTGACCTCAACACCGTACGAATTCCAGACGGTAGCAAACTCTACACCAATGGCGCCAGCCCCAATCACAATCGCCGACTTGGGCAGTTTCTCCTGTAAGATCGCTTCCTGGTAGCTGACGATGGCGCTGCCATCCACGGCCCAACCCCTGGGCACAGCCACACTTGCGCCGGTGGCAACGACAATATTCTTTGCCTTTAGCTCAGCCTGGCTGCCGTCTTTGGCTGTGACGGTGACCGTATCGCGGGCGGTGACATGGGCTGCCCCCATGTGGACATCGATCTTGTTCTTCCTCATCAAGAATTCAACGCCCTTGACCAGGCGGTTTGAAACCTGGCGGCTGCGTTTCACCGCCACGCTGTAATCCAGGGTAAGGTTCTCAAAGGAGAAACCGAACTCCTTGCCGCGCTCGCGCAGGGTATGGGCAACTTCAGCATTTTTCAGCAGCGCCTTGGACGGGATGCAGCCCACGTTCAGACACACCCCTCCCATCCACTGCTTATCAATAATGGCCGTCTTCAATCCGAGCTGGGCAGATTTTATGGCGCACACATACCCACCGGGACCTGCGCCAATCACCACAACATCATACTCACTCATTTCTTTCTCCCAATTTAAGGATATTTCCTGGCGTAAGGCACAGTCCAAGAATTGGACAGCACCTTCCTGGTTTCTAACTCCAATCTCTCAGCGATTCTACCACTTTGCCCAAAAAGGCGTCAGCGACTGCGCCATCCAGGATACGATGATCGAAGGTAAAGCTCAGATAGACCATCGGCCGGATCGCCAGGCTGTCACCTCCGCCGGCGCTGCTAAGCACCACCACCCGTTTCTGGATAGCGCCTACCCCCAGAATGCCGCACTGCGGCTGGTTGATGATCGGGGTGGCAAATAACGAACCACTGGTACCGTGATTGGTGATAGTAAATGTGCCCCCCTTGACTTCCTCCGGCCTCAGCTGCCTTGCCTTTGCCCGAGCAGCCAGGTCATTGATGGTGCGTGCCAGCCCCAACAGAGAGAACGCATCCGCGTTCTTGATCACCGGCACAATCAGCCCCGCTTCGCCCATCGAGGCGGCCATTCCAATATGGATCAAGCGATGCAGGACCAGCCCTGCTTCACTCCAGGATGAATTGACCACCGGAAACGCCTTCAAGGCAGCCACACTTGCCATAACAAAATACGCCGTATAGGTCAGGTTCACCCCATCCACCGCAAAACTCTTCTTGTTAGCTTCGCGATGTGCCACTACCCGGCTGAGATCCACCTCCATCACTGTGGTGACATGGGGCGAAGTATGTTTGCTCAACACCATATGCTCGGCGATGGAGCGGCGAATAGAACTGTGCGGTACAAGCTCATCACCGGGAAGCAAAGGCGGTTCAATGGCCGGCTCAGCGTGCGCCGGAGCCGGAACAGCAGGCAACGCTGCATCCAATTCCTTAGGCGGAGCGAGCTTCGATATCGGGGGGGTAGCCCCCCCAGGCGCCGGAGTAAGCTGCCTGCCCTGTTCCCTCTGGCGCTCAACATAAGCCAGGATGTCCTTCTTGGTGATGCGCCCCCCTTCGCCGCTACCCTGGACCTGCGCCAGATCGACCTGGTATTCCATGGCGATCTTGGAAACAACGGGAGAGATAAAACCCGATTCGCGGCGTTCAAGTGGTGGGACTACATCCTGTACAGAGGAACGGGCAGGAGGGGTGGCCTCGACCGCTGCGGCTGGCATGCTCTGCCTGGGCTGAGACATTGCCTCTGCAGCCTCTCCAATCCAACCCAACAAGGCACCCGCCTGCACCATTGTGCCATCTGCTACCAGAATATCCAAAAGTATCCCGGAAGCCGGGCTGGGGATCTCGGTGTCCACCTTATCGGTATTCACCTCCAACAACGCCTCATTTTCCAGGACTTGATCCCCCTTTGCTTTAAGCCAACGGGTGATGGTGCCTTCAACCACCGATTCCCCAAGTTGGGGCATGACTACTTGGATAGGCATATTTCCTCCATGCCAATTAATATCGGGCCAATCTCCGGATGGCTTCCAAAATCTTGTCAGGGCCGGGCATGAACCAATCAAATAAATCCGGGCTGTAAGGGATAGCCGGGACGTCCGGACCTCCCAGGCGTATGACGGGCGCGTCCAGATCCTGGAAGGCGCGCTCAGCCAGAAGAGCGGCAATCTCAGCCCCAAAACCTCCGGTCAGGTTATCTTCATGTACAATCAATGCCTTTCCGGTCTTGTTCACCGAGACCAGAATCGTCTCAAGATCCAGGGGGCACAGGGTGCGCAGGTCGATCACCTCGACTTCGATACCCTCCGCCACTGCCATCTGAGCAGCCTGTAGAGCGAACTCGTGCATCAAGCCATAAGCCACCAGGCTCAGGTCATACCCACGGCGCGAAATGCGAGCGTGCCCAAGCGGCACTTCATAATCAATGGGCGGCACGTCTCCTTTGAGCAGGCGGTAGCCGCGCTTCGGTTCCAGGAAAACGACCGGATTGGGGTCTGCAATAGCGGTCAGGAGCAAACCCTTGGCGTCATAGGGATTCGAAGGCACAACAACCTTGAGACCCGGCGTATGAGTGAATAGACTCTCCACGCATTGGGAGTGATACAGTCCTCCCCCGGCAATTCCGCCGTAGGGGACACGCAGCACCAGGGGAACCTGCCAGTCCCCCGCAGAACGGAAGTATATCCTGGCTGCCTCGTTGAGCACCTGGTTCAACGCCGGGTAAATGCTGTCAGCAAATGGTATTTCACACACCGGGCGGAAACCAGATAAGGCAGCGCCAATGCTGACTCCCACCATCGAGCCAAGTCCCGGTGGTGCATCGATGACGCGCGTCTGTCCAAACCTGCCCAGCAGCCCACGCGTAGCACCGAATAAGCCGCCCAATTTCCCGATATCCTCTCCGATCAGGATAACCCGCTCGTCTCGTGAAAGCGCCGATTCCAGCGCCTGCTGCACGGCATCGATCAAAAGCAGGTTAGTCATGCCTCTCCCACCGGAACAAAAACTGCGCCTGCCATATCATCTGGAGCAGGGAACGGCGCCTGTTCAGCAAACGCCACTGCGTCTTCCACAGTCTCAGCCACCCTGGACTCCAATTCCGCCAGCTTTGCCTGGCTCAGGCTTCCATCCGATTCAAGCATTCGCTGGGCTGCAAGCAGGGGATCGTCCTGGCGGTGCGCCTCGACTTCCTGCCGTTGACGGTAGGAACGGTCATCATCATCTGATGAGTGTGGGGTCATCCGGTACGTGCGTGCTTCGACCAGCGTCGGCCCGCCACCCTGGCGCGCCCGCTGTACCGCCTCCTCAATCACCTGGTAGACTGCAGTGCTGCTGGTCCCGTCAACCAGGACACCCGGCAGGCCCAGCCCGCGCGCCCGGTCCACTACATCTCTCACGGGCATCAGGGCATCCTGGCGCCGGGAGACAGCGTATTGGTTATTCTCAATCAGGAAAATCACCGGAAGCTGATGCAAGACCGCCCAATTCACGCTCTCAAACCATTCTCCGTAACATGTCGCGCCTTCCCCCATGGACACCAGGACTGTTTGATCCCCGCCGCGCAGTTTCATGGCCAGCCCCACGCCAACAGCCTGGGCGGCCTGGGCCGCAACCGATGATGACACACTGAGCACATTGGAGCGACGCAGGCTCCAAGATCCAGGCATCTGCCGCCCCTGCGAGGCTGGGTCGCCTTTTTTCCCCATCAGCCCCAGCATGTATTCTTTTGCAGTCATACCCAGCACCAGCATCAACCCCAGGTCCCGGTAATAGGGTGCAACCCAGTCATGCTCTGGGCGCAGCACCATCGCCGCAGCCACCTGGATCGCCTCATGCCAGATACCTGAGATATGATAAGCGATCTTACCCTGGCGGAACAATGCCCAGGCGCGCTCATCCAGCCGCCGGGCCAGCAACATGAAGAAAAACATACGCAGGCGTGTTTCTCGAGACGGTAGCATACTCCTCAACGAGTTAAAGAAGGATAACTGCGGGGGTCTACTTCGTGCATTATATCGTAAACTGTCTGAAAAACCTGTTCGGCATTGGGTTTTGACCAATAATCGCCATCCGACCCATAAGCCGGACGATGTCCCGAGCTGGTGACCGTCCGTGGCGGCGAGTCCAGCCAGAAATAGCCGCCTTGTTTCTCCAACACCTGCTGCAGCATATACGCCGAGGCGCCGCCAGGAACATCTTCATCCACAAAAACCACCCGGCTGGTCTTCTTTAACGATTCCAGGATGCGTCCTTCCAGATCAAATGGCAGTAGGCTCTGTACATCGATCACCTCAGCCCGGATGTCCACCCGTTGCAGTTTCTCTGCCGCCTCCAGGACCACTCTGACACAGGCGCCATACGTCACCAGGGTCACATCCTCACCAGTGCGCAGCACCTCAGGGACTCCCAGGGGAACAGTAAACTCACCAACATTATCCGGCAGTCGTTCCTTGTTTCGGTAGGCATTCAACACCTCCACCACCAACGCCGGGTCATCAGAGCGCAGCAAGGTGTTGTAGAATCCCGCAGCCTGGGTCAGGTTGCGCGGCACCAACACATGCATCCCCCGCACCAGGTGGATGATGCCAGCCATCGGCGAACCGGAATGCCAGATGCCTTCCAGCCTGTGCCCCCGCGTGCGGATGATCACCGGTGCCTTCTGACCGCCGCGGGTGCGCCAGTGCAGGGTCGCCAGGTCATCGGACATGAGCTGCAGGGCGTAGAGCAAATAATCCAGGTACTGGATTTCTGCCACCGGACGCAGGCCGCGCAGTGCCAGGCCAATCGCCTGGCCTAATATGGTTACCTCACGAATTCCCGTATCGGTGATGCGCATCTTGCCATATTTTTCCTGCAGTCCGCGGAAACCCTGGTTCACATCTCCCAACCGGCCTACATCCTCCCCAAACGCAAACAGGCGCGGGTCCCGGGAGAAGGCCAGGTCAAAACAGGCGTTGACGATCTCGAAGCCATACTCCATTGGCGAGCCTTCAGAATAGACGGGAGGTGCTGCCTTCACCTTCAGGGCAGACTCCGGCGACTGGCTGTGCAGATAAGAGGCATACCGATCAGCATTGGCCACTTCCTGTTTGCGCATCCACTCGACCAGGGAACCGCGCGCCGGGTTTTCCTCCATGCGCACCATCACCAGAGCTTCCTTCGCTGCCCGGAATGCGTCCCGTCTTACAGGGTTTGGAATGCTCAGCAGGCTTTGTCTCACCCGCTCCAACTCCTCCCGGTGGTCAGAGTTGGCCCCCAGGGCGGCGATTCGCCCGGCTGCTTCTTCTCGTTCCTGAAGGATAGGATCGTTGTAAGCAGACCAGGCCTGCCGGCGCGCTTCTTCGACGCGCTCTTTTTCCTCTACCTCGATCTGTCCTAACAGGGGCTCCGGCGCGATGCCACCATCCAGAATCCATTCACGAAATTTCTTCAAGGCGTCATATTCTTGCTCCCACTGCAGCCGTTCCCTGGATTTATACCGCTCATGGCTGCCAGAAGTAGAATGTCCCTGAGGCTGGGTCAGCTCAGACACATGAATAATCGCCGGGATATGCTCATCGCGGGCGCAAGACACCGCTTCAAGGTAGGTCTTCGTTAACGCGGGATAATTCCAGCCTTTTACCGAATATAGATCATACCCATCCCGCCCGCCCGGGGAGCGTTGAAATCCTGTCAGCAGGTCCAGCAGGTTCTGCTTGGTGATCTGGTATTCATTTGAAACCGAGATACCATAGCCATCATCGTAGATCGTCACCACAGCCGGGGATCTCAGGACACCAATGGCGTTGATCGATTCCCAAAACATCCCCTCGGCAGTAGAGGCATTCCCAATCGAGCCAAATGCCACCTCGTTGCCGTTGTCGGATAGTTGCACCAGATGTTTTAAGCCTTCCATCTCCCGAAATAAACGGGAGGCATAAGCCAGGCCAACCAGGCGCGGCATCTGTGAGGCAGTAGGAGAAATATCGGCTGATGAATTTCGCTGCTGGACCAGGTTCTTCCAGCTTCCATCCGGATACAGGCTGCGCGTGGCGAAGTGAGCGTTCATGGCGCGCCCGGCCGTCGCGGGCTCCGCCTCTACATCGGCATGGGCGTACAGTTGGGCAAAAAACTGCTGCAGACTTAATTCCCCGGCTGCCATCATCCAGGTCTGGTCACGGTAATAGCCAGAGCGAAAATCTCCGGGGCGAAAGACGCGGGCAATGGCCAGCTGCACCACCTCCTTCCCGTCGCCGAAGATGCCAAACTTGGCTTTTCCACTCATCACCTCACGCCTGCCCACCAGGCTAGCCTGGCGGCTGGCGTAAGCGATGCGGTAATCCTGCAATATCTGCTCCTGGGTAAGAGCCGGATGTTCCGAAAATGAATCGAGCACTGCCTGTGTCATGAGCTGTACTCCATATATGCCGTAGTAGGCCAGATTTGTATCATTAAGTCGTGAGAAAAAGGGGAGCAGACCGAATGCTCCCCTACGGGTAATTATATACTTATCAGGTTGGAATGTCTACAAGTTCGCCGGGATCGTCAGACCCGTTGAATTCGCCGGGATTACTTTTCCAGGACCTGCACCACGTACTCAGCGACATCCACCACCTGCATCTCACTGTTCATATCCTTCTTCGCATCGGTGAGCATGACCATGCAGAATGGGCAGCCGACTGCCAGCGTATCGACTCCTGCAGCAGCTGCTTCCTTGAAACGATGATGGTTGACGCGCTCAGTACCATGTTCCTCTTCCTTCCACATCTGAGCACCGCCAGCGCCGCAGCAGAACGAGCGGTTGTGGCTGTTGGGAAGTTCCACCAGGGCAGCGTGAGCCTGAGACAACACCTGGCGCGGCTGATCCATTACCTGGTTATGCCGGCTGAGATAGCACGGATCGTGATAGGCCACTTTGTGCGCACCATCACTCTTAAGCTTCAGCTTGCCGCTCCCTATCAGCTCGTTGATCAACTGCGTGTGATGAATGACCTGGTAATTCCCGCCAAATGCCGGGTACTCATTCTTCAACGTGTGCAAACAGTGCGGGCAGGTGGTAACGATCCGCTTGGGGGCCACTTCGTTGAGGATTTCCACGTTGGCTGTCGCCAGGGCGAAGAACAGGTCTTCCTTGCCAGCCCGGCGCGCCGAGTCGCCGGTGCACTGTTCCCCTTCACCCAGGACTGCGTAGCTCACACCAGCAGTGTTCAGGATCTCCGCAAAAGCGCGCGCCGTCTTCTGCGCTCGCGAGTCCGTAGCTGGTGCACAGCCCACCCACCACAAGATCTCGGGCTCCGGGTTATCATCAATGGTGGTAACCTGCATTCCTGCCGCCCATTTCATCCGCTCAGAAGCCGGGATGCCCCACGGATTTGCATTGCGCTCCATGCCGCGGAAGGCAGACTGGAACTGCTTGGGAAACTCGTTTTCCATCAACACCAGGGCACGCCGGATATCCAGGATATCCCGCATCGGCTCATTGCCCATTGGGCAAATATCCACGCAGGCCCCGCACGAGGTACAGGCCCACACCGCCTCCTTGCTGATGGCAAAACCTACCAGCGGCTCAGAGCTCTCCTCTCCTTTCGCAAGCCTGCCGCCTTCCCAGTTCAACATGTACCGCTTGTTAATCTCCAATGCCGCCGGGGATAACACTTTGCCCGTGTTATACGCCGGGCATACTTCCTGGCAGCGGTAGCACATGATGCAGGCATAGGCGTCAATGATCTGCTCCCAGCCCAGGTCCTCCAGTCGGGTAACGCCAAAGTTTTCCAGCGATTCATCGTCGAAATCAATCTTGCTCAACTCGCCCATGGAGCGACGCTGGGGCTTGGTCAGAAAATTGATCGGCGCAAAGATCAGGTGAATGTGCTTGGAATACAGGAAGTAGGGAATAAATGCCAGGATGGATCCCAACGCCAGCCAGAAAAAGATGTGTTCCCAGAGCACCAGGACACCGGGGTCGACATTTTTCCAAATGCCAGCAACAAAGTTGGCAAAAGGCTGCCAGGGATCCGGCTCTCCAGCCGCGAGCGCCACG
>CAIQIV010000183.1 GCA_903871905.1 uncultured Chloroflexota bacterium | reverse complement strand
CGCCTGGCCATCTACGGCCGGGATATCACCGCCAGCAAGCAGGCGCAGGAGCAGCTTAAAAAGCGGGAGAGCTTCCTGCAGTCCATCGTCAGCAGCGCCCCGGGCTACATCCTGGGCATCAACCTGGACGGCTATTTTACCTTCAGCAGCCGGCGCTGGGAGGGCGAGCCCGACGAGGTGTTCCACAGCCTGCGCTATATCGACCAGGTACACTCGGACCATGCCGCACTGGCCGATCAGTTAATCGCCAGGACTATCCAATCCCAACAGATCCAGCGCACCGAGCTGCGCTCCCGGGATAAATCCGGCGAGTACCGTTGGTGGGAGGTGATCTTCAGCCCGGTGATCGAGGACGGGCAGGTCGCCTGGCTGACCATCTACGTCTATGACATCGAGGAGCGCAAACAGGCCGAGCTGCGCCTGGCAGCCAGCGAGGAGAGTTACCGGCAGCTGAGCCAGGAGCTGGAACAGCGGGTGCAGGAGCGCACCGCCCAGGTGCAGGACCTGTATGACCACGCGCCCAACGGCTACCTTTCATCCGATCAGGACGGGATGATCGCCATGATCAACCAGACCGAGCTGGGCTGGTTGGGCTACACGCGGGATGAAGTGATCGGCAAGATGCACAACTTGCAGTTGATTGATAAGGAGGGCATCACGTACCAGGGCAACCCGGTGACCGCAGAAGAGCTGGCCGGACACCTGTTCAAGGATGCGGTGCTAAAGGATATCGAAGGGTTCCTGGTGCGCAAAGACGGCTCGCGGATGCCTGTTCTGCTGTCTGCCATCGCCATCTTCAACGAGCAGGGCGAGTTTGTCTCCAACCGGGTGACGGTGTTTGACAACACCGAGCGCAAAAAGGCACAGGACGCCCTGCTGGAGAGCGAGCGCTCGCTGCGCCGCAGCCGGGACGAGCTGCGGGCGGCCAACGCCGCCCTGGAGAAGGCCTCCAGGCTCAAAGATGAGTTCCTGGCCAGCATGAGCCACGAGCTGCGCACCCCGCTGACCGGCGTTCTCGGCCTGTCCGAGGCGCTGCAGCTGGATATCTATGGGGAGCTGAACGAGCGGCAGCGCAAAGCGCTGCGCAACATCGAGAACTCCGGGCGGCACCTGCTGGACCTGATCAACGATATCCTGGATTTGTCCAAGATCGAAGCGGATAAATTGGACCTGCAGCTCGAGCTGTGCAGTGTGGCGGATATCTGCCAGGCCAGCCTGCAGCTCACCCGCGGCGTGGCGCAGAAGAAGAGGCAGGAAGTCAGTTTTTCGGCCAGCCCGCCCTCCACCAGGGTCATGGCCGACCCCCGGCGTCTCAAGCAGATGCTGGTGAACCTGCTGAGCAACGCGGTAAAGTTCACCCCGGAGGGCGGGTCGCTGGGGCTGGAGGTGACCGGCGAGGCGGCACAGCAGGCGATCCTTTTCACCGTCTGGGACAAGGGTATCGGCATCAAACCCGAAGACAGGGAGCGGCTGTTCCAGCCCTTCACCCAGCTCGACAGCAGCCTGTCGCGCCAGTACTCGGGCACCGGGCTGGGGCTGTCGCTGGTGGCCCGGCTGGCCGAGCTGCACGGCGGCAGTGTGAAAGTGGAGAGCACCTTTGGGGAAGGCAGCCGCTTTACCATCTCGCTGCCCTGGCTGGAGAAGGGGGATGATCCGTTGAGCCCGCAGCCCGGGGTAGGGCTGGCGATCCGCCGCTGCCTGCTGGTTGAGGATAACGAGGTGCACCGCCAGCAGCTTGCGGTTTCCCTGAACCGGCTGGGGATTGAATGCTTTCACAACAGCCAGGGCGGCGGCACGCTGGAGATGGCTGCCCTGCTCCAGCCGGAGGTGATCCTGCTGGATATCAAGCTGCCGGATATCCCAGGAGAACAGGTGCTGCGCCAGTTGAAGGAGGACCGGCGCACCCGCGACATTCCGGTGCTGGTCTGCTCGGTGGTGGAAAACCCCAGGAGGTTCCTGGAGCTGGGCGCCGCCGGCTGCATGGTAAAACCGTGCGGCGCCGCCGACCTGCAGCGCGAGCTGCTGCGCTTGCAAAGCGTGAGGTCCAGACTGGTGAACGGAGGACCGGCCCCAGCCAGGAAAGGCACCGTGCTGTTTGCCGATGACGACGAGCTGCTGCTGCAGACCATGGCCGATTTCCTGCACACCCAGGGGTACCAGGCGGTGCTGGCCCACAGCGGCGAGGAGCTGCTGGAGCTGGCGCAGGTGGTCCAGGCAGGCATCATCCTCACCGATATCCAGATGCCCGGCATGGACGGCCTGCAGGCCATCCGCAAGCTGCGGGAGAGCGGCATCCCATCCCTGCAGCACGTGCCCATTGTGGCTGTCACCGCCCTGGCCATGCCCGGCGATGAGGAGCTGTGCATGCAGGCCGGCGCCAACCGCTACATCAGCAAACCCATTTCCTTCACCCAGGTGGTGAGGCTGATTGAAGAGCTGTCCGCCTCGCAGCCGCAGGGGAGCTGAAGACGGATTTTCTCGCTTGACATGGGGGTGACAATTCAATACAATCATTGTAGGCACCTTTCTATTTCGTGACAGCGCCTCTGTCCTTGCGAGCGGAGCGATGCAATCTCCCCTCCAACCGGGGACCGCTGCGTGCCTCGTAGTGTAAGCTGTCCGTCATTGCGAGCGGAGCGAAGCAATCTCCCCTCCAACCGGGGACCGCTGCGTGCCTCG
>CAIQIV010000182.1 GCA_903871905.1 uncultured Chloroflexota bacterium | reverse complement strand
CCAACAACACCCTGCGCGAGAATAAGGACGAGGGCATCGCCTTTAAGAACTCGACAAACAACGGCCTGGCAAAGAATTCCTTTATCAAGAATGGGTTTGGCCTGTATTTTGCCAACGACACCAGCTATACCACAGCCAAGGACAATTCATCCTGCTACAACATCAGCTCGGATATCTATAATAACGGGCTGAACAACACCGGCAGCGGCAACACTTGCCTCAAGACGTACCACTGGCAGGACGCCGGGGCGGCGGCGAATGAATGCAGCGCACGCTGCATCGGCTGGTATCCCTATAACTATGGTCTCAAGTTTCACAATCCATCCAAGGACATGCTGAGCTTTGGCTGCCCGTATGACGCCTGCCAGGGGGACTACGTGGACACCTTTGGCCGAGACGCGGTGTATCACAGCGTGGATGTGTGTATTGGCATCCCCCTGTGCCTGCCGTTTGTCGGCTGCTACTGCCTGGGTTACGAGGCTAAGATTCCCACCCCCGTCCCGGATGGGCGAGCCACCGCCTGGTATTTTGCCGCCTATGCCTGGGCTGCCCGGCCGGGTGAGTGCACCGGCATGTCTCGCACCAGCCTGATGTTCCAGCATGGGGCGCAGCAGCCCTCAAAATTTAACAGCGCAGCGGCAAAAGTCTCGGATTTGGATGACACCGGCAGCCTGGAGGACCAGATTGATTCTGGCCAGGGGGCGATCATGTCCACCCAGATCATCGAGCCATACCTGTCCTGGTACACCTTTCACAAGTTGGGTGGGAAGAATGCAGTGAATGTTTTGAATGAGGTGAAGCAGAGTATTCAGAATAAAAACCTGGGCAGCATCATCATCCACAGCCTGACTGAGGCCCACAACGTGGTGGCCACGGACGTGCGCGATTACGGTAACACGGCGCGTATTTATATCTATGACAGCAATGCCGAGAAATGGTCCACCCAGTTCAGCAGCAATGAGAATGACTACCCGTATATTACTATCGACAAGGTGAATAACACCTTCAGCACCTACAGCTCGTCCTACAGCGGTTTTTATTCCATCTGGTTCCTGCCCTATTCCACCTTGACAGGCGGTTTCAATATCCCGCTTGAGTCGTATGATGGCACGCAGTTCCTACGCTGGGGGGTGTCGACCTCCAGCGTGGAGGACGGCAGCGGCAGCGTCACCGGCTGGCAGGGTGGGCAGGTGGTGAATGATATCCCCGGGGCAGTTGTGATGCCGAGTTGGGGAGAGGCACCTGAGGCTGCGAAGGCCCAAGATCATTATTTCCTGCCGCCGGGCGACTACACCGCCCGCATCCAGGGTGATCAAAGTGGCAGCTACAACACGCTGGTGCTTCACGACAATTCGATGATCACCTTAAATGATGTACCGGCCAACGAGGACACCCAGGACACCCTCGAATTTCAGCATGAAGCCGGCGGTCCGGCCACACCGCACCTGGTTTTTCAGTCGAGTGATGCCACCAAGCCCTATTCGATGACTATTGCTGAAACTTTCGATGCCTCGGGCACTGTGCGCTATTACTCAATCAAAAACGCCGAGATCGGCAGGGGCACAAGCGCTGTCTTCAGCATCACCCCCGATTACAACAGCCTGCTGTTTACCAACCGCGGCAGCACTCCCGTGGTCTACACCGTTGAGATGCAGAACAGCATGGTGGCCTCACAGAGCCAGGTCAGTGACACCCTGCCCACGGCGCGCCGGGAGCAGGTGTCCATCCCGCCCAATACCACCCAGGTGCTCACCCCACAGGACTGGCTGCACCTGGCGGATTCCACGGTCCAGGTGTCAAACCAGGCTTGCGGCGACAAAACCTGCTCCCTGTACGAGGATGCGCTAAGCTGTCCAGAAGACTGCGGGACCGAGTCGTGCGTCACGCCCCACGATGACCTGGCGATTACTGCCCACACCCGGCTGTGCCCTGGTGATTACTCGATTCCCGATGGCGGCTCGCCCGGGGTGATCCACATCAATGCCAACAACATTACGTTAAAGGCGCAGGGCGTGCGCCTGGTGGGGGATGGGCAGGGGGTGGGGATCACCAGTGATGGGCGCCAGGGGATCGTGCTGCAGGGCGGAGCGGTGCAGAGCTATACGGTGGGGGTGCGGTACATCGATGTGATCAGCGGCTCGATCCGCAGCGCAGCTCTGCTGGGCAACCAGGAAGGCGTATTGATTGACGGAGGTCGGGGCAGCCTGGTGCAGAACAATGTCCTGCAGGGCAACACGGTCGGGTTGCACATGGTGGGCTCGAACTCCGTCCAGGTGCAGCAGAGCCTGGCCTGTGGGAATGAGGACCTGGATATCTGGCGGGATGGGGGGGCGAACGTCCTGGGCTCAGGAAACATGTGCCAGGCGGTCCGGAACTGGTACGAGGGGGGCGTGGCGGGATGCAGCCTGGCATGCAAGGGGGGAAAGATTGTCCACTTGTTCCTGCCGATGATGCCGGTCAGATAACTGTATCGGATCGCACCGCGGGCGGAGTCTCCACATGGAAACTCCGCCCGCGGTTGGATGCCCGGTATGCTCTGCCGGTTAGAGCAGGCCGCTGACCAGAGCCAGCAGAACGCCGCCGGCCATCACACTGCCGAGCTGCCCGGCGGTGTTGGCGCCCATGGCGTGCATCAGCAGGAAGTTTTCATAATCCTCATCCTGTGCCATGCGAGCCACCAGGCGGCCAGCCATGGGGAAGGCGCTGATCCCGGCAGCGCCGATCAGTGGGTTGATCTTGCCGCCGCTGACCAGCGACATCAGCTTGCCGAAGAGCAGGCCGGCGACGGTGTCCAGGGCGAAGGCGCCCAGGCCCAGCACCAGCACCAGGATGGTGTCCCAGTTCAGGAAGCTGGAAGCGCTCATCGTCGAGCCGATGGTGATGCCCAGGAACAGGGTGGTGATGTTGGCGATCTCGTTTTGGGCAGACTTGCTCAGGCGGTCGACCACACCGCTCTCGCGCAGCAGGTTGCCCAGCATGAGCATGCTGATCAGCGGGGTGGCATCCGGCACCAGCAAGCCGATCACCAGGGTGACCAGGATGGGGAAGATGATGCGCGCCCGCTGCGACACGGGGCGTGGGGTGTATTCCATGCGGATGCGCCGCTCTTTCTTGGTGGTCAGCATTTTCATCAAGGGGGGCTGGATGATGGGCACCAGGCTCATATAGGAGTAGGCGGCCACGGCGATGGGCGCCAGCAGCGCCGGCGCCAGCTTGGTGGCAACGAAGATCGATGTAGGTCCGTCGATGGCGCCGATCACGCCAATCGAGGCGGCCTCGTTCAACGGAAAGCCGAGCAGGGTGGCCAGGATCAGGGTGCCGAAAATGCCGAACTGCCCGGCTGCCCCCAGCAGCACCATAGACGGCTGCGAAAGCAGCGGGCTGAAGTCGATCATCGCCCCCACGCCGATGAAGATCAGCAGCGGGAAGAGTTCGGTCATGATGCCCGCCTGGTAGAGCACGTCGAACAGGCCGTGGCTGACGTGGTCAGGGGTGGACATCCCGGTGAGCGGGATGTTGGCCAGGATACAGCCGAAGCCGATGGGCAGCAGCAGCACCGGCTCATACTCCTTGATCACTGCCAGGGCGATCAGGATAAAGCCGGCCAGGATCATCACCAGGTTGCCCGGGGTGAGGCTGGCCAGGCCCTTGGTCAGTT
>CAIQIV010000181.1 GCA_903871905.1 uncultured Chloroflexota bacterium | reverse complement strand
GGCCAATAACAGGACAATTGAGATGAAAGCTAGCGATATCCCCCAGGCCTTCCAATTGGTTGAAGATATCCCCGTTTCTTCCAATGGGCTGAGAGTGCGCCGGCTTTCGCGGTCAAGCTGGCGTTCCTCTTCCAGCCGCTGCCTCTCCAATTCCTCAAGACTCGAATCAGCCGGGGTGCGGTTCTCTGCCTGGGGCTGATCCGTGCCTACAGGAATAATGATCTCTGGCTGTGATACGGTAGGTTCAAACGTGATCCATCCCAGGTTCGGGAAATAGACCTCTGGCCAGGCATGTGCATCTCTCTGGCGAACGAAATAAGATCCATTTTGCAGTTGTTCTCCTTGGGCGAACCCCACTGCCATGCGAGCCGGGATCCCGGCGGCGCGCAGAAGGATAATTTCGGCTGTGGCGTAGTAGTTACAGAACCCTTCTTTGTGGTCAAACAAGAACCAATCGATCGTCTCCTGGCTGTTGGGGTGGTTAGGAACAATCTCGTTGTACGTGATGTTTTTGCGCAGGAAATTGGTGACGACCGATACTTTTTCGTAAGGCGTCTGCAGCCCAGTAGTCAGCCGTCTGGCAAGATCGATCGTCCTGGGGGTGATCGTCTGCGGAAGCTGCAGATAACGAGCAGTTACCCAGTCCGGGTAGTTGGAACCAGAATTTTCTAAATCGTAGACAGTTGCTGCACTGAGCAGTGACTTGATGCGATAGAAGTCGCCAAACTTTAAAATGGGATTGGCACGTATCGAGGACAGATCCAGGCTCCCGTCTGGGTTGCGGGCAGCATCTATCAGAGCGCTGCGGCTTGCCCAAACTGGCTCGGATGGTAAGAAGAGAGTGGCTATCGGACTTGCTACCACAAACTCGAATGTCCCTTCCCAGCGACCGGCAGACTGGGCGATCTTGATGTTTTGATCCCGCTGGGGTTCATAAGCTTGCACTCGGCTGTAGGCATTCAGCCACTGTCCATCGTTGTAGGTATCATATGTCCTGGCTCGCCAATAGAAGCGGTATCCGGGCGGGCGGATATCGGGAGGTTTTACAGCAAATACCTGGTTATCCGCCAATCGGTTGCCTCGTCCCAGGGAGAGATTATTTCCGTAATAATCGGTGACATAGCCCATTGAAGACTGGAGAGAGGCAAATAGATTATCAAACTGGCTGCGGAATGCCATCCACGGTCCCCGCACCTTCCGATAGACGTTTTCAGCGGCTGGCACAGAATCTGCCAGCACTGGGACAGACCAGGCAAAAATGACAAAAAACGCGGTGGCGATCAGGGCAATACGGATGAAATCCAATCCCAGGTGAGGGGGGAGCGCGGTGTGTGCTCTTTGCCAGCGGTGATTGTGATAAAGATAAGCCATGCGTGCGATCAAGACCAGGGCAAAGAATAGGAATATTGCCAGATACCAGGCTCGGCGGGAAACGGCAGGGTCAAAAAGCTGAAAGATGAAGAGTGCCATGCCGGCTGGGAGGATTGCTCCCCATGCTTCTCCATGCCGGACCAGGGTATACCCGGCATGAACCGAGATGAACCAGAATAAAACCCCCATTAGCACCAGGAAAAGCAGCGAGTCGCGTATAGGTTGCTGCTTGAGGATCTGGATAATTATCACCTCTAACCGGCTTTGCAGGATGAGCAGGCGGTTGAGCCAGCTGATCTCCGGGTCCATGGTCATTCCAAGCTGCCATGGGATCACATATATCCCGTAAATGAGGGCAAAGATGCGCACCCATAGCGTGTTGAACCGGCTTTTTCCCAGGGCAAACCCGGCGATCAAGCCGACAGAGGTAACGGTCTGGATAATTGCCAGGTCATCGGTCCATTTTGTCACAAGCAGTCGGGTAGCAGATGTGAGCAAGGCTGCCAGCAGCAGGACAGCAGCAGTAAGATCCCACCATCGAGCGAGTTTGTTATCTGATTTCATACAGGCTTATCCTGAACCTTCTCTCTCTTCTTACACCGATGGAAAGAGATAAGTTCAGTTTACCTTAAAAACTGATAATGCCAAATTAATCCCATCTAATTTCACGCGGTTAATTCAATGAAACCGAGTAAGATTTGTATCGGTTCAGCAAAGTTTATTCAGTTATACGCAGCTGGTAAGCTTTCGCAAGTCCCCCAGAGGATGTTTCGCGATATAAGGATGGCAGGTTATTCCCGGTTTCCAATAATACAGAAACCACTTCGTCAAATGGAATTCTATGGAAACCATCAGTGAAGAGCGAGTATTCCGCGCAAGTCATTGCTTTATTCGCGGCAAATGCATTTCGCTCGATGCACGGGATTTGAACTAACCCAAGGACGGGATCACAGGTCAAACCCAAGTGGTGTTCGAGCCCCATTTCGGCAGCATATTCAACCTGGCGCACCGTTCCTCCCATGATTTGGGCTGCAGCTCCAGCTGCCATTGCACAAGCTGCCCCTACCTCTCCCTGGCAGCCGACCTGGGCACCGGAAATGGATGCATTCGTCTTAATCAGATTCCCGATCAACCCGGCTGTTGCCAGGGCGTGTAAAATGGAATTTTCCTGGCAATTGTACGTCTCCTGGAGATAACGAAGGACAGATGGCAAAACGCCGCAGGAGCCGCAGGTGGGGGAAGTTACCACTACCCCACCAGTGCTGTTCTCCTCTGAGACTGCCAGCGCATAGGATGAAAGGAGCCCAGCTCTTTGATAGGGTCGGTCAATATTTGTCGTTTTACGATAAAACGACAATGCTTTACGGGGAACTCCAAGACCTCCGGGAAGCACTCCTTCATTGGCCAAGCCTCGCTCAATGGCAGACTGCATCGCCTGCCAGATTTCTGATAGAAATTTCCAGATATTCTGGCCTTCGCAATCCTGGACGTATTCCCAAATTGACTGTCCAGTCACTTCGCAGTGCTCCAGGATTTCTCGGAAAGATCTTGCCTGGTAGATAGGAGATGTTTCAACTGGCACACCTTCGCTGATAGCCCCTCCTCCGATGCTGTATACCTGCCAGCCAGTAGACAAAGTCCCATCGGGAAGAACTGCAGCAAATTCCATCCCATTTGGATGGTACGGTAGTGGTTGGCTAGGGTTCCAGGTGATATGCACTGGAATTGGAGAGAAGGCCTCAACGATTGTTCGATCGGTTAGATGGCCTTTCCCAGTAGCTGCCAGGCTTCCATAAAGGCTGACGCGAAATTCTTTGGCTTCGGGAAATTTTCGCTTGAAGAGTTCAGCTGCCCGGCGCGGTCCCATGGTATGGCTGCTGGATGGGCCGTTACCGATTCGAAATAACTCGCGAATAGATTGCATCATTAACCTGTTGGCGGATTTTAACTTACAACGTGGTGTGGGACAAGGTGCTGTAGGGAACGATCTTGGAATATATATTAAGAATCGATGACCATCTTATTATCTTATGGTAAAATCAAACCCGCTGGGAGCTGGAGGTGCAGGTTGCC
>CAIQIV010000180.1 GCA_903871905.1 uncultured Chloroflexota bacterium | reverse complement strand
CTTCAATGATCAAGATGCTTTTCTCTGTCATCAGATACCTCCGTGCTAAATAATCCTGCCAATAAGGCCGCTATCCGCCGGGCGCTGGCTGGTCTTCAGTTTGCTCCAGAGCCGGGATCCGTACGGTGAAGGTCGTGCCGGCGCCTGGGCTGCTGGCTGCATGGATCTGCCCCTGGTGCTGGCGCACAATCTCCTGGCATAAGTTGAGATCTATACCCGTACCGCGTCCCCCAGCGGGTTGGGTAAAGTTGGGTTCGAACAGGTCTTGCATTTCCACCGGAGTGATTGTGCGGCCATCGTCAAATATTTCGATACATACCATGCCCCCTGTATCTCCTCTGGCTTCTGCCGCAGATGGTTCAAACCAGGAGCGGACCTGGATAGCATGGCGCTGTCCATCCGATGTGGCATCGCGTGCCAACAGCAGCAGGCTGACCCATAGTTCTGTTAGACGGCGAGCATTGCCCTGCACTGGCGGGAGACTTGCCTCCAGCTGGATAGATAATGACACCCCGGAAGATTGAATATGTTCGCCCACCAATCCCAACGCGCTCTGAATGGTCTGGTTGACCGAGATCTGCTCAACCGTGTTGCTGGCAGGACGGGCAAACTCAATGAGTTGTTGGACCGTTTCCTGGACACGCCAGCCGGCGCGCTCGATGGCGTCAACCGATTCGGGTTCAGCATGCCCTTGTGCCAGGCTCTGGCGTAGAAGCTGCGCCTCTGCAATAATGGTGGTCAGGGGATTGTTGATGTGATGCGCCACCCCAGAAGCAAGCTCGCCAACCGCTGCCATGCGCGATGATTGGCGCAAAGCCAGCTCCGCTTTTTTGCGTTCGGTGATGTCGATGCCAGTGGCAATCATGAATTTTACACGCCCCTGTTCGTCGAGCAATGCCGTGTTGGACCAGGCAATCGTCCGGCTTGCTCTGGAGCGTGTCAGCCATTGGCTTTCATATTCAACCGGATATTTCCCAGATAGGACCTGGTTCAAGGCAAGCTGCAGGGGATGAGTGGTTTGGTGCCTTTCTTCGGGTGGAAAAAACAGGTCCCAGACAGGCTGTCCTTTCACCTCATCGTAGGAATAACCGGTGACCTGTTCGCAGGCGCGATTGAAACGCACGATGTTTCCCTGGCGGTCTAGCACAAGCACCAGCGCCCCTACCGTATCCAGCACGGCAGAAATGAAATTCCGTTCACTCCGCAGCGCGCTTTCAGCTTTCTTGCGGCTGGTAATGTCGCGGGAAACGTCCATGTAGCCTATCATCCGCCCCCGGTTGGAAGCGCTTCCCGGCTGCGTAGGGGTTGAAGTGGGAACGTAGTCACGCAGGCTTGAAACACGGGAACTCACCCAGATTTGTTTGCCGCCAGGTGTCACGTATAACCGCTCAATCTCGCGCCCCTCGGTGGCTTCGCGCTCTGGGGCATTCACAGCAGGATCAAACGCTGACAGGTACCAGTCTTCTACCTTTTGGCCCAGGCAATCACTGGCTTTTCGGTCAAAGAGCACCTCGGCGGCTGGATTCCAGTAGGTGATCCGTCCATGAGCGTCCCATACCACGACAGCATCCCGCACGTTGTTGAGCAGCAGCGCCTGGTAGCGCACCTGCTCATGCGACCGCTGGATAGCGCTTTGCAGCTCACTGGCGCGGATCGATTTCTGGATTAATGCCGGGAGTGAGGGCAGGTAATCGCTGCCTTTGACCAGGTAGTCCACCGCTCCGAGCTGAATAGCCTGTACTGCCAGCCGCTCATCTCCCTGGCCGGTGATCAGAACAACCGGTACCTGCTCGCCGCGCCTGCGGATTTCTTCCAATGCTTCCAGGCCAGTGCCATCTGGCAGACGGTAATCGAGCAAGATCATGTCGTAGGCCTGGGTGAGCAGGCGCGCCCATAAATCGCCCAGGCTTTCTGCCCAATCGACCTCAAATGGACCCGAATAGCGCAGGTAGGCAGTCACCAGCCTGGCTTGTTCGCTATCGTCATCTACAATCAGCACACGGTATGGTTCAGGCATCACATCTCACGTTGTATCGTGTGCAATTTCCGTTCCACTCTGCCGGTAATCTGGTCGCCATTGATCTCTTTACAGATTCTGTAGGATCCAGCTAAATCGTGTCATGAGGATATCTTGAACCACGTAAAAAGGGCATAAAAATCGCGTAAAGAGTTGCTGACATGATTGTAAGGGAAGATCTATTCCTTTACCAGTTCTAGACCTTACATTTTTGCAATGTTAACCAGGTTGGTGGTTTTCACCATCAGTTTTGCCCGGTATTATGTGAAATTGACCACAACCTCTTGCGTTTCTAGATGTATTATAGTATTATAGCTATAAGATAATACATAGAGGTGTTCTGCGATGCCTAAAACCAGAGGTCTGGTCAATCTGATTTGTGCCTATAATGCTGCTTTGTGTGAGCCGCAGCGGGTCAAGATGATGAAAATTATGGGCTCGAGCCCGGCAAACTCTGTTTCGGTCAGTGATTTTGCCGCCATCCTGGGTATTTCGCAGCCCACAGCCACCAAACATCTGAAAATTTTGCATGCCGTGGACCTGATTGAGCGCAAGCGGGTTGGATCCAGCGTCTTCTATTCGCTAAATTTGAAGACCATTGACGAATACCACCAATTGTTGGAGATTGCTTTTGTCAAGGGCTTTACCCCTTGCCCCTTTGGCTACCGCTGCGACGAATGTCCTGATGCAGATACCTGTTCCTAAACAATGTGCTGACAAAGATGGGAGGAACGATGCAAAAACCAACCCTGGTTGTTGGCGGCGGAATTTCTGGGATCTCGGCTGCACTCACGCTGTTAGATTCCGGGCATGAGTTCTACCTGATCACTGACAATCTTGGCGGACGGGTGCGCTACGATCCCCAGGCAAAAGTAAATTACGGGGCATATTTCGTGATGGGTAGTTACAGCTATGCCTGCCGGATCCTGACCCCTGAAGCCCTGCTCAAGCCAACCAGTGTTCTGTTTCATAACAGTCCAGAGGTAAGTTTTCCCTTATTGCACCCTCACTCGTTGGCTCGCCTGCCGGACCTGACACGATTTTTTTTCGCCATGCGCCAGTTTACCTCGCACTATGGTCCATATAAGGAACGCTGCCTGATAATGCCCCAGAAGCAGGCCCTGGCTGTTGACCCATACCTGGCTGACCTGTTTTCTCAGCCGGCATCCGAGTTCATTCGAGAGAAGGGATTTGAACAGGCGTCTGCCGATTACATTGCTAGCTTTACCTTTGCCTGCACCGGGGTCAGCCCGGAGGGGCTCACTGCATTCGATTTCCTCAACGTCAGTACTGGCCTGATCGTTCCGATCTATTGCTTCCGTTTTGACCAGGACGCCCTGGTGCGCCGGTTAGGAGGGCGCCTGGTGCTGGACTCAATTACCCGTATCCAGTCTGAGCCTGGCCACTACTGCCTGGCTGGCAGGTCTGGCCAGGAGTATACGGCGCAAAATGTCATCCTGGCAACGCCGGCCTGTGTCACCCAGGATCTTCTGGGCCTGCCCGAGATCCGCCAGTCGTGCCAACTGTATGTCTGGCATATCAGAGCGGTACTCAAGCCGCTTTACCGCCGCTATGAGCTCAACCTGTTTCCTCCTACATCGGAGATCATGCTCACTGCCCGCCAATGGGATGGGACATATCTGGTGTACAGTAATACTGCAGGGGCTGATCTGATGCAAGTGTGTGAAACCTTCGAGATCCTGTGCCAGGTGGCATGGGAGAAAGCCATGTATGTCCAGGGCAGCGCTTACCTGGACCAGCAGCCAGCCCCTGGCCTTTACCTGGCCGGTGATCACAATGGCCTGGGCCTGGAACCCGCGGCTATTTCGGGTATCTTTGCTGCCAACCAGATCATCGCGAAAGGTTAAACGTTGTGCGCACATTTATCTACAGACACCCCATCTTGACTCTTGTGCTTGGGCTGGCTTCGGGAGGCCTGCTTCTATTGGCTGGCTTGATCTATTACGGTTTTAGTAATCCGCCAACCAGGGCTGAGAAGCAGAAGCAGCTTCCTGGAGATGAACTTTTAGGGAAGGAGCCTCACCGGCTGCGCGGTGGCCTGGCGGTCACCGTTGACGCCCCGCCTGGCAAGATATGGCCTTACCTGGCCCAGATTGGTCAGCGTCGTGCCGGGTTTTACAGCTTTGATTGGTTGGAGCGCCTGTTTGGCTTTCAGATTTATAACACTTACCATCCTGTTCCTGAATGGCAGGATGTGCAGCCTGGCGATTATATCTTTTATCACCAGAATGGGATCGGTTCGCAGGTCCAAGGGGTCCAGGCAGGGGCTTATCTCACCAGCCTTTCTGACTCGCGCCGCCCATCTGGCTGCCAGGGCGCGTATGCCTTTGTCCCACCCTTTGGGCTGGATTTCTTTGCCTGGAGCTGGAATTTTATTCTGGAAGATGCCGGGGGGGAATGCACTCGTTTTCACACCCGCTGTGACGCAGCATTTGAGCCATTTGACCCGCTGCGCAAAGGGCTGGTGGCATTTTTCCTGGGCATTCCTTCGTTTGTCATGTGTAAAAGTATGTTGAAAACTATCAAAGCCTGTGCAGAAGGTAGAAAATAACGCGAGGAAAGACATGGATCACACGACGGCTGGCAATCACAAAAAGCAGGTCTATGCGGCAAAGAAGAGCTGGCTGGGGATCTCAGATTGGATTGTTGATAAGAT
>CAIQIV010000179.1 GCA_903871905.1 uncultured Chloroflexota bacterium | reverse complement strand
GCGGTCCATCCCCAAAGTTCCAGGTATAGGTTACCGGCAGGGTGGTATTGATAGAGGTATAGCTGCCAGCAAAGGTAGTCGTTGCGCCTGCCACCACCGGCTGAGGCGAGTAAGTGAAGGACGCGGCGGTCACCGCCGGCCAGGCATTCAAGGTGACATCGTCAATGTACCACAGCAGCCCACTCTGAGATTGTGCACGGAAGCGGGCACTCACATTGGCCTGCTCTCCATAAGCGCTCAGGTCGACCTGGGTAACCGTCCAATGGGGTGTACTGCCCTCAAAAGTTGCAACCGCTGTCCAGGTACTGCCATCGGTGGAGACTTCCAGGTAACCCTTGTCATTGCCGGACAGCATCAGGTATGCGTTATTGAACTGCAGCATCGGGCTTGCATAATTGGAGAGATTCCAGGAAGAAGCTGGCGCCAGAGCCCCGGAGCCAGCAGCAGATGCGCTGGCAATCCAGGCATGTGACCAACTGCGCCAGATACTGCTGCCCAGGTTCCACAGCGGCACCGAGAAGCTCCAGCCTCCCGAACCGTTTTCCAGGTCGTCCTGGAAAATGGTGGTCGCCGAGCTGGACGGCTCAAACTGGCTCCGGGTGTAAGCAGGCGTGGTCGTGGCAACCTGCAGCTGGCTGTCCAGGTTTGCAGTGCTCAAGTTGCCATGGAATATCTTCAATCCGACCAGCTTGTAACTCCTGCTACCAGGCGCCAGCGGCAGCATATCAGAAAGCATCTTGCCATCGAATTCAAGCAGCATCTGCTGTGTGCCAACCACCAGGGTCTGGTTTCCGCTGGTGCTCCAGGCTATCGGGGTGCCCCGCTCATCCGCCAACAGGCCTTCGATGCGGTAGGCGCCGCCCTGGACGGTGACGATTACGCCGACTTTGATCTGCAGCTTGTCATATAAACCGTTTCCATCTGTATCTACCGGAGTAATGACAAAAGTGTTATCCGGGGTTACCCCATTGATACTCTGGGTCGAATCGCCCAGGTCAAAGGAGACAGCACCCTGTTCAACCATACCTCCAAGGTCTGCAATTTTGTAGGCGCTATCATAGCGCGTATCCAGGATCATCCCGCTGCTGGCCATCAGGTTCAGGTGTTGGAGGGTGTAAGGCGGGTAGGTCTTTGCTACAGCAAACTCCAACGAGGCTGCCGGCTCACGGCCATTCCAGGTTGCATGCCCGATATAACCACCCTGACCATCATACAAATCTCCTTCAACCTGGTAGGATCCGGGGATGGCGATGTTTAATGGCACATCTACCACAATCGAATCAAACAACCCATTCCCGTCACTGTCTATCCCTCTGTGGGTAAAGCTGTCTGCCAGGGACGCAGCCAGGACCTTAAAATCTGTAGACTGGTAAGCCTGGGTGGAATAGGCATACTCCCGGTATGCCAGGGTGTTCTGAGGTAACACCAGCATCAGGTCTGGTTGGTCTACGGGGATAACCCAAAGGGCCTGGACCTGGTAAGGGCCATTGATCTGGCGATCGCCAATCTGCTGGCCCTCAAACGTCACCTGGGCTGTCTGTGCGCCCTCGGTGAGCGAAATCTTATTCGATTCCGCGCGGAACACCTCATCCCCCACTTTCAGCCAGCCGCCCAGTTTATATTCCCCTGCCTGCGGGCTGGTGAGATTAAACTTCACCGCTAATTGGTCAAACCGTCCATCCCCATCTTCATCAACCCCCGTATCCTCAATGATATCCCCCAGGCTGAAGGAGGCGGCCTGCCCTGAAAAGGCCTTGAGCAAAGCCGGCACGAAGGTCCTGAAGGACAGGGTGCTGGCGTTGGGCTGTGTCGAAGCTGGATAATCCGTTGCACCCGGGATCGATGGACACTGAGCAGTCCAGGTAGCCTTGAATGTGTTGCAGGCGCTGGTAGAAGTTGCCGAGCTGCATGCAACCGGGTTCGGATTATAGGACCAGTTTTCCAGAGGCGCCGCAGGATCGGGAATGCCGGTAGGAAGGTTATAGGTCTGCGTAGCATCCCGCCCGGCAGGATTGCTGGAGATAGGTGTGCGCCATTCGCCTGGCGCCCAATTATCACTTTTCCAAAGCTGGCAGGTCAGAAATTCAACAAAGGGAGACTGCGTGACCTGCAACGGTTTCTTGCTGTTCCACTCATAATCCCGGTTGGCAGTGACAAACTCTGCACTCGGCACACCCGTTGTAGGGCTATAGAGAGTATTGACGGTGCCTCCCCCGCTGCTGCCATTCTGAAAATCCCAGCCCTCGCGCATGGTTGCAATGGCATCGCCATAATAATCGTTGTAATATCCGCTGTAACCAGGCCAGGTCTGGATCGGCACAATGCCTGTGGTGCCTGAGGTCCAGGGATAGTACGCCCCCTCCTGGCCATTATAGTTGCGCATGGCCTTCCAGGTATGATCCAGCCAGATCATCGTGGAATGGTCGTATTCATATATAGTGCCAATCTGGCCCCCCTCGCCATGCCCGGCAGTTTTGTTGTAATCCAGGGTAAAAGGACGGGCAGGGATGCCAGCAGAGCGCAGCAGCGTGGTGAAGACACCGGCATTCGTTTCACACGCTCCACCAGTCATGGTGACACCAGTCCCATCGTTCCAGCGGTTCATGGCGGTGGTCCAACTCACCTTGATCCCCGCATAATTGGTACGGAACTCCCGATCTGCCCACTGGCCAAGCGCATAAGCTGCGTCGAAGGTAGTGGATTTTCCCTGGAATGCAGGAACCGTGTTCTCCAGAAACACCTTCTTCTTGAACTGTTCAGTCCAGAATGCCTGGGCATATCCCTGGGCATAATGATACTGCCAGCTCGAGCAGGGGGCGGTGGGGGCGTTTGGATCCGGGCAGGGGACTGCAGTGGAGGAATTGTTGGTCGTATTATTGGCGTAATAACTCCATTCCTTCATACGCCACCAGACAGATACCTCATCTTTCTGGTTTGCCTGGTCATCGTCGTATAAGAAGTAAGCCACCTGCTGCGAAGTCAGGTCAGTGGGTATTTCAAATATCACATAGATGGGCATGCTCTTGGTC
>CAIQIV010000178.1 GCA_903871905.1 uncultured Chloroflexota bacterium | reverse complement strand
TTCCACCCGCGGCCGGCCGACGAAGGGGTACCAGTAGACGTGGTGATAAAAGTTGCTGGCAAAGTACGACCAGGGGACCAGCGGGCTTTGCAGCAGGATCTTTTCGAAGGGCTTGAGCGGGCCGTGGTAGATCAGCTTCTGGCCGCGGCTGGCGAAGGTGTCGGTCTGGACAAAATGCCAGGGCTCTTCCTGGGAGATGTCGTAACCCACCACCTGGATCTGGCGCGGGTCGCCTACCCCCAGATCCAGCTCGTGGGCGCGGCGGATAAAGTGGATCTGCATGGGGTCGAAGCCCTGCAGCTTGGCCGAGACGGCGTCGATGGCCACCTGGTCGGCGGAGGCCAGCAGGATGTCCTTTTCGTGCCAGTGCATGGCCCGCGGGCCAGGTCCGTCTCCGGCGAAGGTGCCGTCCATCATGGCAAAAATGCCAGGGTGAATGTCCTGTTGGATGGTAAGCAGGTCGACCAGGGTGTCGTGGATCACGGAATGGGTCCAATGGCGGTTGCGGTGCAGCAGCCCGCCAAAGGCGTTCTTCATCGCGCCGGTGATGGTGGTGAAGACATGGGTCTTGACCGTGGGCAGGTGGACGATGTTCATCCCCACCAGCGCCTTGGGGATAAAGACGCCCTGTGGGTAGACCTTATCCAGCACCAGGAAGGGTTTCTTGGGATGATACTCCACCCACTCAAAGTCCTGGTTATACAGGTACATGCAGTCCACGCCCATTTTGTCTGTGACGTATTTGTGCTTGTTGTTGCGCTCACCGTCGGCGGTGTTGACCACCACCGTATCATTGTGCACGCCGACCAGGTCGGTGTACCCGGCGCCCTGCAGGGTGCGGATCACGCCTTCGATCTGCCAGGGGGTGGAGGAGCAGGCCGGGTACCAGGTCTGCCAGGAGATGTTGATCTTCAAGCCGGTCCTGGCGTTTTTTGGCAGGGATTCTTCGAAACCGGCCAGTTTCATCACGGCCTGGATGTCGTCCAGCACCGTTTCCGGGGTAGTCTTGACCACCGCCACTTTTCCTTTCCCATGAAAATTTGACATCGTTCGCCTCTTTCTCTTGTAGATGCGCCAGCGGCGCCTGCGAAATGCCTCGTGGGCATGGATTGATCTGCTTCAGATGCATTGTAACAAGAGAAAATGAAAACGGGTAGTCTTCTGCGGCATGCGGTATTGTATAATGGGAACAGGAGAGTGCGATTGAAATGAACATGGAGGTTATACCCGAAGCGGAGGGCCCCGTCCTGGTGATCGGCGGCGCTGGATTGGACATGGTGGGGCAGCTGGGGGGAGAGCTGCTGCATGGCACCTCGAACCCGGCGCGCATCCGCACCTGGTATGGCGGGGTGGCGCGCAACGTGGCGGAGAACCTGGCGCGCCTGGGCCAGCCGGTGAAGCTGGTGGCAGCGGTGGGGACGGATTGGATCGGCGACCAGCTGCTGGCGCAGATGGAGCAGGCAGGCGTGGATGTGCAGTACGTGCTGCGTAGCGCGACCCACCGCACGGGCGCCTACCTGGCGGTCACCGACGCCCGGGGGGATCAGCTCTTCGCCCTGGATGATATGACCGCCACCCTGGAGCTGTCCCCGGCCTACTTGCGCAGGCACTCCAGGCTTTTCAAAGAGGCCTCACTGATCTTCATGGACGCCAACCTCTCGAAGGACTCGCTGAAGACAGCCATCTCCCTGGCGCGCAAATGGGGCAAGATGATCTGCGCCGACCCGACCTCGGCCTTCCTGG
>CAIQIV010000177.1 GCA_903871905.1 uncultured Chloroflexota bacterium | reverse complement strand
GAAGGTTGCCAATGAAACCCTGGAAGAGCCGCATCTCCAGGCTATGATCACCACCGTGCGGCATCTGAGTGAACTGTATCCGCCGCAGCCCCAGCCCGCCTCACGCGGCCAGAGTCGCCATAAAAAAGCAGAGGTGTTTGCATGACCTTTCAGTTTGCAGCCCCATTCCTATTATCGTTATTGGCATGTGTCCCGCTCCTGGGTTACCTGTTGAACCGTAAACAGGGGCGGCGCCAAACTGCCGGGCTCCGCTTTGCGAGCCTGAGCCTGGTTCGCTCAACCCGCACCTGGCGTTCGATGTTGCGCCCTATGCTCAGTGTAGTACGGCTGATGACCTTGACCCTGATCATCATCGGCCTTGCCCGCCCACAGCTGGCGCAGGCCAAAGAAGTGGTCCACGGTGAAGGGGTGGATTTAATCATCGCCCAGGATATCTCAGGCAGCATGGCCTCGCTCGATTTCCAGCCACAAAACCGGCTGGAAGCAGCCAAGGCAGTGATCACCGATTTCATCAGCCGCCGCACCTATGACCGTATCGGTCTGGTTGTGTTTGCCCAGGAGGCATTCAACCAGTCGCCCATGACCACCGACCATGCCGTTTTGGAACGCTTGCTCAAGCAGGTGCGCCTGGCACCTGACCTAAAGCTGGAAGACGGCACAGCAATCGGCCACGGCCTGGCCAATGCATCCAACATGCTCAAGGACAGCAAGGCTCGCAGCCGGGTGATCATCTTGCTCACCGATGGCGCCAACAATTCCGGCGAGATCTCACCCGAGACCGCAGCCGACGCCGCCCGGGCACTGGGCATCAAAGTGTACACAATCGGTATGGGACGGCCAGGACAGGTTCCAGTACCTGTGGACAGCATGTTTGGCGGTAAAGAGATCGTTTACCAGGAAAGCGAACTGGACGAAGCTCTTCTGCAGCAGATTGCCGAAAAAACCGGCGGCCAATACTTCCGCGCCACAGATACAGCCGACCTGCAGCGCATCTACGACCGCATCAACGCCTTAGAAAAAAGCAAGATTGAAATCACCCACTATTCTGAAGAAATCGAGTTAATGGCTTGGGTCTTATTGCCAGCTCTATTGCTGCTGCTGTCCGAACAGATCCTGAGCCACACCCTGTTCAGGAGAATTCCGTAACCAGCGGTTCTGGGAATAGACAAGATTGGACAAGAGGTCATGATGACATTCGCATCACCTGTTTATTTATATGGATTATTGCTTGTGCCCATATCCTTCCTTTTCTTGGTATGGGCTGGTCAGCAGCGGCGGAAAGCAATTGCACGCATGGGCGAGCCGCAGTTAATCGCCCGCTTGAGCGTGGATGTCAATACCCGCGGCCGCAAGATTAAAGCGGGGTTGTGGCTGGGCGCCCTGGCACTTCTGATCTTTGCCCTGGCTCGCCCACAATGGGGCGAAACCCGCCGCACCGTGACTCAAAAAGGCGTCCAGGTTATGGTAGTGCTTGATACTAGCAAGAGCATGCTTGCAGGAGACATTAAACCTGACCGCCTGACCCGTGCCAAAATGGATATCAGCGAGCTGATGAATCGGCTGAACGGGGATGAAGTTGGTTTGACCGTCTTCTCCGGCGCCAGCTTCACTTTGTTCCCACTCACTTCCGATTACAACACAGCACGCAGCTTCCTGGATATTGCCCAGCCTGGTATCGTCTCGCGTCCTGGGACTGCGATTGGCGACTCGATCCGTACCGCAATGCTTGGCTTTGACGAGAACCGCACCAGCCAGAAAGTAATCGTACTGATGACCGATGGCGAAGATGACCAGGCAGCCATGGATGAGGCAGCCAGGGATGCTGCCAAAGCTGGGGTGATGATCTACCCGGTTGGTTTTGGTTCTAGCACCGGTGATGTCATCCCAGAATTTGACGAGCAGGGACAGTTGATTGGTGTGAAGAAAGACCGCTCTGGACAAACCGTGGTTTCGGCACTCAACGAGAAAGCGTTACGCAATATTGCCTCCATCACCGGTGGCCAGTACTATTCCGCTACCGCTGTGGGCAGCGAGTTGGATGCACTGGCAGGTGATTTGAACCGCCTGCAAAAAGGCGATATCCACCAGCACGAGTCCGTAAAACGCCACGAACAGTTCATGTGGTTCCTGGGAGTTGCATTGCTGCTGTTAGCTGCCGCAGAGTTGATCCCGGATCGCAAATCCAGGCACAATGGCTCTTCAGGCCGCCTGATCCGCTCCCTAAGAGGTGTGTAATGAAACGGATTATAAAACGTACCCCTATTATTCTGATAACCATGGTCCTTATGGTCGGCGCCTTGGGAGTAACCCTGATCGCCCGCACCCAAAAAGCCAACGCCGAGGTCGCTGCCGGTAACCAGGCTTTTTCCGCCCAGGATTATGAAACTGCCTTGCAGCATTATGCCAAGGCACAGTCCCAGGCACCTGGCCAGGCAGAACCACTTTATAACGCTGCCAACGTATTTTACATGCAGCAAACATTGGACAAAGCGCAGCAATCCCTGGACCAGGCCCTGGCACAGCCGCAGAAAGCAATTGAAGAGTCAATCTATTTCAACCTGGGAAACGTTGCCTTCAAGACCAAGCAGTTTGAGGCAGCCGTGACCCAATACGAATCAGCTTTGCGCATCGATCCATCCGATAAAGAGGCAAAATATAACCTGGAGCTGGCTCTGCAACAGAAACAGAACCAGCAGGATCAACAACAGCAACAGAATAAGCAGAACCAGGAACAAAACCAGCAAGGCCAGCAAGACCAACAGAACCAGCAGGGTCAGCAAGACCAACAACAGAACCAGCAGGGTCAGCAAGACCAACAGCAGAACCAGCAGGGTCAACAAGACCAACAGCAGAACCAGCAAGGTCAACAAGACCAACAGAACCAGCAGGGTCAACAAGACCAACAG
>CAIQIV010000176.1 GCA_903871905.1 uncultured Chloroflexota bacterium | reverse complement strand
GTACGGCACGGTGTCAACAGTAGCCAACATGCGCCTGGGCACGGTGGCGCTGGGCGCGGTAGAGACCGGGATCATCACTGCTGCCTCGGCGCAGCTGGCGCGCCGCTATGGACTGCCCTGCCGCAGCGTGGGAGGGACAACTGAGGCCAAGGTGGAGGACTTCCAGGCCGGGGCGGAGCGCATGGCGACGCTGCTGCCGGCGGTGCTTGCCGGGGTGAATTTCATCACCTGCGCCGGTACCCTGGATGGCACCATGCTGGAGAGCGACCCGCTGCTGGTGTTGGATGATGAGCTGTGCGGCGCGGCCCTGCGCATCGCCCGCGGCATCCAGGTGAACGACGATACCCTGGCGCTGGACGTCATTCGCCGTGTGGGGGCCTCGGGCAACTACCTGGCATCACCGCACACCGCGGCGCACTACCGCCAGGAGCTGTACGTTCCACCCTCTTTCCCACGCGAGCCTTATGAGCGCTGGGAAAAGGATGGCAGGCGGGCTGCCCTGGAGCGGGCCAGGGAGCGCGCCCGCGACATCCTGAGCCGCCACCAACCGCGGACCCTAGACCCGGCGCTGGAGCGGGAACTGGAGGCGTACCGCCAGCTGGTCGCCGGGCGAACGCTGGAGGAGTTCTACTCCTTTGAAAGTGAAGACGGGCAGGATCTGAACACATTGTGAGCGCAGCAGATTCTTCCCCTCCTGTGATGGCAACGGGCAAGCTGCCGCTGCGAACCAAGCTGTTATTCAGCACCGGTGACCTGAGCACCAGCATCCCACTGGCGATCCTGATGTTCTTCCAGCTCTACTTCCTGACGGATGTCGCCGGCCTGCGCCCGGATTATGCCGGCTGGGCGGTGGGTCTCAGCCGTATCTGGGATGCAATTAACGACCCATTGTTTGGCCAGTTTTCGGACCGCCTGCGCACCCGCTGGGGGCGGCGCAGGGTGCTGCTGCTGTTTGGCGCAGTTCCCCTGGGGGTCACCTTCATGATGATGTGGTTTGTCCCGCCCTTCGGCCAGCTTGGCCTGGCAGTGTATTATGCGCTCACCTTCATCCTCTTTGACACGTTCTTTACCATGGTGCACGTGGGCTACAATGCGCTGACCCCTGAGCTGACCCTGGATTACGATGAGCGCAGCACGCTCAACGGCTACCGCATGGTCTTTTCGATCTCCGGTACGCTGGGGGCGATCGTCCTGGCCACGGTGCTAAGCTGGTACATCTTACAGCCGCGAGTGCTCTATGCGTTGATCGGCGTGGGGCTGGGGTTTGTGGCGATGATCCCACCCTATATTGTCTTTGCCGTAACGCGCGAACGCCCAGCAGAAGAGCAGCCGGCGCCGCTTCCCCTGGGGCAGGCGCTGCGAGCCACCCTGGGCAACCACCCGTTCCGACTGGTGATGGGGTTGTACCTGCTGAGCTGGACCACGGCCAGCATCCTGGCGGCGGTGCTGGTCTACTATGCCAATTATTACCTGCGCGTGCCGGAACAGGCCAATTATTTTGTTTTGGCTGCCCAGGGGATGGCGATCCTGTTTATTCCGGTCACCGTTTGGCTGGCGCGCCGTCTGGACAAGCGCCGGGCTTTCATCCTGGGAAGCGCCACGTGGATTGTCGTTCTGCTGGCCATTTCTGCGCTGCCTGCCAGCGCGGTTGGCTGGGCTTACCTGCTGGCAGCCTTGAACGGCTTTGGCATTGCTGTGGCATACGTCGTCCCCTGGGCCATGGTCCCGGATATTGTTGAAGTGGACCAGGCGCAGACCGGCCAGCGGCGCGAGGGCTCTTACTATGCCTTTGCCTCCTTCTTCCAAAAACTGGCGACCGGGATGGTCATTTGGGCCATGGGGCAGGCGCTGGCGCTGAGCGGTTATATCACCCCCAGTGCATCCGCCCCGCTCCCAGTCCAGCCGCCGCAGGCGGTGGCGGCGATCCGCATGTTTGCCGGGCCAGTGCCGGCACTGCTGCTGCTGCTGGCAATCGCCTGCGCCTGGCGCTACCCGGTGAGCCGAGAATCGCACCAGCTGCTGGTTGGCGAGCTGGCCGAGCACGAGGCCTGATCCGCTGCGGCTCCGGGGAGGAGGATGGGATGGACGAACACCAGTTGGATTTTGACACCCTGGCGGTGCACGCCGGCGAACAGCCTGATCCTGAGACGGGTGCCCTGCGCCTGCCGCTGCACATGGCCACCACCTTTAAGCTGCCAGGCTTTGGCTCAAAGCTGTTTGAGGCCCTGCTGCTGGCCTCGCCGCGCGCCCCGCACGCATATACTCGCTGGAGCAACCCCACCCTGCGCGCCCTGGAAGACCGCCTGGCGGCGCTGGAAACCAGCGGCCAGTCCGGCGCTTCACGAACTGGCGCATTGGTTACAGCGACTGGCATGGCGGCGGTATCGGCGCTGATGCTGACCCTGCTGAGCAGCGGCGACCATGTGGTGTGCAGCGAGGTGTGCTACGCGGGTTCGGTGGAACTGTTTGCCCAGCACCTGCCGCGCTTTGGCATCCAGGTGAGCCTGGTGGACACCAGCGACGCGGAGCAGGTGCGCCTGGCTCTGCGACCGAACACCCGCCTGGTGTACGTGGAAACGCCGGCCAACCCGATCCTGCGCCTCTCGGATATTCCCGCACTGGCGCAGGTAGCTCACGAGGCTGGGGCGCTGCTGGCGGTGGACTCAACCTGGGCCAGCCCGGTGCTGCAGCAGCCGCTGCGCCTGGGGGCGGACCTGGTGGTGCACAGCCTGACCAAGTACCTTAATGGACACGGCGATGCCCTCGGCGGGGCGCTGGTAGGCCCGCCGGAGATGCTGCATCGCATCCGGCAGGATATGCTGGTGCACCTGGGCGGATCTCTCAGCCCCTTCAACGCCTGGCTGATCTTGCGCGGCCTGGCGACCCTGCCGCTGCGCATGCAGCGTCATACGCAGGCGGCGCTGCAGGTGGCCCGCTTCCTGGAAGCACACCCGGCAGTGGAGCGTGTGGTTTATCCCGGCCTGGAAAGCCATCCGCAGCACGCCCTGGCTGCCCGACAGATGTCCGGCGCCGGAGGGATGCTTACCTTTCAGCTCAAGGGCGGGTTGGGGGCAGCCATCAACCTGGCAGAGAAAGTGCGCATCTTTGCCTATGCCACCTCGCTGGGGCATGCGCACAGCCTGCTGTTTTATTATCCGACGGACCTGTATGTGGACGCCGTGCCGTACTTGAGCGGGACGCAGAAAGCCAGCATCCGGTCCTGGATGGGCGAGGGCATCGTGCGCGTTAGCATCGGGTTGGAAAGCCCGGATGACCTGATTGCTGACCTGGACTATGCCTTGAGCAGCCGCACGTTCAAAGGCTGGGCTGGCCCCCTGGCGTACCGGCTGATGAAGGGCAAGAGTGGATAGCCTGGGCAGAGATTAACTTTTTGGGTCCACCCCGCGCGACTCGAGCCAGGTCTGTTCGCCCAGGTCAAGCTGGGTTTGCTCCAGGCCGCTGGGGAGCAGGCGCCCCTTCATCTCTCTCAGGTAATCTGCATACTGGATGACCACTCCCAGGAATGCCAGGGACAGGCTGATCACGGCGGTGATCTGGCTGTTACCGTCCAGGCGCAGGGATATGACAATCATCTCTGTCCCTATGAGCATGGTGATCAGGATCAGCGCTTCATCCCGGTAGCGCCGCACCAGGTATGCCCCACCCACCCCAAAAGCGATGACCACGATCCAGCCGATGATGCGGGCAGCCTGGTCGGCCAATTGGGCGTGGACCAGCATATAGCGCATGAGATCTAAAAACCACAGGCCGGTATTTGCCCCAGTGGCAAAGCCAATCAGAATAACTGCCGGGCCAGGTAGAAAGCGGCCAATCAAGATTCCGGCCACGCCCACGCAGACGGCAATCAGCAGCAGATTCCAGGCGTTCTGATCGATCAGGTCCCAACCTGCAGTTCCTTGAATCGTCAATACGGATAGAATTTTGGCTGTGGACCATAAAGCCACAAATCCCAGCGTGGCCCAGAGCTGGCGCCGTCCGGTCAGCAGCACAAAACCGCCAATGGCGACCCCAACCAATGACATCAGCACCTGCAGCAGAAAATTACCCATGGTCAACCTCTTCCCTAATTCCCTTCATCATCATCCCCCCCCAGCCGTCTCATGGATGAAAAGATGATATATGCACCGACGAACAGGCCCGCGATGAACATATAGAAAGCAATATTAGATAAGCGGAAGCCCATCACTTCGATATTCACCGTGGCAGCCACCGCGGCGCCGATCAGCCAGCCAACGAGGGCCAGTCCAACTACCAGCCTCTCCAATGCCCGGTTCATAGCTTTATCCAGGCGGGTGACGTCCCTGGAAAGGTCGCTGGTATCCAGGCGAATGGTGAGCCGCCCACTTTCATATTGGTCCAGCCACTTGGTGGTCGCTTCTACGATGGATGGCAGGCGGTAGATCACCTCACGCACGCTGCGCGAGGCCTGTGTGTGCAGCGTCTTGGAAAGCTCATCCAGGGTGAGCTGCTCTTGGGCCAGCAGCAGGCTGCTCTCAACGATGGCAGTAGAGAGCCAGAGATCCGGATCCAGCCGGTGAACCACCTCGTCTGCCTGGACCAGGGTCTTGATCGCCAGGGTCAGGTTGCGGTCCATGCGCAGGCCGTTGATGCGCAGGGTATCCTGTAAGACGGCCATGGTGTAGGCGGTGGCGCCCTCGGCGCTCAGGTAACGCCGCCCAAAGCGTTCCATCTTTTCCAGGAATTCCGCTTCCACGATCTCCCGTCCGGGCATCGGTGAACTGAGCCGCAGGGCGGCCTTGCCCAGGCTGTAGCCATCTTGCTGCTGGATGGAGTAAAGCAGGTCAAGCATCGCCATGCGCTGCTGGCGGCTCATCTCCCCCATCAGGCCCAGGTCCAGGAAGCTGATCCTGCCGGTTTCCAGTTCAACCAGGATATTTCCGGGATGGGGATCTGCGTGGAAGAAGCCGTCGAACAGGACCTGCTTGGTCATGGCCTGGGTAAACTGGCGCGCCAGGTCTTTGCGATCCAATCCGGCTGCTTCAATCTTATCCACCTCGTTGATTTTCACCCCTTTAATAAATTCCATGGTCAGGACCTTGGAGGTGGAAAGATCAGGAAATATGCGGGGGATGTGAAGGGCAGAGAACTGCTGCATGTTCTGCGCCAGCAAGCGCATATTGGTGGCTTCGTTGCGGTAATCCAGTTCTGTCGCCACCCCGCTGGCAAATTCGTCGACCATGCCGCGCAGGTCGATCTCCCTGGCCCACTGCTCCCGCTGTTGTATATTTTTTGCCAGGTCGCGCATCACGTTAAGATCGGCCTTGACGGTGACATCAATGTTGGGGCGCTGGATCTTGACCACCACCTGGGTACCGTCCTTCAGGGTGGCCCTGTGTACCTGGGCGGTGGAGGCAGCAGCAAAAGGCTGTTCCTCAAAGGTGGCAAATAGCGCCTCCGGCGTGTCGCCTAATTCGTCCTGGATGATTGCCCGGGCAGTCCGGGCGGAGAAGGGGGCCACGTTGCTTTGCAGCTTTTCCATCTCCCTCTGCCATTCGGGGGGGATCTGGTCGGCGCGGCTGCTGACGATCTGGCCAAACTTGACAAACGTTGGGCCCAACTCCTGGAGCATGTAGCGCACTTTTTCGGGCAAAGTGAGCTTTTGCATTTCATCCACATCGCGGAAAAGCAGGTCCTGCATGAAGTTGCGCAGGCGCGCCAGGGGGGTCATCTCTACAGCAATATCCTTGGTGTAGCGTCCGATGATGTCCATCACCTGACCGACACGCAGGTTCTCGGCGATGACATTGCGCCGGCCGAGGGAGAGCATTGCCACCCAGCGCCAGTAGAATTGGGTCTCGGTGCGGCTGTGGAACTCCGGTTTATCCAGTCCGAAGAAGGCTTCCATCACGATGCTGACCAGGGCCATTACAGAAGCGCCGATAATGATCCAGATGATCGGAGGATCAGAGATCACAAAGGCCTGGGGGGCGACCATGGCCAACAGCCAGAAAAGAAAAGCGTTGATCACGATGGCAAACAACCCCATGGTGCGCACCAGCAGGCGCGCCGTGAGCAGCAAAACCAGGGGGCGGACGAAGGCATTGATCACACCAAACAGGAGCCCCAGCAGCAGGTATGTGCCGCTGATATTGATGATCCCTGGCAGGACGGACTGGATATCCAATCCTGGGGTGATGATGATGGTAATCGCCATGGTCAGCGCGTTCACAATTACCCGAATGACGAAATAGATCATATCTGCCCTCTCTTATGCGAGATTTTTCTGGATAACAGGTTCATCCTGTTGTTTCCCCAGGGGGACATATAATGTTTATCATGTTGTTAAGCAGGTATTTTACTACAAGTTGATTATCCTTGGCCTACTGGCCAGTCATGGATGACTCATTGGGGAACACTCACCAGGGAAGGACTTGTGATGATCATCCAGGGAAAATGCCAAAAATACGTAATTGACGATTGTATTTCCCTTGTAACTGCCGGTCATTCCAACAGGCATTGGGCGGGCTCTTCGAGATGACAATCACCCTGGTCAGCGCCGGATCGCCAGCAGTTCGACAGCGATCAGCCAAAAATTTAAGCGCTTGCCTGTCTGAAACCTTCTATCTCCAGGCTCACAAGCTTAAACCCCTGGCGTGCAAAATCATCCTGAAGTGCGGCGCGTACCGTTGCAGAAATTTCTTCCTTGTACTGGATAAATTGGTCTAAGGAATATCCTTTGGCGCTGAGCTCGCCCATCTTATCGATGACTTTTTGGATCAGAAGCTGGCGCAGCCAGGCCTGTTTCTCGCTGTCCTGGTTCGCGCCAGACACCCCATAATTCCCATAAACTTGCACCTGACTTGCCTCCCCTTTCAGCCTCAGTAAAACCTGGGCTCCCCATTTGAAAGTATCGGTTTCCTGGTTTGGTGCAGCAGGCGATCCGATGCGCTCGGCGTTGATTGCTCCGCTCTTCACCTGCTGAATTTGCCTGCTCCAGGTTTCTCCGCTCTCGCCTTTCAGGTGCAGTTCGGTGGTTTGGAAGGGTGCACCTGCACTGCAGTCCAGGGTCAAGAAATCGTCTTTATTCATAAACCCCTTTTTTGACCCGACTGCCCGATCAATCCGGGCAGCCGGGATTGCCCACTGCAGACTCTGTAACTTCTGTTTTTCGGTGGCGATGAACAACACCTTGCGTGTGGCGACCTCTTCCTTCTGTTCAAAAATCAGGCGCTGGTCGGTCAGGTAAAGAACCCCATCAACTCCATCCTTGTCGCCGGTTTTTTTCCAATTTGCGGGCACAGCTTCAAACGCCAGCTCCCCCGGGGCAAGCTGAAAAGAGGCCTGTCCCAGCTGGTTGAGTGTCCAGGCGATGTCATCGAGGCTGTGTTGCGTTGACTGGATCTGCTCTCCGACGGACGTATAGATCGCCTCCAGGCTGCGTACCGCTGCGTCCGCGCGGTCTTCCAGCGCGGAGAGCGCTGATCCCGCAGTGGCACCGTGAGCATGAGCAGCCCGGATATTGTTCGCCTCTTTTTGCAAATTGGTTTGGTATTTGCGCTGTTCGTCCTGCACCCTGGTGTATAAAGTCCTCCATTGGGTGCTCAGCGATTGCACGGTACTTTCCAGGGACTTTTTAAAACAATAACCGCCTTCCCGGACTCTACCCAGTTTGCCGGGGAGTGAATTGGCAGCCTGTTCTATCTCATCTACTTTTTCCTGGACCGCCTTGAAGCTAATCTTATCCTGGATGCGGTTAAGCTGCTCAATTTCGTTTTGAAGAGGATTATTGGTGGGCATTTTTTTCTCCTTGTGAAATCGATAGAAAACAGGCAGTTCTTTAAGATGACTTCAGCAGCCGCTCCGGTCAGGCCGGGCCGGTCCCCCCAAGGAAAGCAGACACTGCATCCCCCAGCTCGCTGGGGGCCTCCTCCTGGACATAATGGCCTACCCTGCCCAGGTGGATCGAGCGCGCACCGGGAAAGGTGCTCTCCCACTGCTTTAATTCTTTCCCGCGGAAGGCGATATCCTTCATGCCCCAGACGATCAACGCCGGTTTTTCCTTCAACACGGAGATTTTGCTCCAAAGCTGGTACAGCCAGGGGGTGGAAGCGGTAATCTGCCGGGGGAATTCCATGCAGCCCAAGCGGTCTGCAGGGTCGGCGAGGGGAAGCAGGTATTGCTGGTGCAGGTTGGGACTGAGCTTGCTCTTGTCTCCAAAAGCCTGGCGCATAATGATCTGGGCAAAGAAGTTGTAGCGCCGGATGAGCAGGCGGCCAACCGGACCGCCCACGAAGGAACTGAAGCCGATATAGTACGGGTCTCGGTTCACCGGCCAGGCCCAGGTATTGATGATGACGATGCGGGCAATATTCTCGGGATGGGCAACCGCATACGACAGTCCGATAGGGCCTCCCCAATCCTGCACAACCAGGGTGACCTGCTGCAGCCCCAGGGAATGGATCAGCGCTTCCAGGTTGGCAGCGTGGTCGGCTGGCAGGTAGCTCCAGTCCCTGGGCTTGTCGGACAGGCCAAAGCCCAGGTGGTCCATGGCAACACAGCGATACCCAACCTGGAGCCGCCGGATCAGGCTGCGGTACAGGAACGACCAGGTAGGGTTGCCGTGCACCATGACGACAGGCTGCCCGCGGCCCTCATCGATATAGTGCAGGCTGCCTCCTGGCGTCTTGAAAAAATTGGAGGCAAAGGGGTATTCCTGGCGGTTGATCCAATCCTTGCTGCTCATGGCGCTCCTTTTCCCGGCTGTTCCAGCAGGTACTGGATCGATTCGCCAAAAGCAGATTGGTACTGGCGGTACTCCTCCGAGCGCTCCAGGTTGATCTGGATCCACTGGCGCATCTTTGGCCTGCCCATGGGCTGGAAAGGGGTAACGTGCTGGTCCTCCGCCAGCAGCCTGGAGGCTGTCTGCTCAGGCAGCTTGACCCCTACGCCCAGTTCATACAGGCAGTTACACAGCTTCTTGCCCACGTAATAGGCGGGAAATCCAAACATCTTGCCCGGCCGTACCAGGGGATTGCCCAGAAGCAGCGCATCGAGAACGGCCTTGTGATTGAGGTTGAAATTGGCCACCTTGTGCTCCTCCTTCTAGGTGGCAATTATAAAGGGATTCGCTTCAATCAAACAACTGTTTCATCTCGATCTGGTCAGAGCCGGCGGGTAGGAAGAACAGCATACCATCCTCGCCCAGGGTGATCGGGCCGCGGAAGCTGCTGCGGGCCTCGCCCAGGAACAGGTTTTTCAGGATCGGGGAGGGCAGCGGCGGGACGATGTGGTAATACACCAGGCGCCTGACGCCGGCCTGGCTGGCGAGGCGCGCCGCATCCTCCGGCGATGAGTGGTAACCGGGAATGTCGTGGGTGATCCGGCTAATGGTGGGGGATGGGCTGGCGTCAGCGTTGGCGTTCATCAGCCCAACCATGGTCTTGTTGAGCGCCTCGTGAAAAAGCAGGTCAGCCCCGCGGGCCTGCTCCAAAAGCGATGCAGAATACACCGTGTCGCCGCTGATCACCAGTGAGCGCCCCTGGTAATCGATGCGGTAGCCAACGGCGGGCTCAACCGGTCGGTGATCCACTTTGAAAGCGGTCACCTTGACCCCATCCTGGTCAAAGACCACGGCGGAGGCGTCCGGGGTGTCCGCAAGGGCAAAGGGGCGGGCAACTGCGCCGGCGCCGGTAGGCGGGGCCGTCTCGGGCCCGTGGTGCGCCACCCGGTAGCCGGCATCCAGGCGGTAGGCCAGGTTAAAGCCTTCCACCACCTGCTCAACGCCTGGCGGGCCGATCACGGCGAGCGGCGACTGGTTCGCCCCGCCCACCCAGCGCTGCAGTTCGATCTCGCCCAGATCTGAGATGTGGTCGGAGTGGAAGTGGGTGAGCAGCACGGCGTCGGTTCTGCCGATGGGGACGTTCATCAAAAGCACATTGCGGGCGCTGCCCTCTCCGGCGTCCACGATGAAGGCGTGTTTCCCGGCCAGCACGGTGACGCATGGCCCGGCGCGCTGGAG
>CAIQIV010000175.1 GCA_903871905.1 uncultured Chloroflexota bacterium | reverse complement strand
GCGCCGAAGGTGGCGTAGGCAATGCCCATGTTGCCGGAGGTCGAGTCGAGCAGGCGCTTGCCGCCATCCAGGGCGCCTTCGCACAGGGCGGTGCGCAGGATGTTGAGCGCCGGGCGGTCTTTGACCGAACCGCCGGGGTTGAACCATTCGGCTTTGGCAAAGACTTTGACAGTTTCGGGCAGGTGGGCGCCGATGCGGCGCAGCGGCAGCAGCGGGGTGTTGCCCACGGCAGCCTCCAGCCCGGAGGTGGGCAGGGTCGAAACCTGGATGTCGGAAAGTGTGTTCAGATCCATCGAATGATCTCCTGAAACGGCGCTGTGCGCCGAAAACCTTGAACCAATAAAAAACCGGCAGACAAACAAAAACGGGGGCTGCGAGAGCGAGAAAACGCTCTTCCGCCTGGCGAAAGGGATTTCGCAAGCGGGGCGCTGCAGCCACCCGTCCTGGTCGGTCTGCCGGTCGTTTGAAGTCAGGTCAAACGGGGGTCGGTGACGAGGCGGCGGCTACAAGCCCCGCCCCGGACACATGCAAGAGAACATCGCGATCAATACTCCATCGAATATTTATGATAAACTTGATAATAATTGTAGTCGAGAATGGGGATTTGTCAAGGGGGAAAAGCCAGGCTTTCCTTGATCAACCAGGACGGAGGAGCTTATGGACAGGCCTTGCGATTATTCGGAATGACTCGAAATTCGTATGGTTTGTTATACACCGAGAAGTAGGCGGTATTTTCCAGGAGTGCATAGCTGCCGCTGAAATAGCGATTGAAAATCAGCCGGAAGGTATTGACAGGAGAAATATTGGCAGCAATGGCGCTGTTCGGTACACCGGGTAAGTAATAAGCATTCAGGATATTCATCCGTTCGCCGGGCGGTGACAGGATCGCACCGTGGTCTGCCTGGACGACAATAATCGGCGGCGTTGCCGATTGGGTGATGATCTGTTGGAGGATGGGAATCAGAGCGTTGTTCAGAAAGCTGACCTGGTCTCGGTAGCCTGGATTGTCCGGCTTGTCGTAATCCACAAACTGCCCATCTGCCTCGAATACATAAGGCGGATGCGGGATGACCAGATGGGCAAAGACCAGCTTTGGGCCGGGACGTGCCGGCATGCCGCGTAACTCTTCAAGATCAAAACGTATCAGATCGTAGTGAACATGGTTCGGATTGTTTAGCCTGGATTGTAAGTTGCCAGGAGCAGTAAGTTTGGAGTCGATCAGCGCTGCTCCAACAGAGGTTGAGAGAAGCATTTCCTCAAAGGAAGTCAATCCACCCAGGAACTGATTGAAATTCGGTCCATTGCCACCGGGCGACAAATAAATATCTGCGTCTTCCCATTGCGTGCCTTTGAAGCCGGTTTCGAATGCGATGCTGGTATACCCCAATGCCTCCAGCGCCTGTCTGACCGCGCTGTTACGGACCAGACCGGTAATTCCAATACGGCTGGTATTGCCAGGCGAGAAGGTGGCTCCCAATTCCTGCAAATAATTCATATTCAATGATGACGACAACGAGAGACGGGTCTGGGCATAATTGCTCTGGCTGCATCTGGCTACATAAAATCCGAGCTTCTCCAGGTTTTGTAAAAAGGGTTCATTGTTCAGACCAAACTCCTTATGCAGCGTATCATCGCGAGCGTAAGCATCCAGGATGATGTAATAGATATCCGGCGTTGCCTGCCTGTCAGGCAGACTCAGGCCGGTTTCTGCTATCGAACCTGACGACCTGTCTGAGGCAGAGGACAGGGAGCGTACAGAATACAGCCCAATCTGCATTACAGGGAACGCTACCAAAATGATTCCGGTCAGGTTGAGCAACTGTGTCAGGGAGGTGGATTGTTGTTTGCGCCGCAGGATGATCATAATGCCAACGATAAACAATCCGATCCATAAAGGGAGCAGCAGTCTGTGCCTGCCCGGAGCGATCCCCAGCAGGGTGAGTGGGCGGACAAAATGATAAATTTGGCCGTATGAATAAAACAGGCTCACTCCCAGGGTTGTGATCAAACCGGCTTGAGAGGGATTTTTTAGTAGTTTAGAAAGCAGCCAGTAAATGCCCCAGGTGATCAGGATGGATATTCCCAAAGAGCGCAATGCGTCCTGAACTTTGATTTCTTCAATGTTATAGGCCAGTAGAGCCAATACCGGGTAAGCTGCGAAAAGGAAGGGATGCAGGATGCGCTTGCGCATAATACGGGTTTATCGCTTTTCCATCAAGTACAACCAACGTTCTGATTCGGGGATTTTTTGCCGGTCGTGCAGGACAAAATAGTTCGCAAAGGCCTGCTCAAAGCCATCCTGATGGTAGTCTATGAAAATATCCTGGCGGGTTGCCAACAGGCGTTGAACCTGGCTGTCGGATTTGGGTACAAATTCAATTACCAACCAACGCCCCAAAAGCTGCACGAATTCCGCCACTCTTTCCAGTGGCACGTTATTCGAAATTGCCAGATGATGGACAATAGCCAGGGCAAACAGCATGTCAGCGGGCCCGCGCTCATACAGGTTCAGGCGTTCCTGGTTTTGCCAGCCAATGCCAGGGCTGGGATTGGTCAGGTCAGAAACCAGAGGCAGAATATGACTTTCATGATCGGCAACGCATTGGCGATAATTGATCTCAACCGCAGCGGGGTCGAAATCGAAAGCTATCGTTAAACAGTTCATTTTGCCGGCGATCCGGCTGAATTTGCCGGTATTGGCGCCTAAATCCCAAACGCTGTGAGGGTGAACACGTTCCAGATAAGCGCTGAGCATGCGCTCTTTAAATTCAAGCCCGCCGGGCGAGTAATTGTGGAGTTCATAATATTCTCCCCACTCGCTGCCAGCTGGCGACCAGTGCAAAGTCTTGACCCCTGATTCGAGATGGTCAATCAGGCCCAACATAGCTTGCTTCGACATTTGTCGTTTCGGCACGGTGGTTTTATTGGCATAACGGCGCTGGCTTTGCGCGTGCAAATACAGGTGCAGGAGCAGGGGGAGTTTGAAGTGACTGGAAAATGGAAGCAGTTTAACCACCAGGTCCAGCGGCACGCCGTCGATGTAGACCCGCATCAACTGCCCCATACGTACATCCACGTGGGCCATCAAGCTCAATGGCGCCAGGAAATGCTGGCAAAACTGGCGATAAGGTGTCCAGGGTTGACCGGCCGCGTACAACTCAAAGGAGAGCGTGTCGATCAGGACCGGCTGGCCATGATGAAACTGAATGTTATAGGCGCTGCTATCCTTTAATGACATCCCATAGTGAAGGGCAAGTTTCTGGATTTTCAGGGTTGTAAGCGCAGCATCTTTATACTGGCTGAAACTCCACTCATAAGGATATGAAACGAAATCTAACGCTTCAGGCCGAATGATCCGGTAGACCAGGTCAGGGCGGGGTGCACCGAGTGTTACTTCCTGGTGAGGGATCAGGAGCTTGTGCCGCACCAGATCCTTGTAAAGCCCCGATTGGATCAGCTGATCGTAGTTTGCCTGGTAAATCTGGTTTACCTGGCGGTACAGCACCCCCGCATCCCGAAAAAGAAAACCGCTCGGGTCACGAAAAGAACTCCCGAGGTTCTGCTGAAGGGGCATATGCTGGTTCATTTGCTTACATCATGCTCTTGATCGTCTATATCCCGGTATCCCTCTTGCTCCTCTGAAGCCGGTTTCTTGAACCTGCTAATGATTTTATTCCAGAAAGTTTTGATAAACAGCAGGCTGGCCAGGAAAGTTGCCAGCAGTACTTGCAAAATAAAGCTGCCTGAGCCTGGATCAAGGTAGAAAAGACGATTGCTCGCAACTTCAATCAATACAGCCAATGAACGTTGGCATATATTTGAGAATAACAAGCTTAAAATAAAATACATGGGGTTCCCTCCCTTGATAAACCGTAACTACTCCCAAAGATGCTGTTTTATGGACGTCCGAAACTGGCTGCTGACAGAGCGGGAAACTTCTGTGAAAGTATTGGGTAAGTATAACGATGTCCCAGATCACCTGGAGTGTTCTTCGATAATTGAAATACCCTCATTTTCCATTATTACAGGAAATCATCCGGACCGATAGTGTCACATGTCATTGCGTTTTATGACATTATTCCTGTCGGACGGTAGTTTTTGTTGCTGGCAGGCAGCGGCGACGCCTGCTGACTACCAGCCTCAGGTTTATGAGCCGGTTTGTGGTTGGGCTTCTACGCCGCGCCAGGTTGCCATGAGATGCCTGGGTCCGCGCACCTTGCTGCGGTGGCCGGCCAGTGAACGCTGCCTGGCTCGGGGGCATCTGGGTGACCTGGGCCGGTTTTATGCTTTGGAAGAATTCTACGCCCAGGATCTGGAAGGTTACTACTCGGCCCTGGTTACGCACCCGCATCACAACTATTACGAAGGACGAAACGAAGCCGAGATCACACCCTGGTTGAGCTACTTCCTGCGGGGGATAGCGAACGTTTTTGATCGTGTGGCGGAAGAGGTGCGCTCGCAGGCTGCCAGCCTGGATGAGCAGCAGGAGACGCTGCTGCGCCGGCTTGACCGCCGGGGACGAATCATCCTGGGGTTGTTTGCGCGGCAGGAGCAAATAACTACGCCGGAAATTGCGCGTGCGCTGGGCTTATCCGAAAGGCAGGCGCGGGACCTGGTGGTGGAGTGGGCTGTAAAAATGTCAGCAGACTGACAGAATTTGTATGAAAATGTGCGTTAAATAGCCCGGGCTTCCGAAACGGCATTGATTTCGGCAGCCCGGGATTCTCGATCAATCTTTGTCAGCCTTCGGCCGGCTTCTCCCCCGAGCCGATGCCGAGCGGCACCCACTTCTTGGGGTCCTTCAGTCGGTGTTCGATGCCCG
>CAIQIV010000174.1 GCA_903871905.1 uncultured Chloroflexota bacterium | reverse complement strand
GAGGGGGGATTGCTTCGCAGGCTCGCAATGACAGGAGGCTGTCCCTGCGAGGAACGTAGCAGTCTCCGGCAGGAGGGGGGATTGCTTCGCAGGCTCGCTATGACAGGAGGGCGTCATGCTGGTAGCCATGGCCGGGCTGCCCGGCGTGGGCAAGAGCACCCTGGCGCGCCGCCTGGCGGCTGTGCTGCCGCGGGCGGTGGTGCTGGATAAGGACCCCATCCGCGCCGCCCTCTTCCCCCTGCCGACCCTGGAGTATTCCACCCTCCAGGACGATTTCGTGGTCGATTTGATGCTGCAGACTGCCGGCTACCTGCTGGACAAAGACCCGGCCTGGTTGGTGATCCTGGACGGGCGGCCCTTCTCCCGCGCCTACCAGGTGCTGCGCCTGGCGCATTTTTGCGAGCAGAAGGCTGTCCCCCTGCGGGTGATCCACTGCACCTGCCCGGATGAGGCCGCCCGCCAGCGCCTGGAGCTGGCAGCCCGGCAGAACAGCCACCTGGCGGCTAACCGCAGCTACGCGCTGTATTTGCAGATGAAGGCGGCCGCCGAGCCGGTTCCCGTCCCCTGCCTGGAGATCGACACCACCCGGCCTGTGCAGGCGTGTCTCTTCCAGGCGCTGGATTATCTGTTTCCTACCCAATCCTAGTCAATCCTGGTCAAAGGAGAAACATGGTCTCACAACGACAAAAACGAACTCTTACCCCCGGTAAGCTGCGCGGGCTGCAGCAGTGCGCCAGCCCGGAGGGCATCTTTACCATCCTGGCCCTGGACCACCGACGCGTGGTCCAGGAGACCTTTGGCGGCAGCCCGCAGGGGCTGTTCCCGGCTGCGGCGGCTTTCAAGAAGGATGTGGTTGCCGGCCTGGCGCCGGCGGTGACCGCCGTCCTGCTCGACCCGCAGTTTGGCGGCGGGCCGCAGCTCTCGGATGGCTCGCTGCCGGGCGGCCTGGGGCTGCTGCTCTCGGTGGAGAAAAGCGGCTACAGCGGGACCTCCGGCAACCGCCTGAGCCGCGTGGCGCAGGGCTGGGGAGTGGATAAGATCAAGCGCTGCGGCGCTTCGGCGGTTAAGTTCCTGGCTTTTTATCACCCCGAATCGCCGCATGCCGAGGCCACCCGCCAGATGGTGGCCCAGGTCGCCGAGGAGTGCCGGCGCTGTGACCTGGCCTATTTCCTGGAGCCGATGAGCTTCAAGCTGGAGACCGAAGATGGGCGCAGGTCCAGCCGGAGCCACCGCCAGGTGGTGGTGCAGACAGCGGCGGACCTGTCCGGGCTGGGGGCGGACATCCTGAAGGTCGAGTTCCCCGAGGATGCGGCGCAGGTGAAGGATGAGGGCGCCTGGGCGGAGGCCTGCGCCGAGCTGGATGCGGCCTCGGCTATTCCCTGGGTGCTGCTCTCGGCGGCGGTGGATTATGACACCTTCCTGCGCCAATCCGAGCTGGCCTGCCAGGCCGGCGCCAGCGGCATCCTGGCCGGTCGCTCGATCTGGAAAGAGGCGCTGGGGATGGGCGAAGAGGCGCGCCGGGAGTTTCTCAACGGCCTGGCCCGCCAGCGCATGCAGCGCCTGCGGGAGGTTTGCCAGCATTCGGCCCGGCCCTTCACCGGTTGGGTGGAGTACGTCCCCGCCGGGGAGAACTGGCCGCAGGAGTACGCCGGGTTTTAACGGCCGGAAAATCCCAAAGGGCGCCAGGGCGTAAGGGGACGCGAAGCAGTCCCCGGGTAGAGGGGGGGGGATTGCTTCAGTTGCGCTTCGCAATGACGGGGGGTGTCACTGCGAGCTTGCGAGGCAGTCTTCGGGTAGAAGGGGGATTGCTTCGCTGCGCTCGCAATGATGGGAGGGGGTCAGGTCTCGAACGGCGACTTTTTGCCCTCGAAGGGGTTGCGGAAGTTGTACACGGGCACGTCCGGGATGTGCACCTGGTCGGGCTGCTGCAGCACCCAGGCCACGGCCTGGGCGATCACCTGGGGCGGGATCATGCGCTCCACCACCTGGGGGGTCATGTTGGCCCCCACCTCCCGCCACCAGGGGGTGTCGGTGGCGGCGGGCGAGACCAGGTGGACGTGGATGTTGTAGCGCGACAGCTCCTCGGTCAGGGCGGCGCTCAGCCCCTCCAGCCCCCACTTGGCGGCGCAGTAGGCGGTGCGGTTATCCTCGCCCACCTTGCCGGCGAGCGAGCCGATGTTGACGATGCGCCCGCTGCCCTGGCGTTTGAAGACCGGGGCCACCGCCCTGGCGCACAGGAATGGCCCTTTGAGGGTGGTGTTCAGCGTCTGGTCCCAGAACTCGGGGGTGGTGTCCTCGATGCTGGCTGGAGGGCCCCAGAAGGCCGAGTTGACCAGCACGTCGATCTGACCGTAGCGCTCCAGCACGGCCTGGACCATGGCCTCCACCTGGGCGGCGTCCGCCACGTTGGCGGGGATGGCCAGGGCCTGCGCGCCGGCTTCTTGCACCCGGGCTGCAGCCTGCGCCAGGCTGTGTGGGATATCGGCAGGCTGAGCTTGTCGAAGCCCGCGGGCAACCAGCGCCAGGCGCATGCCGTGGCGCGCCAGCTCCAGCGCAATTTCCAACCCCATGCCCCGGCTGGCGCCGGTGACGATGGCTACTTTGCCTTTTAGCTCCATGTCTTACCTCTTTTTGTATATGGGCGGGTCGGTAGGGGCGGGTCTCAGACCCGCCCTTACTACAGCTCTTCGAGGGCGGCCTGCGCCAGGGTGTCGTCGATGATCAGGTCGGTGGCCAGCCCGGCGCGCAGCGCCCCGGTCAGGGCGCGGCTTTTTTCCGCACCGCCGGCGATGGCCACCACGGCCCTGGCTTGGCGCAGCTGTTCCAGGCTGATGCCGATCATGCGCTGGTTGAGCGGGCAGTCGAGCACTTTCCCGGAGCGGGTAAAGTAGCGGGCGCAGATGTCGCCGACCCCATCTTCTTCCAGGAAGCAGCGCACGTTCTCTTCGCCCAGGTAGATCACCTGCCCGGGCGCCGGGGGCAGGGTGCCGATGCCCACGCAGGCGACATCCAGCTGGTTCCAACGTTCGACCACCGGGCGGGCCACTTCGTCGTTGAGCAGGGCATCGCGCAGCTCGGGGGTTCCGACCACCAGCGGCGCCAGCAGAAAGTACGGCTGGCCGCCAAAGCTGTGGGCAATCTGCTGCACGGTCTGGTTCATCTGGGTGTAGGAGCTGGTGAAGCTGCTTTCGCCGAGCAGCGGCACCACCTCGATGCGCCGCGGGCGGGAGGGCGCCAGCAGGTTGGCTGCCTCCAGCAGGGTGCGCCCCCAGCTGTAACCCAGGACCTGCCCGTCGCGCAGCGTGTGCTCCAGGTGGCGCGCCAGCGCCCCGCCCAGCGTGCGCCGGTTGAGCTCCGGGTTGCTGGTCCCGGGGATGATAGTCACACTGTGCAGGCCGGTCTTGTACTTGATCCTGGCAGCCAGGTCTTCGCGCAGGTCCTGCGGGTCGGCGATCTCGATGCGCACGATGTTCTGCTCGCGGGCGCGTTTCAGGAACAGGGCGATCAGCGAGCGCGAGACGCCGAGCTGGGCGGCAATTTCTTGCTGCGAGCGGTTCTCGTTGTAGTACATCTGCGCAACCTGGATCAGCGTGGCGGTCGAGCTGCTTCCTTCGCTCATTTTGTTTATTCCTCCATGCCCACGGCAAAGTTCTTGATTACCCCGGCGCGGATCAGGGTGTCGGCGGCGGCGCCCCACAGCGGCGAGTTGGGCAGCGATTCGCGCACCACCTGCAGGTCGCGCTGCGCCTCGGCGGTCATCAGGAAGTCGCGGATGCGGCGGTGGATGCGCTGCACCAGCTCCGGCTTGCCGTCCACCACGCCGCCGCCCAGGACGATCATCTCCAGGTCGAGCATGTTGACCAGCCCGCCCAGGTTGATCGAGATCAAGCGCACCACTTTGTCCAGGATCTCCACGGCTGCCGGGTCGCCGGCGCTCTCGGCCTGGAAGACCAGGCGGGTGGTGACCGGCTGGCCGGCGGCGAGTTCCACCAGCAGCGGGCTGCGCCCCTGGTCGGCAGCGGCTTGCCCGGCGCGGGCGATGGCCGGCCCGGCGACAAAGGTCTCGAAGCAGCCGCGCCGCCCGCAGCCGCACGGGTAGCCGTTGACCTCGTCCAGGGTCATGTGGCCGAAGTTGCCGGCGAAGCCGTGCGCCCCGCCGTACAGCTTGCCGTCCAGGATCATGTAGCCGCCGTAGCCGGTGCCGATGGTGCCCCAGGCCATGTGGCGCACGTTTTTCGCCACGCCCCACACCGCCTCGCCCAGGGCCGCCATGCGTACATCCGTCCCCGGGGCGATGGGCAGCCCGAAGCGATCCCGCACCATCTGGCCGAAGGGCACGTAGCGCCAGTGCAGGTTGGGGACCAGCACCGCTTCCCCGCTCTGGGTGTCGACGTTGCCGCACAGGCTGATGCCGATGCCGTGGAAGGCGCCAGGCAGGCTGCGCGCCTGTGCCACGTGGGGCGCCATCAGGTCAAGCAGGCGCTCGGCGCTGGCGGCCCGGCCTCCCGGCTCGGAGGGCTGGGGGTCAAACGGAACGGGTTGTGACTGCAGTGCGCGCAGCGCTTTCCCCTCCGCGTCGATGATAGCGGATGCCATTTTGCTGCCGCCGATGTCAAAGGCGAGGGCGAAATCGGGCATGGGTGTTTCCATCGTCGCTCCACCTGGGCTGCAGGCCGCCCGGGCCGGTTACACGCGCCGGGGGTTGGGCAGGAAGACCGGCTGGCCGTTCTGCTCCACCACGATCTGGGCAAAGCCGCGCTCCACCACCGGGGCGTAGATGTGCCCGGCGGCTAGGTGGTAGGAGGCGACAAAGAACAGCTCGTCGCTGCCGGTGTTGACCACGCGGTGCGCCCACATGCCGGGAATATGGGTGATGGCGCCGGGCTTCCACGGGGCGGCCTGGAACTGCCCGTCGCGGGTCTCCATCAGCAGGTAACCCGTGCCGTGCACGCAGAAGTAGATCTCGGGCTGGTCCTCGCGCTCGTGGTAGTGGCCCTTGGTCATGTGGTATTCGCCGCCGATGGTTCCGGGTTGGATGCGGGTGACGCCCAGGGACATGTCGGAGTTGCTGGTGCGGAAGGGGTGATAGCGGATGTCGTAAACCAGGCGGTCGCCGTTCTTCAGGATCTCGGCGACGGCCTGCTGGTCGGCAAACATCTCGTGCAGGTCGCTTACCTTGCGCTGGGTGTACTGCAGGAAGGGCTCGAAGGCGCCGCTGGCGAAATCGAACAGCACGCTGGTGGGCAAGTCAGAGATATGGGTGGGTTCCATGGAGATCAATCAGCTCCTTGTTGAGATAAAGTCGGGGTTTTCGATGCGCTGGCGCAGCGTATCCAGGAAGCGGGCGACAGCCTCGCCATCCAGCACACGGTGGTCGGCGCTGACGGTCAGGGTAATCAATTGGGCGGCGCGCAGGCCCCAATCCGGGGTGGGCAGGGCGGCCGGGCGGGCAGCACCCACGCCCAGGATCGCTGCCTGGGGCGGGTTGACCAGCGGCACGAACTCGCGCACGCCGTACATGCCCAGGTTGCTCAGGGTGAAGGTCGCGCCGCTGACCTGGTCAGGGCTCAGGCGGCTGTCGCGGGCGGCCTGGGCCACGCTCTCCAGCTCGGCGGCAGTCTCGCCCAGGGTGCGCTCGCCGGCGCGGTGGATGACCGGGACGGCCAGCCCGCCGGGGGCGGACACCGCCACGCCCAGGTTGACCTGCTCGTAGATGATGACCTCGTCCTGGTCGTACTGGGCGTTGAGCAGCGGGTGGTCAGCCAGGGCCCGGGCGGTGAGGTAGATCAGCATGGCGGTCAGGCTGGCTTTCAGGCCCAGCCCGGCCAGCTCCTGCCTGGCCTTGAGCAGGCGCCCGGCCTCGGCATCCACCGAGACGGAGAACTGGGGGATGTCGCGGGCGCTGGCGATCATGCGCGCCGCGGCCAGCTTCTGCACCCGGGTGAGCGGGATGCGGTGGAAAGGCGCGCTGAGCCTGTCGAAGCGCATGTCGGCGGGCTCGGCTTCGGCGGGCTCGGGCCTCGACAAGCTCGGCCTGCCTGAGGAAGGCGCGCTGAGCCTGTCGAAGCGCATGTCGCCCGGCTCGGCTGCCGCTGCATAGCGCTGGACGTCGACGGTGGTGATGCGCGCACCCGGGCGGGCGGGCGACAGGGCGTCCAGGTCGATGCCCAGCGCCCGGGCCATGTTCCTGGCGGCCGGGGAGATGCGCCGGCGGGGAAAGGTGTCACTGCGAGCCGGCGAAGCAGTCTCCGGCTGAGAGGGAGATTGCTTCGCTGCGCTCGCAATGACAGGAGGGGCGCTCGCAATGACGGAGGCAGTCTCCGGCTGAGAGGGGGATTGCTTCGCTGCGCTCGCAATGACAGGAGGGGTGTTCGCAATGACGGAGGAGGGGCCGGGGCGGGCGATCACCGCCAGTACATCGCCGGGGTAGACCACCGTCCCCACCTCGACCTTGATCTCGGCCAGCACACCCCGGGCCGGGCACTCGATGGAGAGCACCGCCTTGTCGGTCTCCAGCTCGGCGATCTCCTCGCCGCGCTCGACCCGCTCGCCGGCGGCCTTGTTCCAGCGCAGCAGCACCGCTTCGCTGACCGCCTCGCCCAGTATGGGTACGACCAGGTTGGTATCCATGTGCGGCTCCTAGTCGTCCGAGAGCACGCGGCGCACCGCCGCCAGGATGTCGCCGGTGTTGGGCACCGCCCGGTCCTGCGAGGCCGGGGCAAAGGGGATGGGCGTGTTATCCGTGCTCACCCGCTCCACCGGGGCGTCCAGGTCGTCGAAGCCAGCGTAAGAGATCATGGCGGCCAGCTCAGAGCCCACCCCGCCCCGGCTGACATCCTCGGAGACCACCACCGCCCGGTGCGTCTTGTGCACCGAGGCCAGGATGGTCTCGTTATCCAGCGGGACCAGGCTGCGCGGGTCAATCACCTCGACCTCGATGCCCTCCTGCGCCAGGTGGCCGGCGGCGGCCAGGGCGCGGTGCACCATGACCATGGTGGCCACCAGCGTCACGTCCCGCCCCGGGCGCTTGATGTCGGCCTTGCCCAGTGGGATGGCGTAGGGTTCTTCGGGGACGTCCTGCCCCAGCTCGCCCACGGTCGAGTCGGACGGCGCCTTGCCGCCGCCGGGAGAGGCGGCGCCGTAGAGCAGCTTATGCTCCAGGAACAGCACCGGGTTGCGGTCGCGGATGGCGCTGATCAGCAGTCCCTTGGCGTCATACGGGTTGGAGGGGGTGACCACCTTCATCCCCGGCACGTGCATGAACCAGGCCTCGATGCTCTGCGAGTGCTGGGCGCCGCGCCCGGTGGCGCCCTGCGGGGCGCGCAGCACCATGGGTACGCTGGCCTGCCCGCCGGACATCAGGCGGATCTTGGCGGCCTGGTTGACCACCTGGTCCATGGCGCAGAAGATGAAGTCGGCGTACTGCAGCTCAACCACCGGCTTCAGCCCGGTCAGGGCAGCTCCCACGCCCATGCCGACAAAGCCGGCCTCGGAGATGGGGGTGTCCAGCACGCGCCGTGGGCCGAACTCATCCAGCAGCCCGTGGCTGACGTGGAACGCCCCGCCAAACACACCTACATCCTCCCCCATCAGGATCACACTCGGGTCCAGGCGCATTTCCTGCAGCAGCGCTTCCCGGACAGCTTCCATAAAGCTCAGTTTACGCATGGGCGGCCTCGTCTGTAATGTAGAGCAGGTAATCTTCCGGCCCGGCCTCCGGGCTGTTCTCGGCAAAGGTGATGGCGGCCTGCATGGCGTCCTCCACCTGGCCGACGATGGCGTCCAGCTCGGCCTCGCTGGCAGCGCCGGCCCCCAGCAGCGCGGCGCGCAGGCGCAGGATGGGGTCGAAGCCCTTCCAGGCCTCCACCTCGGCCGGGTCGCGGTAGTGCGAGGCTTCGAAGCGGGCGTGGCCGCGCACCCGGTAGGTCACGCATTCCAGCAGGGTAGGCCCCCCGCCGCTGCGCGCCCGCTCGGCCGCCCGGCTGGCGGCGTGGTAGACCGCTGCTACGTCGTTGCCGTCCACCCGCTCCCCGGGGATGCCGTAGGCGCAGCCGCGGGTGTACAGGTCGGTCACCGCCGACGAGCGATCCACCGTCATCGACAGGGCATACTGGTTGTTCTCGCACACGTACACCACCGGCAGCTTCCACAGCGAGGCGATGTTGAGCGATTCATGGAACACGCCCTCGTTCATCGCCCCATCGCCGAAGAAGCTGACCGCCACCTGGCCCGAGCCGCGCGTCACCGCTGAGAGGGCGGCACCGGTGGCGATGGGGATGCCGGCGCCGACGATGCCAAAGGCGCCCAGCATGCCCTTGCTGAAGTCACACAGGTGCATTGAGCCGCCCATGCCCTTGCAACTGCCGGTGCGCCGGGCAAACATCTCGGCCATCATCTCGTCCAGCGAGACCCCCTTGGCCACGCAGTGCTGGTGGCCGCGGTGGGTGCTGGTGACGTAGTCGTCCGGGCGCAGGGCGCTGATTACCCCCACTGCCACCGCCTCCTGCCCGGTGGCCTGGTGCATGGTGCCGGGCATGCTGCGCGTCAGGAACAGGTAGTAGAGCTGCTCTTCGAACTCACGCGCCTCCAGCATGCGCCGGTACATGCCCAGCAGCAGTTCGGCGGGCATCCCGCTGATGTCAATGGGTCCCAGGTCGGGAGCGGAGCGGTTCATGCGCCAGCCTCCTCCCACTCGATGCCGATCACCCGCACCGGGAAGGCCTCAGCCCCGGCTACCTTGACCGGCAGGATGAAGCTGGTGAAGCGCTGGTTGAGGAAAGCATCCAGGTTGGCCAGGTACTCCACCAGGCCGATGCCCGCCCCCAGCAGCACCTCGTGGTTGGGCTGGCCGACCGAAGCGCTGCCGTCCGGGTTGCGCACCTCGATGCCCGAGGTGTCGACGCCCATGATACCGATCTGGACCTCGTTGGCCAGCCACTCGATGGCGCGTGTCTCAAACCACGGGCGATCGTGCTGGTGCGAGGTGTGGTAGTGGCGGTCCAGCCCGGTGTAGAAGTAGGCGATGTCGCCGGGGCGCAGCAGCCCTTCACAGCGCTTCTGCAGGCCGGGCAGGTCGATCATCTGGTTGTGGCCCCAGGCCGAGATGTCG
>CAIQIV010000173.1 GCA_903871905.1 uncultured Chloroflexota bacterium | reverse complement strand
CCCGCCCTGCGTGGGGCATCCCTCCCCGAGGCGGGCGATATCCCACCCGGCGGGGAGGACGATCAGGCGGCGTACCTTACGGAAGCAGCCACCGCTGCAAATCTTACGATTCCTTCTCCCTTATTCGCCGCCGGGTATGCTCGCTATGCCGTCCTGGCTGGACGTTGGCGCAGGATCCGTGAAGGTGCCGAAACTCCCCAGCGTTCGAGCGTGCAGAGCTTAAACGAGCTGCTGGCGGACTACCAACGCTGGTACCGCCAGTTAGTGGCTCCCGCACACGAGCTTTACCTTTTACAGCAAGCCGGCTTGAAAGATATACGCGCCATTCAGACCCTGGTCCAAAAAAGTACCACAGGGGTAAGTCTGGAGGTCACCCTAAAAAACCCCTGGGTGACAGCCGGTGTGTCGGAGACTCTCATCATCGACATTGGCAACCTGGGTGACCGGCCAGCTATCGGGGTAACCGTAGAACTCCATGCTAGTGAGGAGTTTGAACTGCTCTCAGCAGAACGCCTGGACCTGGGGAGTATCGTCCCGGGCGAGAAAAAACGGCGCCAGTGGGACATCCGCTCCCGCCAGGATGCCAGTTTCCTGACTGCCCGCGTGCAGTTGTCCATTGAGGATAACCCTACCTACCTGGTAAAGCTTGATCCTATCCGTATCCACGAGCGCCCAACAGGCGAGTTTGAATTGGAGAACAGCTACTACCAGGCGGGGGATTGGGTTATCGGTAGAAAGTTCTTTGGGAGGCATGCCGAGATTAACCAGCTGGTCAACCGGGCTCTAACCGGCCAGAACTCGCTGGTGTTTGCTCCCCAGCGCATGGGCAAGACCTCGCTGCTAGCCGAATTCGAGTACCTGCTCAACTACCCCCAGGAGCGCAAACGTTTCCTGAACCAGAGGCTATACCCGCGCGTGCGCAACCTGAAGCCAGTACGCACTACCTTCCAGGGGCTGCCGGTTGGGCGGGAAAACATCTCAGCTCTCTTCTTTCAAACCCGGGTTTATGAGCCAATCCTGCAAAAACTGGAGCGTGATGCCATTCTCCCGGATACGCTGGAGGCGGATTTCATCCTCGACCCGGTCAACACCTGCCTTGAGAAGCTGCGCAGCCTCTTTGCTGAACACCCAGCCACCCATATCGTTATGCTGGTCGATGAGTGGGACGAGATATACCGCAGTGGTTTCGGTGACCTGCCCATGAATTTGCGCGCCCTGATGCTTGAGGAGAAGCGCATTACCTGGTTCTTTTCAAGCACATTCAGCATTGTCAAGGAGGTCGACCGCTTTGGCTCACCCCTCCATAACATCCTCAGCCCATTTCCAGTACGCGAGATGAAAGAAAAGGAGGCGGTCCAAATGATCGAGGAGCCAGGCCTGGAAGCAAACCTGGGGTGGCAGGGAGATGCTGTTGTCAATATCCTGGAGCAAACCGGCCGACGGCCTTATCTGGCCCAAGCGGTGTGCATTACCATCATGGACCGCATCCAGCAGGATGACTCACCCCAGTCCTTGATCGATAACGACCTGGCTTTAGAGGTCATGGAAAGCATGGTGCGCAACCAAGACCTGCGCCGGCAATACTTCGGTCATTTATGGGAAGAGGGAACTGCCCGCCACCCGGAGCAGGAGGTTGCCTCCGAGCAGATGAGCTGGGTTGGGCGGGCCATCTTATGGGTGCTGGCTGACCTCTCTCCGCAACCAGCCAACCCATCTCGCATCCTGGAAGAGCT
>CAIQIV010000172.1 GCA_903871905.1 uncultured Chloroflexota bacterium | reverse complement strand
TTGGGGAGCAAGTCCACCAGGCTGCGAACAGCAGTGGTTTTCCCTGTCCCTCGCGGACCGATCAGGAGCACACCCCCAACACCGGGGTTGATCACGGACAGGAGCAGCCCCAACTTCATCTCCCGCTGCCCGATCAGAGCCAGGAAGGGGAACGGCAGCGCCTCCGCCAGGCCTGCATCTTCTGCCTGGGAAGGCAGCGCCAGGCTGCGGCCTGAGGCCTGGTCTAACAACTCCTTCAGTGAGCGAAAATGGGCTTCAGGCGCCAGTTCTGAGGAAAACAGATCGTTTGGCGGTGGGATGGATGCGTCGGTCATGGGAACTCTCTCCAGCGCGGCGAACTATTTGCCCATGTTTTGCTCAGATAGGCGGCTTTGTTCCACGCGATATTTCTGCCGCGCTTTTCCAGCCTCGAGCCGCCTGCGCTGCGCATCCGTTTCTGGAATTAAGGGCGGCACAGGCCGCGGCTTTCCGTCCTCATCCAGGGCAACGTACACCACGTAGGCATCGTTGGTGTACGTGCATTCTCCGGTGATCGGGTTTTCGGCAATCACATGTACTTCGGCTTCCATGGATGTCCGTCCTACGTAGCTGACCTCTGCAGTCAGTGTGACCACGTCTGTGATGCGGATCGGCTGGCGGAAAATCATGCGATCCACCGCCACGGTCACCACCCTGGACTGCGCATGACGCATGCAGGACAGAGCGCCCGCTTCGTCCACCAGTTTCATGATCCATCCGCCATGCACATTGCCCAGGTTGTTGGCATGTTCAGGGTGCATCATTTGCGAGATGGTGGTGCGTGAGGCGCTGACGGTCTTCCCTTGCAAGGACGGTTGGTTGGTATTCACAGAATCGTTCATTCTATATCATTATAAGTCCAATACCGGTTGACATAGAAATTCCAAAACATGACAACGATCACTGCTACTGCAAGTGTGATGTTCTCGCTGAGAAATTTTGGCTGCAGAAAAGGGATCGAATCAGCAAAAGGCAGGGGAAAAGCCTCAAACAGGCGGGTGAGCAGCGGCTCCAGGAAGGCCAGGATGGGAATGCGGATTGCCAGGCCAGCAACGTTGACCAGGCTGAACATCGCCAACTGCTGCCCGATCGGCTTGGAGCGCGAATCAGGGTAGGTCCACAGCCGGTTCCAGGTGAAGTTGCTGAGGATCGCGGCGATGAAGGAAATGGTTCCAGCCAGGACCAGTGGGGCATGGAATAAATTCACCAACAGGTTCATCACCCCAAAGTCGATCACTGCGCCGATGATGCCGACGACTGCAAAACGCAGGAACCGCGTCCGCTCGCGCTGGTTGGAAATGATCATGAACAACAGCCCCCGGATAACCCCAATTTTTCCTGGAAGTAGGGGATTGTCAGGGTGATGCCTTCTTCCATGGTAACCTTCGGCTCCCAGGAAAGCAGGGACCGGGCGCGGGTAATGTCGGGCTGGCGCCGCTGGGGGTCTCCCTCGGAACGCAGGTCTTTATAGACAATCCCTGCGGAGTTCCCAGCCAGGCGGTTGATGCTGTTCGCAAATTCCAGGATCGTCGTTTCAGTCGGATTGCCAATATTCACCGGGTCGTGGATATCCGAATAAAGCAGGCGCACAATCCCATCGATCAGGTCGCTCACATAACAAAAACTGCGGGTTTGCTGGCCATCTCCGTAGATGGTCAGAGGTTTCCCGCACAAGGCCTGGCTGAGAAAATTAGGGACTACCCGACCGTCATCCAGGTGCATCCGTGGGCCAAAGGTGTTGAAGATGCGTACAATGCGGGTGTCAATGCCATGAAAACGATGGTAAGCCATGGTCAGTGCCTCTGCAAATCGCTTTGCTTCGTCATATACCGATCGGATCCCGTTCGGATCGACATGTCCCCAATAACTCTCTCTCTGAGGATGCTCAATGGGATCGCCGTAAATCTCGCTGGTTGAGGCGAGCAGGAAGCGGGCTTTATTGGCGCGCGCCAGGCCCAGGGTGTTATGGGTACCCAGGGCGCCAGCTTTCATGGTTTGGATCGGCAGGTTGACATAGCCTCGGGGAGAGTTGGCGTTGGGGCTGGCTGGGGAAGCAAAATGAAGGATCGCATCCAATCGACCGGGGACGAAGATGAAGTTAGAAACGTCATGGCGGATAAAAGAAAAACGCGGGTGCCCGGCCAGATGGGCAAGGTTGTCCGGGCTGCCGGTGATGAAATTATCCATCCCGGTTACAGTATGTCCCTCGGCAAGCAGCCGGTCGCAAAGGTGTGATCCTAGAAAACCCGCTGCTCCAGTGATTAAGATGCGCATAGTTGACCCTTTCATGAAAAATTTATCTCCAGGCGACACGCGTTGTGAGACTGTCGCCAGTTACCTGTGTACCATTTCCTGTTACACTATCTACCAACCATATATTCCCCTGGTAAATCACCAACAGGGAGAAGTTCCCGCTTTCCGGCATAATGTTTGGAGACCATGCTCCCCAATGCTGCTTTGGCTCCAGGCCAGGTGTACCAGCCGCTGGGAAAATAATCCGTTGGTCAGAACCATCCCGGTCCATGAGGGCGATCTGGTAGCGGCTGGTCTCACTTTGTCCAGGGAACGCAGCCTGTAGATACGCAACCTGGAAGGCATTTTCG
>CAIQIV010000171.1 GCA_903871905.1 uncultured Chloroflexota bacterium | reverse complement strand
GTGAATGTCCGGGGGCCGCTGCAAGAGGCGTTGGGTATTCCGGTTTTTGTTGAAAACCTGACCAATGCAGCCGCTCGCGCAGAAACCTGGTTTGGCGCCAGCCGGATCTATAAAAATTACTTATTTGTGATGGTTAATGAAGAGATAAGCGGCGCAGTTGTGGTTGACCGGAAGGTGGTGGCTGGAAAGCGCCATGCTTCGACCTTGCTTTCCCATGTTACGATTGACCCGGATGGGCCTTATTGTTACTGCGGCCGGCGAGGCTGCCTGACCACCGTGGCCTCTGATACCGCGCTGCTGCAGCAAGCCAGGCACCAGGCTCAGGGGGATGGCATTCTTAAACAACTGTTTGCTAAAGGCTCCCTCACAAAAGGGATGATCATCCAGGCGGCTGAAATGGGCGACCTGCACGCCGCTGAACTGCTGGCGTACCGGGGGGCTAACATCGGCCGCGTTCTGGCCGAATTTGTGAACCTGATGGATCTGGAAGCGGTGATCCTGGCCATGAACCTTGACACGCCGGAAGCTCCCGACGAGTTTGTGGCAGTCAGCAATGCTTATCATGAACACCTTATTTTCCGACACGATGCTCCTGAGCTTGTTGTTTCAGAGTTGAAGGAGAACGTTTTACTGGTTGGACCTGCGGTAGCTGCGCTTCAAGATATCCTGGCCTGATTTTTCGGGGATAGGCCGGGGCAGGACGGCAAAACGTCCGACAACTCCAACATTTTCTTCATGGGTTGAAGACCAGTTATCAAACCCTGGCTCAGGGATTCTATTTATTCAAGGAGAAGCAAGGTATGACCACTCAAACAGCAACACTTGAGGCCCCATCCACCGAACAGGCGGAGTTCAACATTGCCCGCAGCAAGGCGAATTTCTGGTTTGGACTGCTGTGGCTGATCTATTTCCTCGATTTTGTCGACCGCAATGCCATCAATGCAATCTTTCCGGCGCTTAAGGAAGCCTATGGCCTGACAGATACCCAACTGGGCATGGTCAGCAGCATCGTCGGGCTGTCAGTCACTGCGCTGGGCATTCCTACAGCCTGGCTGGTGGACAAATGGTCGCGCAAGTACCTGATTGGGATCATGGTGGGCGTCTGGAGCCTGTGCACCTGGCTTTCAGGGGTGGCTGGTAGCTACACACAGCTTATCCTGGCCCGGTTGGGGATTGGGGCGGGAGAGGCCGGGTACACGCCGGCGGGCCTGTCGCTGATTACGGCCTGGTACCCGCGCAAGCTGCGCGGCACGATGGTTGGCATATTCAACACAGCCCAACCGCTGGCATCCTTCACCGGGGTCGCAATTGCTGGCTGGATCGCCGTGCAGTGGGGGTGGCGCAGCGTGTTTGGCATCCTGGCCATACCTGGCCTGATCCTGGCAGTTCTGATGCTGTTTTCGCCGGATTACAAGTCCAAGAAAGTTGAAGATGGGCAGGTCAAGGTGGCCAAAGTCAGCTTCTGGCAGGTAGCTAAATACTGCCTGACTTCTCCTTCGCTGCTGCTGAGCTATGCCGGGCAGGCTGGCGCCACCGCCTGGGCGATTGGTGGTTTTGGCACCTGGGCGCCGACCTTCTTTGGCCGCAACTACAACCTGGATATGGCCCAGGCCGGGGTGGCCGTGATGATCATCGGCTTGGTCGCAGCTATTGGCCCGTTCTTTGGGGGACGGTTGAGCGACCTGTTGATCAAGCGTATGCCGAATGGGCGGCCCTGGGCGGCGATTGCCTGCCTGGTGGGGGGACTGGTTTTCTGGTTCATTTCACTCATCCTGGTGCTGCAGGGCATGCCGATCGGGGTGGTAGGAACTTTCTGGGCGCTGGGCAACCTGTGTTTTGCCGGGCATTGGGGCATGGCGATCACGATCCAGATGGAACTGGTGCCTCCGCACTACCGCGGCCTGGCCCAGAGCTTTGGGGCGATTGTGGTCCTGCTGCCTTACGTGTTGACCGGCCCTTTGACCGGCACCCTGTCCGATTATTTCAAAGCCGGCCAGACCAGCGCGGCGGCTGAGGCTTACGGCCTCAACATGGCCTTGATCATCATCCTGGTATTTTCGTTGCTGATCACAATCGGGGTTTACTACGCAGCCACGCGCACGATCGTGCGCGACCTGGAACGCTTGAAGGCGCAGGGAACTTACAAACTGGATTAGGAGGATCAAGATGAGTATTTTATTGACGGATGCAGATTACAAAGAAAAAATGCCTGGATTGAGCGGGTTGGTGATGGTTCACAAGCCGCTGTGCCCCAACTGCAAAGCAATGGAGAAAGTGCTTGAAAAGTTCACAGCCGCCTACCCGCAGGTGAGCCTGATCCAGGTGGACAGCATCGCCAGCCCGGAGCTGGCCGGGCTGCTGGGAGCCGAACGCGTGCCAGCCCTGTGCGTTTTGAAAAATGGAACCGTGGCGGCCCGCAAAATTGGCATCATGAACGTCAAAGACCTGGCCGCGTTTTATTTTTCAGCCTGATCCTGACCTGAACCGGAAGGCAGTGATTTAGAAGAAATGAAGACAAAGAATGATGTGGACCTGATCATTGTTGGCGGGGGAATGGCCGGGTTGACAGCCGGCATCTACGCCGCCCGCGCCG
>CAIQIV010000170.1 GCA_903871905.1 uncultured Chloroflexota bacterium | reverse complement strand
AGATATCAGTCCCCAGGGGCCGATCAGCGGGACCGAAAAAGTGCTGCGCGGCGGCTGCTGGTACAATGCGCCGTGGTATGTGCGCATCTCCAGCCGCGACCGCAATATCCCAAACGATGCCGGAGGCTGCGGCGGGTTCCGCTGTGCCAAGCCTTGAGATGCACCCGGGGTAATACCCGGGTCATGTTCTTAACAATCCTAAACAACGAACATTGAATCTTAACCAGGTCATTATCATTTCTAAATTGACTTTATCGCCGCCTGGCAATAAAATAAACCCGTGAATGGTGAGTTCACCCTAAAATCTGTTTATTGTTGTGAAAGGAGTATTTTCATAATGTCTGCAATGAGAAATTCATGGGTCAGTCTGGCGGCCGGGGTTGTGTTAGGTGGTTTGATTGGTGCTGGTACGATGCTGCTGTCTGCCCCTCAGTCGGGTGAGCAAACCCGGGCGTTAATCCGGACCCGCTCCTATGAGCTGCGCGACCGGGCCGAGACCGGCATCCAGGACACCCGCTCCCGTGCGCAGGGTATGGTTGAGCGTATGCGCAGCCAGGCCGATGAGTGGACCACCCGCGTGTACAACCGCACCCAGGCTCTGCCTGAGGAAACTGAAATTCCCAGCATGAATTAAACTGCTGAAATTAAACCTACGGTCAAGAGGTGCAGCGAGGAGATCGGGTGAGCGGTCTCCTCGCTGCGCGTCTGGGAACTGAAGCCGCGCCGCGCAGCTGGATAGGTAAGCGCCGGGATCCCGCCCGTTCCAGTCAGGTGTGTAACCAAAGTTACAGTCATCCCATTGGAGTCGGGCGTATAATCCCTGGCAGATGGGTCCTTGGCCCGTTTCAAACTTGAGAAGACCAGACCAGGCGCCATGCCTGGAAGCGAGAGGTGCTTGATGCCGGTGATGATGCGGAAGATTATTGAGATTGACCAGGAGCTGTGTGACGGCTGTGGATTATGCGTGGGCGCCTGCCATGAAGGGGCGATTGAGCTGGCAGACGGCAAAGCCCACCTGGTCAGCGACCAGTACTGCGATGGGCTGGGCGCCTGCCTGCCCGAGTGCCCGACCGGGGCGATCCGCATGGTGGAGAAGGAAGCGGCTGCTTTTGACGCCCAGGCGGTAGAGGTGCGCATGGCGGCTGTCCATGCTCCGGCGGCCGCCCCTGTCGCGGTCCCGGTGACACTGTTTGATCTGGATGCGGCCTGCGGCTGCCCGGGAAGCGCCGCACGCAGCCTGCAGCCGCAGGGCCTGCAGGTGGAACATGCGGAGCAGGCTTTTGTGCCCTCCGAGCTGCGCCAGTGGCCGGTACAGATCACGCTGGTCAACACGCGGGCGCCCTCTCTGCGCAGCGCCCACCTGCTGGTTGCCGCCGACTGCACCGCCTTCGCCTATGCCGCTTTTCACCGCGATTTTATCCGCGGCCGGGTGACGCTGGTGGGCTGTCCCAAGCTGGATGACAACCGCGCCTATGCCCAGAAGTTTGCCGAGATCCTGGCCTTGAACCAGGTGCGCAGCATCCAGGTGGTCCGCATGGAGGTGCCGTGCTGTTCAGGGATCGTCTCCGCGGTGAAGTGGGCCATGCAGGCCAGCGGGGTGGATGTGCCCTATGAAGAAGTGGTGATCGGCGTGGATGGGTTAATTCGAAATTAGTTTCCCATCCGGGTTGGGCATTTGGCTTGTATACGAGATACGCAGCATGATGGCGTATCTCTTTTTCTTTCTAGGAAGGGTGGAGCAGTGATCCACCTGTATAATTAGGCGTAGAGTGAATAGAATTTCCATGCAGGATTGAGGTGCTCGATGCCAGACGATCGTCAATGGTACATAAATGCCATTTTTTATGAAGTCTATGTACGCGCTTTCTATGACAGCAATGGAGATGGGGATGGCGATCTTGCCGGGCTGCGTCTCAAGCTGGATTATCTAAAGGAGTTGGGTGTCGATTGTCTTTGGCTGCTCCCCTTCTATCATTCCCCGCTCAAGGATGATGGCTATGATATCTCCGATTATTATCAAATCCTGGCGGAGTATGGAACCATTGAGGACCTGCAAGCATTGATCGCTGCAGCACACCAGCGCGGGATACGGGTGATCACCGACTTGGTGATGAACCACACCTCGGATCAGCACCCGTGGTTCCAGGCTGCCAGGCTGGACCGCCAGTCCTCCTATCGCGATTTTTATGTGTGGAGTGATACCGACCAGAAATACCGCGACGCCCGGATTATCTTCCTGGACACGGAGGCATCGAACTGGACCTGGGATGAGCTGGCAGGCCAATATTTCTGGCACCGGTTCTTCGCCAGCCAGCCGGATCTGAACTTTGATAACCCGCGAGTGCAGCGCGCTATCCTGGACGTGGTGAAGTTCTGGCTGGATCTCGGTGTAGATGGCTTTCGTGCCGATGCTGTTCCTTACCTGTTTGAGCGAGAGGGGACCAGCTGTGAAAACCTCCCCGAAACGCACGCCTTTTTGAAAGAAGTCCGGCGTTATGTGGATGAGAATTACCCTGGCCGGGTTCTGCTCTGCGAAGCCAACCAGTGGCCGGAAGATGTGCTGCCCTATTTTGGCCAGGGGGACGAGTTTCACCTGGCCTTTCACTTTCCCCTGATGCCTCGCCTGTTCATGGCGCTGCGCCAGCAGGATGCCGGGCAGGTCAGGTGGATTCTGGACAGAACCCCGCCGCTGCCGGACGGTTGCCAGTGGTGCACTTTCTTGCGCAACCATGACGAGCTGACGTTAGAGATGGTGACCGAGGCGGAGCGCCAATGGATGTGGGAGCAGTATGCGCCGGAAGCGCGCATGCGGCTGAACCAGGGTATCCGACGGCGGCTTGCTTCTCTGCTGGATCACGACCAGGCGCTGATTGAGCTGGCTTTCTCCCTGCTGTTCAGCCTGCCGGGGGCGCCGGTGATTTACTATGGTGATGAGATCGGAATGGGGGACAATATCTGGTTGGATGATCGCAATGGGGTGCGCACTCCCATGCAGTGGGACGGCAGCCCGAACGTTGGCTTTTCGACTGCACAGGCGCCTGATTGGTATGCGCCGCCCGTATCAGCGGCTGGGTATTCGCCGGAGCAGGTGAACGTGGCGGCGCAGCGCGCACACCCGGATTCCTTGTGGCACAGGGTGCGCCGGATGATTGTCGTGCGCAAAGAACTGCCCGTCTTGGGCTGGGGCAGCCTATCCTGGATTGAGACTTCTTCGCCCGCGGTTGCCGCATACTGGCGCGGGATAGAGGGGCAGCGTCTGCTGGTGGTCAATAATTTCTCCCGGGCGGAGCAGGAATTTACGCTACCGTTCCCCGAAACGCCGGTCAGGCTGGAGGATCTGCTGGGAGGGCGGCAGGTTTCTCTGACCGGAGGAAATGAATTGAACATCACCCTGGGCCCCTGCCAATATCTCTGGCTCAAAGTTGATTTGCCCCGTTAATTTCGCCTGAGCCTGGGGGAAAATGCTTCTTGACAGGCGGGTCTAATTTAGCTATAATCTTATGTAAGTGCTTACATAAAAGCACTTACATAACACTGAAGCAGTTGAGGTCTCGTGAAAGCGACGAAAAATCCCCAAACACCTACCATCTATGATGTGGCCTCGCTGGCAGGTTTGAGTATCGCGACCGTGTCTCGCGTGATTAACACCCCGGATAAAGTGCAGGAGGAAACCCGGGCAAAGGTCATGGCGGCAGTGGATGAGCTCGGCTTTGTACCCAAAGCGGAAGCTCGCGCCCGAGCTTTACGCAATTCCCAGCGCATCGGGGTGCTCACTCCTTTTTTTACTGCTCCCTCGTTTGTTCAGCGCCTGCGTGGCGTCACGTCTGTGCTGGCAGCTCTCCATTATGAAATGATCATTTATACCGTTGATTCGTTGTCGCGTCTCAAGGGATACCTGGCTAACCTGCCTCTCAAGGGTGAGTTGGATGGCTTGATCGTGATGTCGCTGCCTATCGAGCAAGATGAGATGAGAAGGCTGATGGAATCTCGTCTGGAAATTGTGAGCATTGAGACACACCAGGATGCATTCAGCAGCGTGGAGATTGACGATTTTGCGGGCGGGGAGATGGCCGCTAATTTTCTTTTAGAGAAAGGTCATCGCTGTTTTGGTTTCATTGGGGATATGGAGCCGCCTGATTATGCGATCCAGCCAGTGGCCAACCGCTTGAGGGGTTTTGTGCACAGATTGTCTGCGGCCGGGGTTTCCATTGATCCGCAGGCCATCCGAACGTCGCCTTATCAGCAGGAGTTTTCACGCCAGGCAGCGTACCAGCTGCTCAGCATGCCTCAGCGCCCCACGGCAATTTTTGCCGCGGCGGATGTGCAGGCGATTGCTGTGATGAAAGTGGCGGGGGATATGGGGATCAAGATCCCGAATGAGCTGGCCGTCATTGGTTTTGATGACCTGGAGATGGCTGATTACGTGGGTTTGTCGACCATCAGCCAGTCTTTGGATGATTCTGGCCGCATTGCGGCTGAACTGCTCTTGTCTCGCCTGGATGATCTGGATCGCCCAATCCAGCATGTCTGGTTGCCGCTGACCGTTATCGAGCGAGACACAACTTGATCAGGAGTGGACTGTTGGAGGAGGTGGAGAGTTCCTGTGTGCCGAATTTTCTCGAGTTTTGACTCAACCTATTTTTTTTCAATTTCTAAAAGGAGTAGAAGATGTTCAAGTCAAGATTGATGGCGATTGTAACCCTGGCAGCGCTCTTATCCATGGTGTTGGCAAGCTGCGCTTCGCCGGCAACGCCACCGCCGCCACCTGCTGAGACTCAGGCGCCGGCTGAAGCCCCCAGCGCCCCAGCCTCCCCTGCCGGGCAGGAGCTGACGGATGCCTTTGCCGGGAAGTACAAGGGAAAAGTGGTGACAATGGCCGGCCCATTCACCGATAATGATGCGGTGAAATTTGATAACTCGATCAAAGAGTTCGAACAGAAGACCGGGATCGACATCCAGTATGAGGGCTCAAAAGAGTTTGAGGCCTCGATCGCCATCCGCGTTGATGGTGGTAATCCGCCGGATATCGTGGACTTCCCCCAGCCGGGTCTGCTTTCCACCTTTGTAAAGAAGGGCAAGGCCATTGACCTTTCCAAGGTGATCAACCAGGATTGGCTGAAGCAGAATTACAACCAGTCGTGGTTGGACATGGGGACCATGCAGGGACCCAGCGGGCCGATCATGGCCGGGGTGTGGGGCCGCGTGAATGGCAAGAGCCTGGTGTGGTATCCCAAGGCTGAATTTGACCAGGCTGGATACAAGGTCCCCCAGACCTGGGATGAACTGATGGCGCTGACTGAGCAGATCTCCAAGGACGGCGACACGCCCTGGTGTATCGGCATAGAATCTGGCGCAGCCACCGGTTGGGCAATGACCGACTGGGTTGAAGAAATGATGCTGCGCACGACGTCGCTGGAGAACTATGATAAGTGGGTCAAGGGTGAGCTGAAATTTGACTCCCCCGAAGTGCGCAAGGCGATCGATTACGTGACGAAGATCTGGTTCAATGACGCCTATGTTTACGGCGGGCGCAAGGCTATCCCCACCACCTTCTTTGGTGATGCCCCGCGGCCGATGTTTGAAAAACCTCCGAAATGCTGGATGCACCGCCAGGGCAATTTCATCACCTCTTTCTTCCCAGAAGGAAAAGTAGCTGGTACAGATTATTCCTTCTTCTACCTCCCTCCTGTAGATCAGCAGTATGGAAAACCGGTCTTGGTTGCCGGGGATATCTATGCCATGTTCAATGACCGACCTGAAGTTCGGGCAGTGATCCAATACTTCTCGACCGGCGATTCGGTCAAGGGGTGGGTGCAGGCTGGTGGGGCGATCTCCCCCCACAAAGATTCCAGCCTGGATTGGTATAACAATGTGGTGGACAAAGGCGTGGCTGAGATTATCATGAACGCCTCATCCGTGCGCTTCGATGGCTCGGACCTGATGCCTGGCGCGGTTGGCGCTGGCTCTTTCTGGAAGTCGATGACCTCTTATGTCAGCGGCTCGATCGATCTGGATACGGCGTTGAAAGAAATTGACGCCTCCTGGCCGAAATAGCCGGCTGATTGCCGCCCCTACAAGGGCTACCTACCCGGGCGAAGAGAAGGCGCCAGTGAGGCGGCCTTCCTTCGCCCGAACCAGAACAAGGTGACCGGGCAACCGGGAAGCTGCCGAGGTTTGCCAGTTTCGGGACGTTGTGCAGCTGTGTAGACTATTAAAGCAGACCCAAGCCGATTGCATGGTATAGGAGGATCGTATGCAAAAATCTGCCGAAGTGGTGCCAAAAACCGGAGTACTGGGCTGGTTGGCGACAAATATTGGGCGCATCCTGATATCGCTGGTTGTGCCTGTCCTAACCTTTACTGTGTTGTGGCAGGGCTTTGTCTTCTTGCGAGACAGCAACGCGCCCCAAATTATCATTGTTTTAGTGGCTATCGTATGGGGGGTTGGTGGGGTCATGCTGCTGTATTTTGTGTCCAACTGGTTGGTGGAGCAGCTGCCCTCAGTCTGGACGCGGCGCTTACAGCCGTTTGTATTCGTGGGGCCAGCGTTGGCCATCCTGGCCTGGTACCTGGCAATCCCCACGATCCGCACCCTGGTGTTAAGTTTTCAAGACGAGACCAGCACTCGGTTT
>CAIQIV010000169.1 GCA_903871905.1 uncultured Chloroflexota bacterium | reverse complement strand
GTCGCCCAGGCCGAGTCACGCGGCGTGCGCATCGGCATTGAGAACTGCCCGATGCTCTTTTCTTACGATGAGTGGCCTGGCGGAAATAATCTGGCCTCCACCCCGGCCATCTGGCGCAAGATGTGGGAGATCATCCCGGACGAGAACTTTGGCCTGAACCTGGACCCCTCGCACCTGATCCTGCAGATGATCGACTATGAGCGCGTGGTACGCGAGTTTGCGGACAAGATCTTCCACGTGCATGCCAAGGACCTGCACATCGACCGCGAAGGGTTGTATCACCACGGCGTGTTTGCCCAGGGTATGGGATGGCAGGTGCCGCGCCTGCCCGGCCTGGGCGATATGGACTGGGGCAAGTTCTTCGCTGCCCTCACGGCTGCCCGCTATGACTATGTTGTCAGCATCGAGCACGAGGACCGCATGTTCGAAGGCGATGAGGAACTGGTCAAGCGCGGTTTCTATATTTCTCGGGATGTGCTAAAACCTTACTGCCATTAATCCCGTAATGGCGGATTTCAAAATCCCGGTCATGGTTCTGGTGAGCCAGCCGGGATTTTGGCTTTAAACATCGTATGAGGCCTATTAACCGGTAGTTTGAGTGTGATCTGGGTGAAATAGCCGAATATTTCTCAGGGCAGGTTTTATCTTACCGTCAGGGTTAGGGGGTACCCAGTATATTTAAAATAACCTGTTGGCCTTCTCCAGATTCGATGAATTCTCGGAAACGCTCCTGAATGCGTGTGCGCGCCCCATTGGGGTTGCGCGCCATGAGGATTTGGCGGTTGATGGACAGGCCTTCGACAGGAATGGTCCTGACTCTATTAAGGGCCAGGCTGCGCTGGATGGCGACTTGCGAGACAAAAGAAACGCCGCACCCATTTTCGACCGCGACGACCACAGCCTCGGGGCACCCTAATTCCATGGCAATGTTCAATTCTGTAATCTCGAGTCCCTGTTCGGCCATGTGCAGGAGGGCCAGCTGCCGGGTTGCAGAGTCCGGCTCGCGCATGACCCAATCTGCTTCCATGAGCTCTGCCGGCGAGATTTTGCTGCGGTCAGCCCAGGGGTGATCATGGGGGACGATCAATACCAGTTCGTCGTTGTATATGGGCCAGTATTCCAATTTTTTACTTTTAGGTGGAAGGCCGAATATTCCGAACTGCGTTTCCTTGTCAAGTAATTTTTCTTCTGCAGTCAGCCGGTCTGAATTAATGACAACAATGGTCTTGGCATTCGGATAGCGTTTGCGGAAGGCACCGATAAGGGCAGGAAGGATATACCGTCCGGGTGTTGTCGTGCATCCAATGGTTAGGTTCCCAGTGATGTCCCCCTGCTTGGCTTCCATGATCTCTTCGATCTGGGCTGACAGGTTCATCATCTCGTTGGCAATGGGCAGCAAATCCCGGCCCGCCTGGGTGAGCTGGATGCGGTGTCCAATACGCTGGAAGAGCTGGACATTGAGCTGTTGTTCGAGGGATTGAATCTGAAAACTGATGGATGGCTGGCTCATGTGCAGCTTGCGGGCTGCGACGGAAAAATTCTCGTAGTTGGCAGCGGCGAGGAAGACCTCCAGTTCTCGTGCTCCAATCATATCTTGCTCCTTGAATTGAAAGTATGTTTTGAGTGTCTGCGAGATGGCTGTGTTTTATGGCTGTTTCTCCCAATTTACTTCACTTAATCGCACTTGTCAAGGAACGTTATAGATAATAGCAATAATAGAATTGTGTATTATAAAGATAATATATTTAGCGTAATAGACAATTCTAATAACGCAAGAGTTCTAAATTAATTCAAGTTTTTTCTTGACATTGGAGGTGAGATCAAGTAATCATTGATAAAAACCGCCCATAGAGTGGATACAACTCCATACATGAAATTATTAAGCATAAATATAAAAGCAAAAACACTTCCTTCGATTCTATTTGGACAATATTTAGAGCAATACGAGAAAATATTGAGGTTAAGAATCACACT
>CAIQIV010000168.1 GCA_903871905.1 uncultured Chloroflexota bacterium | reverse complement strand
TATGTTTCTGTATTGGCGGTCCCGGTCGATGTGGTGCTGTGCCAGACCTTCAGCCTGAACTCGCAGCCGCGCAGCACGGCGCCGCGCCTGAAGGAGGTGCTGGCGAAGATCGGCATTGGGGCCGGGCAGTCGGTTTGCGTGGTAGGCTGGAAGTACCTGGAAGCGTACGAGGCGGATGAGGTGCACACTCCGGCCTTTATCCCGGCTTTTTACCTGGAGGTGCTGCGCTCCCTGGTTGGCCCGGGCGGGAAGCTGGCAGACGGCAGCGCGCTGCTGATGCACCCGGAGGGCGGGCTGCGGGCGGAGAACAGCGCCGACCAGGTGGCGGCTTTTGAGTGGGCGGCGCGCAATGCCTCGGCGGCGGTGTTCAACATCCTGCGCCGCGCCCGCCCGGGGATGAGCGAGCGGCGGGCGCTGCAGTTCATGCGCTATGCCGGGCTGCCGCTGACCATGCACCCCATCTTTGTCTCGGGGAAGGGCGAGATCAACGGGCTGCGCAGCCCGGGGCCAAAGCTGATCGAATACGGCGACGCGGTCTCGACAGGGCTGGGCTACTGGGGCAGCCTGGTGTGCCGGGCGGGGATGATGCTGGGCCAGCCGGATCCCGGCTATTTTGAGCAGGTAGCTGTGCCCTATTACCGGGCTATCGCTGCCTGGTACGAAACAATGCGCCTGGGGGCCAGCGGGAGGGAGGTCTTCCATGCGGTGGCGCAGGCCTTCGAGGGCAGCCCGCTGCGCTCGTCGCTCAACCCGGGGCACCTGACCTCGCTGGATGAATGGGTGAGTTCGCCGGTGCGGGTGGACAGCGAGGAGCGCATCCGCTCGGGGATGGTCTTCCAGTGCGATATCATCCCGGCGCCGCTGCCGCCCGGGCAGCTGATCAACTGCGAGGACACGCTGGCAGTGGCGGATGTGGGCCTGCGGGCCGAGCTGCAGGCGAAGTATCCCGGGCTGTGGGGGCGGGTGCAGCGCCGGCGGGAGCTGATGTGCCAGGGGCTGGGCATCCAGCTGGCGGAGGAGCTGCTGCCGCTGAGCGACAGCACGGCGTACCTGCCGCCCTTCTGGCTGGCGCCGGACCTGGTGTGTGCGGTGGGTTGAGGTTGGATCACGAGACAGGAAGGAGGCAGGATGAAAGCGGTGATACTGGTTCACGGTGGGGCAGGAAATGATTTTGACGACCGGGTGGAGGCTTGCCGGCAGGGGGTAGAGCGGGCGGCGCGCGCCGGCTGGCAGGTGCTGGCGGGCGGCGGCAGCGCCCTGGATGCGGTCGAGGCGGCGGTGCGGGTGATGGAAGATGACCCCCAATTTGACGCCGGTCACGGCTCGTTTCTTAACGCCAACAACGAAGTGGAGATGGACGCCATGATCATGGACGGGCGCGAGCTGGGCTATGGGGCAGTCGCCGGGCTGCAGCGGGTGGCCAACCCGATCGGCGTGGCGCGCCTGGTGATGGAGCGCACCCCGCACAGCCTGGTGGTGGGGGCCGGGGCGGAGCAGTTTGCTCGCCTGATGGGCGTGCCGGTCTGCCCGATGGAAGAGCTGGTAGCGGGCAGCGGCACCCACCTGCTGCGCCCGGAGGACCGGGTGTTTCGCCCGGATGACGCCGGCGATACGGTGGGGGCGGTGGCGCTGGATGCCAGCGGGGCGCTGGCGGCGGCAGTATCGACCGGCGGCACGGCAGGCAAGATGCCGGGCCGGGTCGGCGACAGCCCGCTGATCGGATGCGGCGGGTACGCGGATAATGAGCTGGGGGCGGCTGCCTCCACCGGTCACGGTGAGGCGATGATGAAGGTGGTGTTCAGCAAGACCGCCTGCGACCTGATGGGGGGCGGGATGCCGCCGCAGCAGGCGGCTGAGGCAGTCCTGCGCCTGCTGGAGCGCCGGTTGGGCTACCGCCAGGCCGGGATCATTTTGCTCAGCCCGTCAGGCGAGGTGGGGAGTGCTTTCAACACGCACCACATGGCCCACGCCTGCATCTGGGGGGAAGGAGAGATGTGGATTAAGGATTAGATGGATGATCTTTGAGGTGTGTGTCGATTCGGTTGAGGGGGTGCTGGCGGCGCAGCAGGCGGGGGCGCAGCGCGTCGAGCTGTGCGATAACCTGGTGGAGGGCGGCACGACCCCCAGCCTGGGGGTCGTGCGGGTGGCGCGGCGCCGGGCGGCGCTGGCCGTGCATGTGATCGTGCGCCCGCGCGGCGGTGATTTTGTGTATACCGAGGCAGAGTTTGAGGCGATGCAGCAGGACATCCTGGCGCTGAAGCAGGAGGGCGTAGATGGGGTGGTGCTGGGCCTGCTCAGGTCAGATGGCAGCGTGGATGTGGAGCGCACCCAGGCGCTGGTCGAGTTGGCCCGCCCGCTGCGCGTCACCTTTCACCGGGCGTTTGATCTCAGCCGGGAGGCGGGCGAGGCGCTGGAAGCGGTGTGCAGCCTGGGGATTGAGCGGGTGCTGACCTCAGGGCAGGCGGCTACGGCGCTGGAAGGGGCGGCATGCATCGCCGGCCTGGTGCGGCAGGCCGGGGAGCGCGTGATCATCCTGGCGGGTGGGGGGATCACTGCCGGGAACGCGGCGGCGGTTGTGGCGGCGACCGGGGTGAGGGAGCTGCACTTTGCGGCGCGCAAAACGGTGGGGAGCACGATGACCTTCCGCCGCCCTGGGGTGAGCATGGGTAAAGTCTACCAACCGGACGAGTATACGCGCCGGGTCACCGATGTGGAGGGCATTGCCGCGCTGATCTCGGCTGTGCGAAAAGCTTGACGCCGCAGGTTGCCCGCGGGCTTTGTATTGTCAAGAAAGTTGGGCGTTTATCCATTTTTAACGAAGATCATGGGATATAATGTTGACAGCGGCGGATTCGGCCGGGCTGGCGGGGATCGGTGAAACAGGATTGGCCAGGGATTGACCCTTTTCAAGGACCTCGCTGGTGGGAGAATCGCCCGGATAAAAAAATTGCCCAAACCATAACAGTCAAATAAGGAGATCGATATGACGAAGCATCGTGGTGTAATGGTCTGCCTCTCTCTGCTGCTTGTGCTGATTGTTGGCTTGAACGGCAGTGGGCTCAGTGCATTGATCCCCGTTGGCGCTGCCGCGCCTGCCGCGGCAACGACGGCGGCCCCGACGCCAACGGCGGCCGGCTCCCGGGTTCCCCTGGAAGATGCAATCAAAACGATGCAGCCGGCCGAGGTCTGGCAGAACTTTTATGATGTGACGCAGGTACCGCGCCCTTCTCACCACGAGGATAAAATCCGGGATTTCCTGGTGCAGTTTGGCAAGGATTTGAACCTGGAAACAACGGTGGATGAGGCTGGCAATGTTTTGATCCGCAAACCGGCGGGCAAGGGGATGGAGAAGCGCAAGGGGGTGGTCCTGCAGGCCCACATGGACATGGTGGCGCAGAAAGAAGATGGCAAGGACTTTGATTTCGAAACTGATCCGATCGAGGCTTATGTGGAAGGCGGCTGGGTCAAGGCGAATGGGACGACCCTGGGGGCGGACGATGGCATTGGATTAGCGCTGGCCATGGCGATTCTGCAGTCGGACACCGCCTTGGGTCCCCTGGAGGCGCTGTTCACGGTTAACGAGGAAGATGGCATGGATGGTGCGATGGGCCTGCAAGCCGGCGTGCTGCAAGGGGAGATCTTGATCAACCTCGATTCAGAGACAGAGGGGGTGTTCACCATCGGCAGCGCGGGAGGAGAATATGGGACCGTCGATGCCACCTATAAGGAGGTCGCCGCGCCAAAAGATACGGCTGCTTACACGGTGACCGTATCCGGGCTCCAGGGCGGGCATTCCGGCGTGGACATCAACCTGGGGCGGGGACATGCCACCAAGCTGCTGGTGCGGGTGTTGAAGGACGCGGCTGCCAGGGTTGGGCTGCGCGTGGCCCAGATCATAGGCGGCGACACCTCCAATGCCATCACGCGGCAGGCCAGCGCCGTGGTGGTGGTGCCCAAATCTAAGGTGGACCAGTTTCAACAGCTTGTCAAACAGTACGATCAAACATTCAAAGCCGAACTGGTCGTTGCTGACCCGGGGGTGACGGTGGGGTCTGCTTCAGCAACCATGCCAGCCAGGGTGATGGATGACAAAGCCCAGCGCACGCTGATTAATAGTTTGTACGGCATGCCGCAGAATGTGCTGCGCATGAGCGATCAGGTGCCGGACCTGGTGGAGACCTCCACAAACATGGGGATTATGCAGTCGGGAGCGGGCAAAATCAGCGTTGGAAGTTACGACCGCAGCTCGGTAGACACCGAACTGGACGATGTGCAGCAGATGCTGGCCAGCGTCTGGTCATTGGCCGGGATGGAAATGGTGTTCTCCGGACGTTACCCTGGATGGCAGCCCAACCCGGATTCGCCGATCCTGGCTTTGATGCAAAAGGTCTATCAATCGCAGGCCGGTAAGGACCCTTCGGTCATAGCCGTTCATGCCGGGTTGGAATGCGGCGTGGTCCGCTCCCTTTACCCGGATATGGATGCGATTTCGAT
>CAIQIV010000167.1 GCA_903871905.1 uncultured Chloroflexota bacterium | reverse complement strand
ATCACAAAAAACTTCTGCCCAAAACCGACCCCGGTCAGCGGTTTCTGGTTGATGGTGAAATTCGTGTTGACATTCTCGATCCCACGATACTCATTGGATGCCTCATCCCGGGCATTAGGCGCAATCACAGATTTCAATCCCCTGGCTGGCAACGCCAGGACCCCGCTGGCGTTCCAGGTGGCAGCAATGTACAGCATCCCCATCACAGCTGTTGCCGGGACGATCGCCCAAAAAGCGCGCCGGCTGTGGCGGTACAAGGCAACCGCCATCAGCATCAGGGCAATTGCCAGGCTGACAAATGACGCCCGGCGCTGGTTAGCTAAGTACGCGATTGCTGTTGGGGCTGCCAAAAGCGGCAGCAGCAGCCTCTTGGGGAGCGTAGTTCGATACAGGAAAACCGCCAGGGTCAACACAAATAGCAGATCCATGTGGATCGAGGCGCCATGTTCCATGATCGCCTCGCGCCCTCCCAGGTCACCCCCCAGGATCACAAACAGGAAAAACAGTGCAGAGAGTCCTTTAACCACGATCCCCAGCACGATGCACCACATCATAATATTGATCTGCCGTCTATCATCGACCAGGTTAACAACCAGGAAATACATCAGTACCAGGTACAACATCGACCGCACTTCCCATAGTGCGATCGTCAGGTTCCCATGCCCAACAATTCCATAGACCAGTCCAAAGACCAGCATCACTCCAAAGAAACCAACAGGTATCCCCAGCAGGCCCAGGCGCAGATTCAATTTCCGCCGCAGAGCCCCCTGGATAAGAACCATCAATGTGATTAACGCCAGGTAGGTTTCCAGTGGGGATACCTTCAAAGAAGGGCTCAGGAATAACAGCGACTCATCGCTCGATAAATTCTTCGTGAATGGATACCAGGCCCATACCAGGCTGTCTCCGCACAGGGTAAACAAGACAACCAGGTATAACCCATAACGCGGGTTGGTCACAATTAAGACAACCCCGGCAATATAAAACAACCATCCCAGGTTTGACCAGTTCGGTTCGCCACGCAGCATCATGACCCCGATCAACATGGTCAGAGTCAATAGAATCCCCAGCCAGACCATCTGGGCGCGTCGCTGCCGGTCCAGGTGGAGTTGAGCATTGGGTGAATAAGGGGTAAACATTGAGAGATGGTCTACTTAACTCAGATCTGGTGAAGGAAAAAGTACCCGAAGCTAACGCCTAACCCAATCAACCCAACCAGGCCAATTTTCTGCCAGCGTGGCAGCTTGAGAGCCACCCCTAAGGCAAAACATGACAGGATGAACATGAGGAATAATTTCATTCCTCCCTAACTCCTATTCTCCAGCGATCAGCCGGTATAAAAAAGCTGGCATGGCAATATGATCCCCATTAAATACCACTCCCGCTACAGGCAGATGCTCTACCTCGTCCAAAGCCTGGCGGAACAAGGGCATGGGGGTTGCTCCCTGGCGTAGGACAAAACACAGGCTGTCTGCAAGCGCCAACAGCGGCTGACAGTCACTGACCGCCAGTACTGCTGGGATGTCCAACACTAACAGGTCAAACTGTTGGCGTAACCTGTCTACCGCCTCACTCAGCACCGATGAATGGGCAAACCCAGGTCGCTCGACATCGGGCAGATCTCCAGATGGAATTATCCAAAGGTTTTCCATACCCGTCGACCGCAGTGCAGATTGATCATTTAACTTTGCCCATTGGACCAATCCGGGATTGGGCTCGACCTTCATCGCCACCGCCAGGGATGGCCAATACCAATTCATCTCAACCAGGCACACACGCTTGCCTAAATCTGAGGCAATCACCGCTGTCAATCCCAACGCAGCGGTTGATACTCCCTCCCCTCTTACCGCCGAAGTCAACCCCAGGATGCCTTTCAGTTCAAAAGTGCGCGACAGCCGCGTATGCCATTGGCGGTAGCGAGAAACCTGGGAAGCGTCAAGCTTGATCGTTGCCTCACCCTGGCTATTATTAACCTCCAGGGGCGCGGCTGCGATCTGGCTGCCCTCCTTCTTCTCCTTGCCCTTCCGGCCTTTTCCATCTGCAGGCGGCGCGGCTTTCCCTTTTTGACCAGCAGCAGGCCGAGGCGGAGCCGTCTTGGTAGGGGGACTCGACGCATTACTCATTAATTATCCCTCGAGAATATTCCAGCCAGGAAAGTTCCCTGAAAGCGCCTCGCTGCCCAGCGGCGCGCCATTTCAATATAAACCTGGAAATATTGCATTGGGAGTATCCCCAACATCCAGGCCATTCCAAAATAAACGATTGCTCCCGCCAGGATAGGCACCAGGATCATCTGGTCTTGCAGCAGCCAGGCGACAGGGAACATCACTAATCCAGCCAGGGCCGATTTCAACGCGATCACCACTGTGGAGCGGTCCAGCATCCCCCTCGGCAGCAGATAAACACCACACACTACCATACCCGCCTCAGTGATCACAAAGCTTAATGCTCCACCCAGACCGGCATTCTTGAAGGTTTCTGCACACCACGGGATCAATACCAGGTCCAGGGGGACGGTTGCCAGGGTACAGACTGCCATCACCCACGTCCAGGCATTTTGCCTGTCCTGGGATATCAAAGTCTGTCCAAGGAAGACATTCAAATAAGTCAAGATTAGCACAATCCCCAGTACCGATAGAATAGGTCCGCTGGGTGCAAATCCGGGTCCAAAGAGAAGCAGCACCACAGGCTTCGCTACAGCAACAAGTCCCAGCCCCATGGGGATGGCAAGCAGGAGTAGTAAATTCAGATTGGTTCGGCTCATACGATAGAAACCATGCTCATCCGCCTGTGAACGCCGCGCCAGTGCGGGAAATACTGCCGTCATTAATACAGACGGAATAAACAGCAGGGTGCCAAACAACTGGTTGGCTGACCCATACCAACCGATACTCTGCTCATCCGCCAGGAGGGAGATCATCACCTTGTCCAACTCCATGTACCCCACCAAGAATACCGCCGAGAACAGGAACGGCAGGCTGCTGCGCATCAGGTTCTTCATTTCCCCTGTATCAAAGCTTAATGGCAGCGCAGATTGGCGGCGCAGGAAGTAAAACTGCACTGCCAGGTTGCTGATCGACGAAATGACGATCACCACAGCAATTACCTCCACTCCCACCCCCAGCAACAACAGGATGATCGCCAGGCTGGTATTAACCACCTTATTCACAATATATCCCATTGAAGAATGGGCCATAGCTTCCAGCCCCTGCAAGGATGACTGCACCGCCCCGATAAACAGCCATGTCAACCCATTAAAAGCCATAATCCAAGCTAATTGGCGCGTATCTTCAGGATAATCAAAAAAACGCAGGAAGGCAGAAAGCGCAATACACCCCAAAATAAACAACATAGAGCGTACAGCTATTGAGTTCCATAACAAACTGGGCATGCGCGCCGGATCACGAGCGATCGTCCGGAACATGTAGGTATCCATCCCAAAAGTCGCTATCACGGTGATGATCGCCCATAAGGAAGACACAAAGATCAGCCGGCCTACCGCAGCGGCTCCCAGGTAACGTGGTAGGAAGATCGTCAAGGCCAACGTCATCCCCCAGGTGATAAGCTGAGTAAACATCATAAAAGCTGCATTGCGAGCAATCTTTGTATTCAATGTTCCTCACTTTTTCTTCTTGGCTTTTTGCGGCTTAGCTGCCTGTACTTGGCCGGGTAATTGGGTGAACACAGGGAGTTCTACGGTCTGGCGCACATCCTGCGGGAAGCGCAGGGAACGATCAAATAGAGCCGCCACCACTATTCCCGCCAGTGATAGAAATACACCCACAAAAACAAAGATCACACTGGTAATCAGTGCGCTCTTTGTAGTCTGTGATGGCTTAAGCGGAAAGCGCGGTCCATCCAACAGAAGGTAGGTCTGCCGTACCTTGCTCTCATTTACTGCCAGGCTGAGTTGGCTGGATTCCAGGTTCTCCAACGCCTTTTTATACCGGTCAACCGCAGTGCTGAGTTCAGAATTTAATTGTTCAATTTCGACCAGTTCCGAGGCAGGGCGATCACCGCTAAGCGGCATCGGATGGGAATCCAGGTAATCCTTGATCTTCCCCTGTGCGGTGGTTACATCTTTTTGATAATTCTCCACCAGGGAGGCAAAGAAATCCTGGGCAGTGACCGTTTGATCACGCCCCGTATTGATTTTCCATTGTACATACGTATTAATCGTCCCACTCGCAAGCTGCTGTGCAATGGCGGGATCACGGTTAATTGAACCCACTGTAATTGTGTTGTTACCCAACGTACCCACCCAGATGGCACTCCGGGCATCTGCAATGACCGTTGCCACCGTAATGGGGTCACTGCTCATTTCCTTTTCGAGATCAGTCAATTCAATCACCGAGCGCACAAAGGCGTCTGTCTGCAGCAGCTCTTTAAACTCATCAACCGTTGCCTGGGCAGGCGTAACCCAGGAAAATCCAGATTGCATAATTTCAGTCATCGAAGCCAACAAAGTTTCTTTGTTGACATACATCGCCGAAACAGAAATATAGGTTGGTTTTGTGGTCACCCATTTAACCCCTGCAAATCCCATCATGATCACAATGGGTAGCAACCACAGAAAGCGATGGCGGAAATAGGTTTCAACTACACGCAGCAAAAAAAGGCGTAACATGAAAACTTACCTGATCTTTCAATTATTGCGAAAAATAATCTGCTCGTAAAACATTATACTTGATAACACACAAATAAATTCAAACGATTATGTCGGTTATCAATTTTGTTAACCGCCGGGGTACGTCACAGAGCCAAAACAGCTTGTTCAGTTTTAGATTAGGATCCTGTATATGAGAGAAAATAAGGCCATTGATGCTGTATTGACATCATCCCCCAACAGGATCTGGATTATTGACTTCTCAGGCATCTTCCCCCTCACTACATAATTGAGCCATCAGGTTCCGGAGTTAATTCCTCTCCCCTCGCTTCTCGCCGAAATTAATTCGGCCAATTTCAGGGAATACAATCGAGCATCAAGCGGCCAGCGGGAGGTAACCAAGTTGCGGTCTTCGACCACAAAAGGAATTAACATCGCCCAGGTGCTTACAAATTTTTTAGGATCCTTTAGCACCCCTTTCACCTCATCAGCTACGTAACAATCGTAAGTCCGATAGCGGCGGCCATGTAACCAGAAGGTCAAACCATATCCTGCCATTTCCAGGTTCTTGGTTAGCCCGGTCATCCGGTAGTCATACAGAACACTCCTCCCAGTCGCCGGGTCAATCGCCCTCGCCAGCACCAGCATCCCGTGACAGATTGCGCCGATCACTTTATCCCGGCGAAAGAATTCAACCATCTTTTCCTGCAGCACCCGGCTTTCCAGATACTGCTTCATCCCAGGCGCATGACCGCCGGTTAGGGAAACCGCATCGTATTCCTCCACCTGGATATCCTGGTAACGGATAGGGTTCTGGAATTCTGGCGTCTGGCCCATGGCCTGGTAATTTGCCAGACCCTTCGGACCTGCCCCCAACGGTCCACGCACAATGCCCATCAGCAAGCGCTCATCCGCGGCGGCAACCGACCCATTTTCGGTGGCAAAGGTCACCTTCCAACCTCTGTCTGTAAATACTCGCCAGGGTGTCGCTGACTCGGTTGGATCAAAATCGTGATCCGGGAGGGGAATTAGAATGCGCCTAGATGGTTCAATCATAAGAGCTCCTGAAATAGAAGACACCTGGATTATAGTCCTTCTGATAGAATCTTGTTACTTTTTCCATTCTTGGGTGTTATCACATACAACATGACATCTACTCACCTGAATTACGAGACCTTGCGGGATATCTTCCGGGACCGACGGCTACCCCTGGCCTTTGTGGATCTGGACGCTTTCGATCGCAATGCTGACTTTGCGGCGTCGCTGGCCCTCAGTTCGCGCAAAACGCTGCGCATCGGATCAAAGTCACTGCGCTGCCTGCCGCTGATGGAGCGTCTACTAGCCCACCCTTCGGGGGTATTCCGCGGTTTTCTTACATTTACCCTGGAGGAGACCGATTATCTTTCCAGCCAGGGCCATAACGATTTTGTAGTGGCGTACCCGTCTGTTCAGGCGGTGGACATGGATATCCTGGCTCGTCTTACCCTTGAAGGTCGTACAATTTCGCTGATGGTGGATCACCCCCAACACCTGGAAGTCCTCGATAAGACCGGCAGGGATTTTGGCGTGGTGATCTGCGCCTGCCTGGATATCGACATGTCCTATCGACCGCTGGGCAGCGATCGGCTGCACCTGGGTTTACGCCGCAGTCCGATCCGCACGCCGCAACAAGCATTGGATCTGGCTCGCCGCGCCCAGGATTGTTCCCATGTGCGCATCGATGCGGTGATGGGTTATGAAGGGCATATCGCCGGAACAAATGACGATCTGCCGGGGGAAGAGTTGAAAAGCGCCTTCCTGCGGGTGCTGAAAAATGCGTCGGTGAAGGAGCTCACCCACCGCCGGACGGCGGTGATCCACTCTCTGCAAGCAGAGGGGATCAAGCTGCGCCTGGTCAACGGCGGAGGTAGCGGCAGCCTGGTCTCCACCCTGTCCGATCCATCCGTGACCGAGGCAACCATCGGGTCGGGTTTATACGCCCCCGGGTTATTCCATCACTTCAAGGAAGTGAAATACACCCCATCCGCATTTTTTGCCCTGCAGGTAGTGCGCATCCCCAAGGAAGGAATGCTCACCTGCGCTGGCGGCGGTTATATCGCCTCTGGACCAACCGATGCTAGCAAAGCGCCGTACCCTGTACTGCCAGGGGGAATGCGCTACCTGGACCTGGAAGGCGCGGGAGAGGTCCAAACGCCGCTGCTCATGCCGCCAGATGCAGCGCAAATCAAGCTTGGCGACCCTCTGTTCTTCCAACATGCCAAGGCCGGTGAGCTTTGCGAACGATTCAATGAGCTGTATTTAATCCAAGGAGGTGCTATCGTCGATAAAGTAAAAACGTACCGCGGCGCAGGCTATTGTTTTCTGTGATTATGCAAGGGTGATCAGTGACCGCCCGAGTCCGATTGAGCTGAGGGTTAAAGGAGAGACCGATGAAAAGAACACTGAAGCAAATCAGCTATGCTATGGGGAATTTTGCCAACACCATTGCCTATCAGGTTTTTGGCAACCGCATTCAATTCTATTATGTCGATATCCTCGGGCTAAATGCGGCGACTGCCGGTATCTTGTGGACAATTTACGGCTTATGGAATGCCATCAACGATCCTCTGATGGGCCAGCTTTCTGACCGGACACGCTCCAGGTTTGGTCGGCGGGTCCCCTACGTGACATTTGGCGCAATCCCTCTTGGCCTGTCCTTCTTCTTCCTGTGGACTCCACCTGCGAAACCAGCCTGGCTACTGGCTACCTACTTCTTGATGATCTTATTCATCTTCGATACCTTGTACAGCCTGACAATCATTGCCTATAACTCGCTGTTTCCAGAGGTCGCCCCAACCGTGCGCGATCGGGTTGACCTTTCCGCAGTACGTGAGATCCTGGGAACCATAGCCCTTTTGGCATCGTATATATTGGCTCCTATCCTGGCTGAGGAGGTGGGATACCTGTGGATGGGTGCCATCATGGGCGGGCTGGTTGCTGCTGGTTACCTGGTTTCAATGATTGGTGTAAAAGAAACGCCTATCTCCGATAAGGAAGTTCAACTTGGTATGGGAGAATCCCTGCGAATTGTGCTCAGTTCTATCCCGTTCCGTTGGTTCCTGGGAGCGAATATTGCCAAGGAGTATGTCTGGCTGGTGCTGGGAGCTTTGCTGCCCTTCTGGAGGAAATATGCCCTGGGCATCCAGCAACCGATTGACGTCTTTGGAGTCAAACTGGGAGCTGGGGACGCTGAGGCTATTCTCTTGGGTCTGGCTATCTTGCTGGCTATCCCCTGCTTATTGATCTGGCGACCCATTGTATTGAAGTTGGGATATCGACGCACCTGGATAATTGCAGCCCTGACCTTCCTACCCGGTCTGCTCATCATGGGCTTTGCCACCGATTTTTACAGCGGGCTAACCGGAACCCTGCTGGTTGCTCCTGGTCTGGCAGGCTCCATGATCCTGCCGTTCCCGGTGATTTCTGAGGTCATCGATGATGATGCCACAAAGGAGCATGGCTACCGGAGAGAAGGGATCTTTTTTGGCATGAACGGCGGTATCACCAAGCTGGCATTTTCCGCACAAGGTGTGTTATTTGCATCGATCATGTCTGCTTCAGGTTT
>CAIQIV010000166.1 GCA_903871905.1 uncultured Chloroflexota bacterium | reverse complement strand
GGTGGCGCAGGAGGCGCTGGATCTCTCCCGCGGCAGCGATGCCCCGGAGAATTTCTATGAAAAAGGGGTAGGGCTCAGCCTGCGCACCCTGGGCTACCTGGCCAGGATGCGCAGCGATTATGACAGCGCCCTGTCTCTGCTGCTGGAAGCGCGCTCCATGCTCGAAGATCAGCCCGGCGAAGACTGCCGCTGCGGGCTGATCGATGTCCTGGGCAGCCTGGGGTGGGTCTTCTTCTGTCATGGGGACTTTCCAACTTCCATCGAAATCCTGCTCGACGCCCTGCACCAGGCCCGTGAAACCGGGAACCCCCAACAGCAGGCCGAGATCCTCAACTCCCTGGGAGCAGTATACGGAGAGAGCGGCGACAAGGAACAGTCCATTGAGGTGCTGCAGCGCTCGTTATCGCTCCTGGAGGGCAGTGAAGCCCTGCGCACCCGCAGCGTCACACACAACAACCTGGCCATGACTCAATTCGAGGTGCAGGCCTATGCACAGGCCCTGGACAACGCCGCAAAAAGCGTGGAGATTGCCCGCCAGCTGGGCTCGCCGGACCTGCTGGCCACCTTCCTGGACACCACCGGCCAGGTCTACCTGGCCATGCAGGACTACGCCCGGGCCGAAGAATATTTCCAGCAGGCCATGGACCTGTACCAGGGAATTGGCAACGACCCCAATGAGATCACCCTCAACCTGGCGCGCGCCGCGCTGGGGCAGGGACGGCTGGAAGAGGCCGCAGAGCGGCTGCAGCACTCCCTGGAACCGCTCGAAGCCCGCGGCGTCAACCGTTTCAGCTACCAGTTCCACGAGCTGCTCTCCCGCATCTACGAGCTGCAGGGGGATTTCAGCCGCGCTGTCTGGCACTACAAGCGCTTCCATGCCATCCAGTCCCAAGTTTTCGGCGAAGAGACCCAGCACCGCCTGGGCAACCTGGCCGTGCTGCACCAGGTCGAAACAGCGCGCCTGGATGCCGAGATCCTGCGCCTGAAGAACCTGGCCCTGCACCAGGAGATCAGCGCCAGCCGCCAGGCCCTGGCCGAAATGCAGGTCAAGGCGACCACCGACGCGCTGACCGGGATGCTCAACCGCCGCCATTTCATGACCCTGGCCAGCTATCTCTTCGACGCCTCCCGCCAATCGGGGAAACCGCTGGCGGCGCTGATGATGGATATTGACCACTTCAAGAACGTCAACGATGCCTTCGGACACCATGCCGGCGACCAGGTGCTGGCCGAGATCAGCGCCGTCATCCAGGCCAACCTGCGCTCCGGGGACCTGCTCGGCCGTTACGGCGGCGAGGAGTTCGTGGCAGTACTGCCAGACAGCCACCTGTCCGAGGCTTACCAGGTGGCGCAGCGTGTGCTGGAAAAAGTTGCCGGCCACAGCACCTGCTGCGGCGCACTGTCCATCCAGATTACCCTCAGCATCGGCACAGCGCAAAGTGATGCGGCGGATGCCAGCCTGGAATCGCTGCTAAAGCGGGCAGACCTGGCGTTATACGCCGCCAAGAGATTGGGGAAAAACAGGGTAATTTGATGAGCCCTCACCCGCTTCAAGTCCCGTTTCAAGCTCCAGATCAAAACCTTCCTGCAGCCAGCAGCGGGATAGGTGAGATCAATGCCCTGAATGCCCGGGCCTGGGACCTGCGGGAAAAAGATGCGCCGCAAGCGCTGCGCCTGGCCCAGCAGGCCCTGGACTTGGCAGACAGCCTGGAGGCGGGCGGAAGCCCTTACCCACATGGCACAGCCCAGGCTCTGGTCACCCTGGGCGAGCTGGCCAACAGCCAGGACGCTTATGGCCTGGCGCTGACCTACCTGCTCAAGGCCTATACGCTGCTGCAGGACCTGCCGGACCAGGAGCTGCTGGCTGATGCCTCGCACGCCATCGGCTGGGTGCAGTACCGCCTGGGTAATTTCACCGAAGCGGCCGATTTTCTGCAGAGCGCGCTTACCATCTACCGCCGCCTGGGCCTGCAAGAGAAAGAGGCCACCGTCCTCTCCTCGCAGGGCATCCTGAGCAGCGCTGAGGGGAAACACCACCAGGCGCTGGAGATTTACAAGAAAGCCCTGCTGCTGCATCAAGGACAGGGGATCACCCGCGCCAGGGGGGTAACGCTGAATAACCTGGCGCTGACCCAGATTTACCTGGAGATGTACGGCGATGCGCTGGACAATGCCCAGGCCGGCCTGTGGGTTATGCGCCAGCTTGGATTGAGCTCGCTAGAAGCTTCGATCCTGGACACCGTTGGCCAGGTGCACCTGGCGCGCGGCGAGATGAGTAAAGCCGAAGAGGCTTTGCAGAAAAGCCTGGCCATTTCCCGCCAGGCCGGTTATGAGCACGTGGAGATGGTTGCCATGCTCAGCCTGGGCCGGGTATACATCCGGTGGAAGCGGGTCGAGCCGGCATGCCAGATGCTATCCCGGTTAATTGAGCTGGCCGGCGAGCGCCATCTCAACAGCTTCTGCTACCGCGCCCACGAACTGCTGGCCGGCGCGTATGAGCAGCAGGGGGATGATCAGCAGGCGCTGCTGCACTACAAAGAATTTCATGCCGTACAAAACGTGGCCCTGGCCGAGTCCGCCCGCTACCGGATGGAAAACCTGAAGATCCTGCACCAGGTAGAAAAGGAGCGCAAGGACGCCGAAATGCTGTGGCTGCAAAACCGGGCGCTGGAAAGTCAGATTGAGGCCTACCGGCACGACCACGCTGAGCTGGAAAAGCTGGCCACCATCGATGCCTTGACCCGGCTGTTCAACCGCCGCCATTTTGTCACCCTGGGCGAGTATGAGTTGGAGAAAGCGCAGCGCTGGCAGCGCCCGCTGTCCCTGATCATGCTGGATGTTGATCACTTCAAGCGGGTGAACGACACCTTTGGCCATGCTGCCGGCGACACGGTGCTGAGCGCCATCGCCCGCACGATTGCAGATAATGCCCGCCGGGGGGATGTGTGCTGCCGCTACGGCGGGGAGGAGTTTGTGATCCTGCTGCCTGATACGGAGATCAGCGCCGCAATAGGGGTGGCGCAGCGCATCTGCCAGGCGGTGGCGGCCCTGTATGTACCCATCGCCCCCCAGCCGGTCAGCCTGAGCGCCAGCCTGGGGGTGGCGCAGTCTGCGGGGCAGGACGAGAACCTGGAAGACCTGTTGGAGCGCGCCGACCAGGCGCTGTACCGGGCAAAGAGCGAGGGCCGCAACCGGGTGGCGCAGTAACAAACCGCCGGGTGCCCACCCCGGCAAAAGCCTTTTGTTATCGATAATAATAGTTATCAAAAGCATAGCCAGAAGACTTCCGATGTTTTGGAAGACTTCGGAAGTCTTTTGGCTTACGGCCCGCGGCGCGCCACGAAGGGCAGCAGCAGCCGCGGCCGCGGCAGAACCTGGCACCAGAACCCGGCGCATAAGCCGGCCGTCCCCGTTCCGTCCTCCCCGCTGAACGCCTGCCCCAGCGTGCCGTCCAGCGACAGCTCCCCGGAGCTGTCACTCCCACCCCCACCGGCGATCACGTACCAATCGATGGCCTGGTGCGGGGCGGCCCTGGCGGCAGTGATGCCCACCACCGCCAGGACGGCCAGGAACGCCAGCAGCAGCAAACGATTACGCCTGTTCATGCCTGCCTCCCGCCCCTCATGGATACATCCAGATGCGCACGCGCATGCTGTCGAGGTTGGTATCCGTCGCCCCACGGCACAGTTGGATGCTGGTGTTGTCCAGGTTATGCCAAACCCCACCGCTGAGGTATGAAAGAGCAGAGATGGGATCGTAACTGCTGTCATATCCATAGTGCGTATTGTGGATATTCGTGCCCTTCTTGAACTCCAGGTCCACCACGTAGTTATCGGCGTTCCCGCCCAGGTTGTGCGCCAGCGTCTCACAGGCGCCCTGGGCCACCGCCACCCAGCCGCTGTCGTAGGCCGGGCGGGGAAAGGCCGCAATCCCGCTGCCGCCCATGGTCACCGTCCCGCTCTCGTCGACGTTGAAGATCAGCGTGTTGTCCTTGTTGCGAACCTCGATGTCGGCGTCCTCGCCGTCGCCGTCCTTGTCCAACTCGATGCGGATGCCGTCATTGGTGACAAAGATCAGGTCGCTGCTGGCAAAAGCCGGGTCAGACTGCAGCACGCCGTCATCGCCGGCGGTCGAAGCGGTGTTGCCAGCCAGGATCACATCCGCCCCGCTGTCCAGCCCCATGGCGTACACCCCGGCGCCCTCCGCCGAGGCGCTTTTCCCGTATACGCCGTAGGCCGCGCCACTGGCTGCAGAGGCAAGTCCAGAGAGCCCAAAGCCGCTGGACGAAGCGCTTACCCCATACACACCGGTGGTGATCCCGGTGGCAGACGTTGATTCCCCATACAAGCCCACCCCGCCGCTGCTGCTGATCTTCCCGTGCACGCCAACCGTCGCCCCTTCGCCGTACACCCCCGCTCCCAGGGGGGAATTGACCTTCCCGTGCACGCCATAGACCGCGCCGTCAAGGCTGGCGGCCTCGCCGTACACCCCGGCGCCGGTTGGCGCGCTGTTGGTCCCATACACGCCGAAGGTGTAACCCGTGGCCGAGGAAGCAACCCCCACCACTCCCCGCCCATTGATAGAGGCGCTGGATCCGTACACCCCATAGCTGGCGCCGGTGGCAGCCGTGTTGACCACGTGAACCCCATCCCAGCTGCTCATGTCGCCCTGGATAGTGGCCCCGGGGCGCAGGCTGAGGGCATACGGCGCCGGCACAATCTCCCGGCAGCCAATTACCACCCCGCCAGTCTGAACCGCCAACCACAGCCCCTGGCCGTTGAAAACGGTGCGGTCAACATCCAGGGTCACGCTGAACAGCCCATTGTTCACCGGCACCGCGCTGGCGGCGATATCACTCCCGACCTGGGTGGTGCACCCCTGGTCAGAATACAGGCGGAAGATCAGGTTGCGGTTCCCGGTGACCGGCAGCCCGCCCTCGCGCAGCACCCCCTGGTAGCTGATGCGGCTCTTGACCACCGCATCCACCGAAACCGGCGCCTGCGGCGGGCGCCCCTCCTGCGAGCGCGCCGGGATGGCAGCCGCCAGGACAAGCAGCACCGCCAGGACGGCCGCCAGCACCCAGGACTTCTTGAAAACAATTCGATCCGGGTCAACATCTTTTGGACTCATGCAATCCTCCTTTGAGCAGCAGTTATGTGGTCATTGAACCAATACAACAATCATAGCAAAAAATATCCCCCCTGTCACCTACCCGGCTGCATTGTTGTTAAAACTACCTCTTGACGCCAAGAGGTTTTTAGATTATTATCAACCTATCATCTGAACATAAGATGATAAGAAATTATAACAAAGCTTTGTTTTTCTTTTACTGCATAAAAGTTTCCTCTGTTCCCGCACAGCACGGCTGAGCGGCAGGCGACCACATGGATATCAGCTCCAAGGAGGCTTCGATATGGGTTCACTCGATTCAAGGAAAAAAAACCAGGTTTATGACACCTCAAAATCGAAAGCGCTATTCGAACAAATCAAAAAATACGAGGCGGGCGGCGTGGGATCCAATGACCGGCTGAAGGTCGATCCCTACCCAATTTTCTTCGCCGAGGGCAAAGGGTCGCGCTTCCGTGACGTGGATGGCAATGAATACATTGATTACAATCTCGGCTTTGGACCGCTTCTCCTGGGCCACTCGCCGGATAAGCTGATCGAAGCCGCCAACCGGCAGTTACAGTGCGGTGCCGATTACGGCGCCCCCTTTGAACTTGAAATGAAGGTCGCCCAAAAGATCTGCGAGATCATTCCCTGCTTTGAGCTGATGCGCTTCAACACCACCGGCACCGAGGCGGTCCAATCTGCCCTGCGCGCCGCTCGAGCCTTCACCGGGAAAAACAAAATCATCAAGTTTGAAGGCGAATATCATGGGTGGGTCGATAATGTCACGGTGAGCTATATTGCCAACACCGTGGATCTCCTGGGGCCGCGGGAAAACCCGACAAAATTGATCTTCAGCAAGGGCGTCTCCCCCAGCGTCCTACAGGACGTGATCATCGTACCATTTAATGACCTGGGTGCGGTTGAAGAAGCGGTGAAACGGGAAGGCGATCAAATTGCCGCCCTGCTCACCGAGCCGATTGTCTCCAACGCCGGCATTATCCCGCCCCGGCCCGGTTTCCTGGAGGGGCTGCGCAAGATCACCGCAGAAAACAATATTGTGCTGATATTCGATGAGGTGGTCACCGGCTTTCGCATTGCTCTAGGCGGCGCACAGCAGCATTTCGGGGTAACACCCGACCTGAGCGTCTTCGCCAAGGCGGTTGGAAATGGCATGCCGATCAGTGGCTTTGGCGGCCGGGCGGATATCATGGAGGAAATCGTTTCCCAGAGAGTGATGCACGCCGGCACCTATAATTCGAACCCGGTTTCGATTGCCGTAGCCGATGCTGCACTGGACCTGCTCAGCCAGGACAACGGGGCCGTGTACCGGCATATCACCCGCCTGGCCTGCCGTTTACAGTCCGGCCTGGAAGAAATCTACCGGCGCAACGGCATCGTGTGCTGCACCAACCGGGTTGAGCCGTTGTTTGGATTTTTCTTTACCGAGGGACCCGTGCACGAATACCGGGATACCCTCAGCCAGGATGCAGAGAAAATCCAGCGGGTGCGCAGAGAGATGCGCATGCGCGGGGTGTATTCAAAACCGACGCCGCGGGATGTCTGGTATGTTTCGGCTGCCCACACTGACCAGGACATCGACATCACCTTAGAGATTGCCGAGGAAGCGGTCAAGGCAGCCGGGTAATTCAGCCGTGGGCTGTAAGCAAACAGCCGGGTTGGCTCACCACCCGGCTGTTTGCTTACCAGAATATCGTTTTCTGGTCCGCAAGGGATCAGGATATTTCAAGCAGCTTTGAGAATTTGTTGTAATCTTCCCCGGCGAATAATTTTTGTTCCACTGCAAGGTCAGCCACATGTAAGAGCAGGTTGCGAGAAGCCGCGTCTGTCTGATGAATACTGCGCTGCTGGATCGCAGCCACAAGTTCTCTGTGATTTTTTAGATCCGCCTCGCTGCCCGGAATAGATTGAAGAAAGTCTCCGATCACAGTGCGCAGAGACTGGACGTAATTCGCCAGGAAACGGTTATTGCTCGCTTGTGCAATCGCAATATGCAGACTCACATCCTGTTCTGTATACACTTCGGCGTGCTCCGACAAAAGAGCCGCCTCCATCGAGTCGATGATCTTGCAGAACTTGATGACTTGATCGCCTGTAGCCCGCATTGCTGCCAGCCGGTTGATATCCATTTCAATCAGGCAGCGCGCCTCCATGGCTTCCTGGAATTGCTTCGGATTGTTGGACGATGTCAGGCGGAGAGCCTGAGAGCTGGTTAATGGTTCTCCAACAACAAACGTGCCGACGGGATGCCGCACCTCCAGGATACCCATGCCCACTAAGGTGCGCACCGCTTCGCGGACACTGGAGTTGCTAATTTTATACTGCTGCGCTATGTCGCGCTGAGCCGGCAGCCGGTCTCCAGCATGCAGCTTTCCAGAAGCAATATCCGTCAAGATACGCTGGACGAGTATCTCTGGCACACTTTGCGAGTGAATAGGTTCCATACCTCTTTCCATCTTGAAGCCCACTTATCCTACGATCTTCAGAACTAGATAACACACTTATAGCATAAGTTCACCAACGGGTCAAGCAATTTCAAATTGAAGATCAACCCGCACTCATTCTGAAATGGCAGAGTTTGGACTGCTTGACAAACATATCAGAGGCGTATATAATAGTCTTATCATCCTAACATAAGAACATAAGAGCTTGACTCGTTGATTGAGGAAGGTCAGATGTCATTTGCCACTTATGCACTACGCCGGTTACTGCTCTCCCTATTCGGGCTGTGTGGGGTTATCGTCACAGTTTTTTTCCTCTCCCGGTTTATTCCGGTTGACCCGGTGGTGGCAAACCTTGGCCAGAAAGCAATGAGCAACCCGGAGATTGTTGCTGCCTTCAAGCAAACCCATGGCTTAGATAAACCTTTTCTTGAGCAATTTGCCTTATACCTGGTCCGCCTGGCGCACGGCGACCTGGGGACCTCCATCCGCAGCCGGCGGCCTGTTCTCGATGATCTGAAGCAGTATTTCCCAGCCACGCTCGAACTCACCCTGGTAGCCATTGCTTTCAGTACCCTGGCGGGAATCTTGCTGGGGACACTGGCCGCATTAAACAAGGACAGTTGGATCGACCAATTTGCCCGGTTTATCTCCCTCTTAGGGATCTCGCTGCCCGTCTTCTGGCTGGCACTGATCGTATTAATCATCTTTTACTGGAAATTGGGCATCGCCCCTGGGCCAGGACGCCTGGATTCCCGCATGGCCACCCCGGACCCCATCACCGGTCTCCTGACCATCGACAGCCTGATCCGCGGAGATCTATCCACATTCCAGATAGCAGTAAGGCACCTGATGCTGCCGGCCATCGTACTTGGAAGCCAATCGTTGGGGATGGTGACCCGGGTGATGCGCTCCAGCATGCTGGGCGTCCTGCACCAGGATTACATCCGCACCGCGCGGGGGAAGGGCCTGAGAGAAAAAGTGGTGATCCTGTCGCACGCCCTACCAAACGCCTTAATCCCCACAGTGACCATCCAGGGCCTGGCTTTTGGCAGCCTGCTGTGTGGGGCGATCATGACAGAGACAATCTTTGCCTGGCCAGGAATTGGGCGCTATGCTTTCCAAAGCACCATTTCAGTCGATTTTCCAGCCATCATGGGCGTTACTCTCTTCATCGCAGTCAGCTACGTGTTTGTAAATCTCTGCGTGGATTTGCTCTATTCCATCATCGATCCGCGAATTCGATATTCCTGATCGGGCGAAATCCTTTTGGGCAGATAAAGATGCTAACCATGACAGATTCAAACGGCGTTCCAGCAGTGACAAGTTTTCCTGATGAGCTGACCAAAGAATTGGATGAGCGCAAGAGCCGCTCGATTCTCCAGGTCATTTTGCATAATCGGTCATCGGTCTTTGGCTTTCTGGTAGTCATGACCTGGATCATCATCGCGATCCTTGCCCCGCTCATTGCTCCTTATGGATACAAACAAAACGATATCGCCCACCGCCTATCTGCACCTTCTGCAAATCACTGGTTTGGGCAGGATGAGCTGGGCCGTGATATCTTCAGCCGGATCATCTGGGGAGGGCGGATCTCGTTGAGCACGGGCATCGGCGTCATCCTGGTCGCCGCAGTAGTGGGCATCGCCTGGGGCGCAGTAGCCGCCTACTCAGGAGGCCTCACCGACGAGGTCATGATGCGTTTCTGCGACGTGATCCTGGGCTTCCCTTCCCTGGTCCTGGCCATGGCAATTGCCGCTGCGCTTGGCCCCAGCCTGCTGCACTCCATGATTGCCATGATGATTGTGTGGTGGCCATTATATGCCCGCATGATCAGAAGCATGGTTCTGAGCGAGAAGGAACGCGAGTATGTTACGGCGGCCCGGGCGCTCGGCATCAGCCGCACGCGTATCCTGGCCCGGCACATCCTTCCCAACACCATGGGGACCCTGGTGGTAATGATCACGGTGGACATCAGCAGCGCCATTATCCTGACCGCTGCGCTGAGCTTCCTCGGGCTGGGCGCTGTTCCTCCCACCCCAGAATGGGGAGCAATGATTGCATCCAGCCGGGAGCTGATTGACCAATGGTGGGTGCCGCTGTTCCCCGGCATTGCCCTCTTCACGGTAGCCATCGGATTTAACTTTTTAGGCGACGGTCTGAGGGATATTCTCGACCCACGCGGTTACTCGGATTAAGGATTATTTGATAGAGGCCTGGGCTGTGGAACATTCTGGCAGATTTCACAGAGCTCAGACTAAGTTGCTAAGGAGGTGTCTGTAATACCCGGAGTTAAAGTAGATGTTCCACCCGCCTGTTCAAATTCTGAAGAAGTAAACCATTCTTGCGAAGGAGATTGAGATGAAAAAGTTTAGACTGCTGACCCTGCTTCTGGTTATTTCCGCCATGCTGTTAGCTTCCTGCGCGCCTGCCCAGCCCGCCGCGCCTGCTGAAACCGCAGCCCCTGCCCAACCCGCAGCCACCGCCCAACCGGCCGCACCTGCTGAAACCGCAGCCCCCGCCCAACCCGCTGCGCCAGCCGAAACCGCAGCCCCCGCCCAACCGGCCGCTCCAGCCGAAACTGCAGCCCCTGCCCAGGCGAGTGAGCTGGTGATTGCCATGGATATGACCGACTTTGCCACGCTGGATCCAGGGAAGATTTTTGAAGTTGCAGGCTATCTGGTCGATGTTAACACCTATGAAACCCTGGTCAGCTACACTGATAATGACTGGTTGACAGTCAAGCCTTTGCTGGCAAAATCCTGGAAGGTATCGGATGATGGCCTGGAATACACATTTACCCTGCGCGACAATGCCAAGTTTGCCTCAGGTAACCCGGTGACGGCTGAAGATGTCCGCTGGTCTTATGAGCGCCTGCGCAATCTCAAAGGCAATGCTGCCTGGTATATGGACCCGGTGAAAGAGACGGTTGTGGTTGATCCGCAGACGGTCAAGCTTGTCCTCAATGACCCCAACGCCGCTTTCCTGGCCTCCTTGACCTCCCCCGTTTTCAGCGTCCTGGATTCAAAAGTGGTCTCCCAAAACGGCGGCGTGGCGGAGGTTGGAGCGGATACTGCCGATAAAGCTGAGGAATGGCTGAACCAGCATTCAGCCGGTTCCGGGCCCTATACGCTGAAGGACTGGGTCAAAAATTCCGAAATCATCTTTGAAGCCAACCCGAACTATGACTTAGGGACGCCCAAGAATTCCAAGGTGACCATCAAGCACGTAAAAGATGGCTCAACCCAGCGCCTGATGCTGGAGAGCGGCGACATCGATATTGCCTTCAACCTGTCCCCGGATCTGATCGAAAGCATGCGGGAGAAAGAGGGCATCAAGATCGTAAATGGTCAAACCTATGATATGGTTTACGTAGGCATGACCAACAAACCTGAGTTGAACGAATATCTTGCTAACGAGGATGTCCGCCTGGCTCTGCGCGCCGCGGTCAATTACGATGAATTGATTGCCCTTTTCAAGGGCCAGGCCATCCAACCCGCAGCCAATCTCCCTGTCGGGCTGTTGGGCATGGATGACAACTGGGTGAATACGAATAAGCCCAAGCAGGATCTGCAAAAAGCAAAAGATCTGTTAGCCAAAGCTGGCTACCCGAACGGCTTCAGCTTGCAGATGGATGTCCCAACGGGAAACACGCCTACTGGTTTCAGCTTTGAGGTGATTGCACAGAAACTGGCAGAAGATTTTGCCAAGATCAACGTCCAGCTCGAGTTGGTTCCGAACGAGTATTCGGTGGTCATGACCAAATACCGCGCCAAAGAAGCCACAATGAACGTGGTATACACCACGCCAGATTATCTTGACCCCTTTAACTATGAAATTGAATGGACCGGTGGCCATGCCGCCCGGCTCTTCTGGGAACCGGCTGACCCGGCCCACATGGCCGACCTGTTGAAGCTTGGAACGACAACCCTGGATCCCGCAAAACGGGCCGGTATCTACCAGGAACTGACCAAGCTGCTGATCGACGAAGGCCCATACATCACTTTACTGCAGCCTCAGGTGAACGTTGCCATCCGCGACAACGTCGAGGGCTTCATCTGGAGCCCCCTGTGGTGGACGAATTTCAACACCATTTCGCTCAAGTAGTTGATAATTCCCTTGTGGAGGCGCTGCCCTGGCGGCGCCTCCACAAGACCCGGAAATGATAAAGGGTTTGCCTGCCATGAAATTGGACCACGATCAGAATTCGCCAGTCCTCAAAGTCACAGACCTGGAAACACGTTTCCGCTCTCATGCAGGAAACACCTTTGCAGTGAACGGCGTGAGCCTGGAACTGGGATCGGGCGAGACGCTGGGTATTGTAGGCGAAAGTGGATGTGGGAAAAGCGTAACCGTGCTTTCAGTCCTCCAACTGATACCCAAGACAAACGGCGAAATTGTCAATGGTTCCGCCTGGTTCAATGGGATGGACCTGCTAAAGCTCTCTGAAAAGGAAATTTGCAAAGTGCGGGGGGCGCAAATTGGCATGGTATTTCAAGATCCCATGACCTCCCTGAACCCCGTGATCACCATCGGACAGCAGCTCTCTGAACCCCTCACCACCCACCTGGGGTTGAGTAAAAAAGAAGCCAAAAAACAGGCGGTAAAACTGCTCACCCTGGTTGGTATTACCGACACAGAAACTCGGTACAACCAGTATCCGCATCAGTTTTCGGGGGGGATGCGCCAAAGGGCGATGATTGCCATGGCCCTGGCCTGCAGCCCCAAAATTTTGATCGCCGACGAGCCGACGACAGCCCTGGATGTGACCATCCAGGCGCAAATTATCGAACTGGTCAAACGCCTGCGCGACGAAATGGGCATGTCGATCATCTGGATCACCCATGACCTGGGCATCATTGCCGGGTTTGCGCAGCGGGTCATGGTCATGTATGCTGGCTATGTGATCGAAGAGGCGTTGGTGGATGATTTATATGCCCACCCCCAACATCCTTATACAGTGGGTCTGTTGAACAGCCTTCCCAGCATGGACGACACCGATAAGGAACAGTTGACTGATATCCCAGGACTGCCTCCCGTATTATCCAAGAAACCAATGATCTGCCCCTTTGCCCCACGCTGCAGCTATGCTTTTGACCGGTGCAAAGAAAACCCTCCGCTCATGGAGGTTGGTGCGCGCCACCGGGTGGCATGTTGGTGGAATATCCAGGAAAAGGAACCGCGCCGTGTCTCATAACCAGGAGCTTGTTCGCGTGGAAGGATTGGTGAAGCACTTCCCAATTCGGGCGGGCGTACTTCAGCGACAGGTAGGGGTGATCCACGCTGTAGACGGGATCAGCTTCAGCATCATAAAAGGGGAAACTTTTGGCCTGGTTGGGGAGTCTGGCTGTGGAAAGTCGACGGCAGGTCGAACAATCCTCCAATTGTATCAGGCTACAGCCGGAAAAACCTTCTTCGATGGCATTGATTTAGGCGCCTTGAACAAAAGCGAGCTGCAAAAAATGCGCCGGAGGATGCAGATCATCTTCCAGGATCCATACGCCAGCCTGAATCCCTCCATGAAGGTGGGCGAGACCGTTGGCGAAGGGCTTGAGTTTCACGGCGTCACCCAGGGAGCTGCGACCCAGGCGCGCGTCCGCGATCTGCTTGAAACGGTCCGGCTGGATCCGGGTTTTGCTGACCGCTATCCGCATGAGTTTTCTGGCGGGCAGCGCCAGCGCATCGGGATTGCGCGCGCCCTCTCCTTGCAGCCAGAATTTATTGTTTGCGATGAGCCCATCTCCGCCCTGGATGTCTCGATCCAGGCTCAGGTGATCAATTTACTGCGCACCCTGCAGCAGCAGCTTGGCCTGACCTACCTGCTTATCTCACACGATTTATCCATGGTGCGGCACATCAGCAATCGGGTGGGGGTCATGTACCTGGGCATCCTGGTGGAACTGGCCGAAAGAAATGAGCTGTACCGCCACCCGCTCCATCCGTATGCACAGGCGCTTTTGTCGGCGGTTCCCGTGCCCAACCCCAGGATTGAGAAGCACCGCCAGCGGATCATCCTGAGCGGAGATGTGCCCAGCCCCGCCAATCCCCCCTCAGGCTGCCGCTTCCGCACTCGCTGCCCGGTGTCAGAAAAAAGGTGCGCCGAAGAAATCCCCGCCTGGCGCGAGGTAGCTCCAGGTCATTGGGTGGCCTGTCACCTGGTCTAAATGACCCGGCCCCGTAAATTAGAACATAAAAAGAGGTTGCTACAATGTCTTACTTTGAACTGGTTCCACACAATGTTGGTTTGAATCACATGCAAAACAGTCCTTTCAAGCTGCTGGATTTTCATTATCTTAAACTGGAGGACGCCGGGAGACAGGAGGGGGAAACCGGCGATCGCGAAGTGGTGGCGGTGATTCTGTCCGGTAAAGCAAATTTTATCGTCAACGGTGTAGTTTTCCCCAACGTGGGTGGGCGCCCCAATCCCCACGCTGGCAAACCCCATTCAGTCTACATGCCCTGTGGCGCCCGGTATTCAATTGAGGCCATCGGGCCGTTTGAGGCCGGGCTGATCAGCGCCCCCAGCGACCTGGTTACGCCGCCCTACGTGATCGACCCGGACCAGGTGGTGGTGGTCAGCGCCGGAGCGGCAAACTTCACCCGCAAACTGCACCAGATCCTGACCCTCAGCGGCCAGCCCAACCTGCTCGCCCGGCGCCTGATCATTGGCGAAACGATCACCTCCTCCGGAAACTGGAGCACCTACCCACCTCACCGCCACGAGCAGGATAATCTTCCCTACGAGGCTTACCACGAGGAATTGTATTTCTTTAAAGTGAGCCCATCGGATGGCTTCTCCCTCCTGCGGCATTACTCTGATGATTTTGATAACGCCTATACGATCAAGGATAACTCAATTTTCCTGGGGTCGAAGGGGTACCATACCGTTGCCTGCGCACCCGGGATGACCAATTTCTACATCTGGGCGCTGGCAGGCAGCCAGCGCGTACAGGCCGTCTTTGAAGACCCAACCCTGAGCTGGATTAGTAAAGCACAGCCCATGCTCAAAGCATTGGGGCACTAAGACCTCCGCTTTCAACAGATAGTGCAAATTTGATGTACAAGTCATGATTACCGCTCAATCGATCTCTCCTATCGGGCAAAAGCTTGCGCAGGACACGGTTGCCGAGACACTCAGCGCCGGCCTGGAAAAACGCTTTACCAACCAGCGCGTGCTGGTTTTGATCCCGGACAACACGCGTTCGCTGCCGCTCCCCATGTTATTCCGGCTTCTGGTGACGGTATTGCAAGATGTCAAGCATCTCGATTTCATGATCGCTCTCGGAACCCACCAACCCATCCTGGAAGAGCGCTTGAATGCATTATTGGGCATCACTGCCGAGGAGCGCCAGACAACCTTCAAGCACGTGGGCTTGTTAAATCACTGTTGGGACGACCCCGAGGCGCTGACCCAGGTTGGGGTCATTTCAGAAGACCAGATGCGGAAGATTGCGGGGGAATACTGGCACCAATCCCTGGAAGGGGATACGCCCGTCCGCATTAATAAAGCTGTCCTGGAATATGATCACCTCCTGATCCTGGGACCGACCTTTCCTCATGAGGTAGTGGGGTTCTCTGGCGGCGCGAAATACCTGTTCCCGGGGATATCCGGGCCAGAAATGATCCACAAGAGCCATTGGCTTGGCGCCCTGGTCACCGTTAAGGACATCATCGGGATCAAAGATACCCCGCCGCGCGCCATGATCCATGCCGGCGCCGAGATGGTCAAAACCCCCATCACGCTGATCGCCCTGATCATGGTCGGCCATGATCTGAATGGCATCATCATCGGAGACTATTTGACTGCGTGGGAAGAAGCCGTAAAGCATTCTAGCGAAAGAAATATTCGCTGGTATGATCAGCCCTTTCAAAAGGTGCTCTCATGCTGTCCGCCCATGTATGATGAATTATGGACCGGCGGGAAGGCGATGTATAAACTCGAGCCCGTCGTCGCCATAGACGGCGAGCTGACCATTTTTGCACCCCACTTGGATACGCTGAGTGTGTCGCATGGAAAAACGATCCTGGAGCTGGGGTACCACATCCTGCCCTACTTCCTGACCCAATGGGAGCGGTTTAAGCAGCATCCTCTGGGGGTCATCGCCCACAGCACGCAGTTACGCGGATCGGGCCGCATGGAGAACGGGGTTGAAAAACCGAATGTGAAGCTCTCCCTGGCCAGTAAATTCTCCCCAGAGATATGCACCAGACTGTGCCTGGGCTATGCAGACCCGGAAAAGACCAATTTTTCCGAGTGGCAGGATCGAGAAGATGAAGGCATATTATTTATCCCTAAGGCCGGCGAAATTTTGTACCGGCTGCGTCAATAAAGGATGAGATGATGATCCCTGGTTCTGAGATCGATGATTTTCGTGGAATGAGCCTGCTGATCACCGGCGGCGCCGGTGTTTTGGGTAAAGCCATGGTCAAAGGCCTGATCGCCCACGGCGCCAACGTGGCCATCCTGGACTACAACCTGGCGGCAGCAACCGAACTGGTGAACCGGTTAGAACCGCATACGGGCTCGGGCGAGGCCATCGCACTGCAGGGAAATGTGTTGCAAAAAGAGTCGGTTGCTGCTGCCGTGGAGGCGACGATTGCCCGCTTTGGAAAGATCGACGCCTTGATCAACGCCGCCGGCGGCAACAAGGCTGAGGCAACAACCAGCATGGAGAAAACATTCTTTGATCTCCCGGCAGACGCCCTGCGCGCGGTTTTTGAGCTCAACTTGATCGGAGCGATCATCCCCTCCCAGGTTGTCGGGCGGCATATGGCGGAGCGAAACCAGGGGATCATCCTGAATATCTCTTCGATGAACGCCTTCCGACCGCTAACCCGCATCCCGGCTTACTCAGCAGCAAAAGCCGGCGTCAGCAACTTCACACAGTGGCTGGCGGTGCATATGGCGCAGGAATATTCCCCCCAGATCCGGGTGAATGCCCTGGCGCCCGGTTTTTTTCTCACCCAGCAGAACCACTATCTTTTGATTGACCAGGCTACTGGTGGGCTGACCGAGCGCGGCAAGAAGATCCTGGAGCACACCCCTATGAACCGCTTTGGGGATCCGCAGGATTTGATCGGCCCCATGTTATGGCTGCTTTCGCCAGCAGCGGCTTTTATCACGGGGATTATCATCCCGGTTGATGGCGGTTTTTCAGCTTACAGCGGAGTGTGAGCCGTCTTGCCACCTGGCTTTCCCTCCGGTAAAAAGGAACTCATATGGAAAAAGCAAATTTTGGCCTGATCGGCCTGGGCGTCATGGGACACATGCTGGCCCTCAACATGGAGCGCAATGGATTCCGGGTGGCTGGCTACGACCTCGAACCGGAAAAAGTGCAGGCCTTTCGAACCGGCTCGAGTGGCAAGAATATCGCCGCCTGCGAGACGCTGGCCGAGCTGGCCGCCTGCCTGGAAACGCCCCGGCGTATTCTGATGATGGTCCCCGCCGGGAAGCCGGTCGATGCCGCCATCGCCGCCTTGAGGCCCTTCCTGTCCCCAGGAGACCTGCTCATCGATGGCGGCAACACCTACTTCCAGGACACGGACCGCCGCTCGCAGGAACTTGAAGCCGCGGGCATCCGCTATATCGGCGCAGGTGTCAGCGGCGGGGAGCAGGGCGCCCTGTGGGGCCCTGCCATAATGCCCGGAGGCCAACCGGAAGCCTGGCAGTTGGTCAGGCCCATCTTTGAGGCGATTGCCGCCAAAGTCCAGGGGGCGCCGTGCGTGGCTTACATGGGACCGCGGGGCGCCGGGCATTATGTGAAGATGGTGCACAACGGCATCGAATACGGCGACATGCAGCTCATTGCAGAAGCCTACGATATTCTCCACCGCGGCCTGGGCCTGGGGAATGACCAGTTGAGCTCGATCTTCGCCGGGTGGAACCGCGGCAAACTGGAATCCTATCTGATCGAAATCACCGCCCAGATATTCGCAAAACTCGACCCTGAAACCGGCCAGGCCGTCATCGACCTGATCCTGGATGAAGCGCAGCAAAAAGGGACCGGAAAATGGACCAGCCAGAACGCGCTCGACCTGGGCGCCCCGATCCCCACCATCCACGCCGCCGTCGACGGGCGCATCATCTCGGCTTACAAGAATGAGCGCCGCGCCGCCGCAAAAATTCTAAGCGGCGCCCAGCCGCACTTTTCCGGCGAGACACAGCCGGTCATTGCCGCCGTGGGCGACGCTCTTTACGCCGCCAAGATCTGCTCCTATGCCCAGGGATTTGCCCTGCTGCGCCTGGCCAGCCAGGAATATGGATACAACCTGGACTGCCAGGCGATCTCCCGCATCTGGCGCGGCGGGTGCATCATCCGCGCCCGCTTTCTCAACGAGATCGCCGCCGCCTTCTCCCGAGATCCGGACCTGCCCAACCTGATGCTGGATCCCGAGTTTGCCACTGCAATGAACACGCACCAGGCCTCCCTGCGCAAGATCGTGGCGCTGGCGGCCGAGCACGGCATCCCGGCCCTGGGTTTCAGCTCTGCGCTGGCCTATTACGATGCTTACCGCAGTGAGCGGCTTCCCGCCAACCTGATCCAGGCCCAACGCGATTACTTTGGCGCACACACCTACCGCCGCCTCGACCGGGATGGGATTTTTCATACCGACTGGCAGTAGAGTACCTGCCATCCTTAGGAATGCTATCCAGCAAGAATACCTGATCAGGAGTGAGTTATGAACCACGGCCTTCATCTCAAGCCCAATGGGGCGTTTGATCTCATCTCGTTTGGCGCGCTGAACCACCGCGTCGACTCGGGGATTGTCCCGTTCAACAAAGCCACGGAATGGCAGGTGCACCCCAGCGGGGGAGAATATAATCTTGCCGCCAACCTGTCAAACTGCTTTCGCCTGCGAACCGGAATCGTTTCTGCCATGGTGGAATACCCGATCGGCGAGCTAATCTCTGAGCGGGTTCGCCTGATGGGGATCACACCCTTTTATAAGTATTTTAAACACAACGGGGTCAACGGCCCCAACATGGCCACCATCTACAG
>CAIQIV010000165.1 GCA_903871905.1 uncultured Chloroflexota bacterium | reverse complement strand
CGCTGGGCGGCAACTCCTACCTCATCTACCAGCACATCCACGAGTGCGCCTACGTCCAGGGCATCCTGGCCGGCTCACTGACCAAGACCAACAACCTGGGCATCGTCGGCACCTTCCCCGCGGATGATGTCAATGACGTGGCCAACGGCTTCCTCGACGGCGCAAGGTCTGTCAACCCCGAAATCAAGCAGAAGATCACCTTCATCGAAAGCTGGTACGATCCCCCGAAGGCCATCGAGGCCCTCAACGCCCAGGTAGCCGCCGGCGTCGACCAGAACTACATGATGGCCGAAGCCTTTGAGCCATGCGAGAAGAACAAGATCACCTGCTATGCCAAGTACATCGACTACAACTTTGCCGGGCCAAACTCGGTGCTCTCCAGCATCCTGATGTACTGGGAGCCGCACATCAACTACATCATCGATCAGTGGTGGGACCACAAGACCAAGGGCGTCGCCTACAACGCGCCGATGGAATCGGTCTGGTTCAACATGGCCCAGGGCGCCTGCGCCATGTCCGAATACCACGGCCTGGACAGCAGCGTGCCACAGGATGTCAAGGACAAGGTCAACAAGGCCATTGAGGACATCAAGAGCGGCGCGTTGAAAGTTGAGCTGAAAACCGACACCCCGGTCTCAACTCCATAAAACTGCTGCAGCTAGAATAACCCCAGACCTTCCAGGCTTTCCCGCCTGGAAGGTCCGCCAGCATGGGTTTGCGTTCATGGAGGTTCGCCTTGGTTTTGAACAGCGAAGAAGCGGCACAACCAGCCAACCCGGTCATTCTTGAGACCATCAGGCTGACCAAGCAGTTTGGCAGCGTGGTCGCCAACGATGGGGTGGATTTCACCCTGCGCAAGGCCGAGATCCACTGCCTGCTGGGAGAGAACGGGGCCGGCAAGTCCACCCTGGCCGAGTGCCTGTACGGGTACTATCATCCCGAAAGCGGCGAGATCCACCACAAGGGCAGGGCGGTCTCCCTCTCCAGCCCCAGCGACGCCATCAACCTGGGCATCGGCATGGTCCACCAGCATTTCATCTTGATCGAGCCGCTCAGCGTAGTGGAAAACATCATCATCGGCACCAAGATGAAAAGCACCCTGCTCAACCTGGCTCAGGCCGAGCGCAAGATCCAGGACCTGTGCGACCAGTACGGCGTCCAGCTCAACCTAAAGGCCAAGATCTGGCAGCTCTCGGTGGGCGAGCAGCAGTGGGTGGAGATCCTCAAGGCTCTGTACGTGGGCTGCGAGATCCTGATCCTGGACGAGCCGACCGCTGTGCTGACCCCGCAGGAGACCGAGCGCATGTTCGGCGTGCTGCGCCAGATGAAGTCCCAGGGCCTGTCGATCATCCTGATCACCCACAAGCTGGGCGAGGTGATGGACATCTCCGACCGGGTGACGGTGCTGCGCAAAGGCAAGCGCATCAACACAGTGGACACCCGGGATGTGACCAAGGAGGACCTGGCACGCATGATGGTCGGGCGCAGTGTGATCTTCCGCGTCCACAAAGACGCCCTGGAGCCAGGCGAGGTAGTGCTGGAGGCGCAAGGGCTGCGGGCGCTGAGCGACATGGGCCAGGAGATGCTGCGCGGCATCGACCTGGCGGTGCACAGCCGGGAGATCCTGGCCATCGCCGGCGTGGCAGGCAACGGCCAGCGCGAGCTGTTTGAAACACTGATCGGGGCGCGCAAAGCCACCGCCGGGCGGGTGCTGCTGCGCGGGGAAGACATCACCGGCCTGCCGCCGCGCAAGCGCCTGCTCAAGGGCCTGGCCCACGTGCCCGAGGACCGCATCCGCATGGGTTTGATCCCCGAGTTTTCGATCGCCGAAAACCTGATCCTGGGCAACCAGCGCCTGGCGCCGTTCCGCAAGGGCCTGGGCATCGACGACGGTCAGGTGCAGAAGTTCGCTAAAGAATCGGTGGAAACCTTTGAGATCGCCACCCCTTCCATCCGCCAGCGCACGCGCTTCCTCTCCGGCGGCAACCAGCAAAAGGTGATCCTGGCCCGCGAGCTGCACCAGCGCCCGCAGGCCTTCCTGGTGCACCAGCCCACCCGCGGCCTGGACGTGGGGGTGATCGAATATGTGCACCAGCAGATCCTGGCCCTGCGCAGCAGCGGGGCGGCTATCCTGCTGATGTCCGAAGACCTGTCAGAGATCTTCAGCCTGGCGGACCGCATCCTGGTGATGTACCGCGGCGCCATCATGGGCGCCTTCCCGGCGGACGAAACCCGCCTGGACGAGATTGGCTGCCTGATGGCCGGCTTTGAGTACGACCCGGGCGCACAAAATCACAAGATTGGGCTTGAATATGAGTAAACCCTACGGCAAGACTGCCTGGAATTTCCGCGGCTACCGCATCGTCAAGCGGGAATTGGTCGGCGCCTGGACGCGCGTCCTGGCCGCAGGCATCGCCCTGCTGGCCTCGCTGCTGGTCTCGGCCCTGCTGGTGGACCTGGCCGGCGGCAGCGCATGGGACGCCTTTGTCAGCCTGATCCAGGGCGGATTTGGCGACTGGGGCACCTTCCTGGAAACACTGGTCAAGTCCACGCCCATCCTGCTCACCGCCCTGGCGGCCATCGTCGCCTACCGCGCCAAGCTGTGGAACATCGGCATGGAGGGCCAGCTCTTCGCCGGCGCCACCACGGCTTACCTGGCCTATGTCGCCCTGCCGGGGCTGCCGGTCTGGCTGCACCTGATCATCATCGCCATTGCCGGCTGCCTGGGAGGGGCGCTGTGGGCGGTGATCGCCGCCCTGCTCAAAGCCTACTTCAACGTGGACGAGATCATCACCACCGTGATGCAGAACTACATCATCACCTACCTGCTGGCGCTGCTGCTCAGCAGCGTGTGGCGCGAGCAGGGCTCCATCTACCGCCAGACCCCGCAGCTTCCCGCCGCCTACCACTGGCCCTTCCTGTGGCCCAACTCCCGCCTGCATATCGGGTTTGCCCTGGCGGTGCTGGCCGCCTTCCTGGTGTGGTACCTGCTGCAGAAGACCCCGCTGGGCTACGAGATCCGCTCGGTCGGCTTCAACTCGCTGGCCTCGCGCTTCAAGGGCATCAGCATCCACGGCACCTGGATCGTGACCATGCTGATCAGCGGCGCCCTGGCCGGGTTTGCCGGGGTGGGCGAGCTGTTCGGCGTGCAGCACCGCCTGCGCATGGACCTGTCCACCGGCTACGGCTTTATCGGCATCATCGTGGCCATGCTCTCCGGGCTGGACCCGCTGCTGGCGGTACCGGTGAGCATCTTCTTTGGCGGGCTGCTCAACGGCGCCATCCTGATGCAGATCATCACCAAGGTGCCGACCGCCCTGATCGAGGTGGTGGAGGCCATCATCCTGGTCTTCCTGCTGGTGTCCCAGGTGCTGGTGAGCTACAAAATTCTGCCCAAGAGCCGCGGCGAGAGCCGCGATGTCACTGCCGGGGTGCAAAGCCATGAATGACTTCCTCCAGGCCGCAATCATCGTCAACATGCTGGCCGCCACGGTGCGCATCTCCACCCCGCTGCTGCTGGCGGCGCTGGGTGAGCTGGTCACCGAGCGATCCGGGATCCTGAACCTGGGGGTGGAAGGCACCATGCTCATGGGCGCCTTTGTCGGCTTCATGGTCGCCAACCTGACGCACTCGTCGACCCTGGCCCTGGCGGCGGCCATCCTGGCCGGTGGGCTCACCAGCCTGCTCTTCGCCGCCATCACCGTCTCGCTCAAGGTTGAGCAGATCGTGGCCGGCATGGCGATCAACCTGCTGGGGGCAGGCGCCTCGCTGTTCTGGTACCGCAGCGTGTTCAAGGACTATTCCACCACCCAGATGCCGACCATCGAGCCCATGCCCGACATCCAGATCCCGCTCCTGTCGAAAATCCCCTACCTGGGCGACATCCTGTTCTCGCAGAGCGCCCTGACCTACCTGGCCTTCCTGGCCGTCCCGGCGATCTGGTTTTTCCTGTACCGCACCAAGTATGGGCTGCTGATCCGCGGCCTGGGCGAGAACCCGCGCGCCGTGGACATGAAGGGCGTCAGCGTGCCCTGGCTGCAGTACCTGGCGGTGATCTTCGGGGGGATGATGGCCGGGCTGGGCGGTTCCTTCCTGACCCTGGGCTCGTCCATCCGCTTTGTGCCGGACATCGTCGCCGGGCGCGGCTGGCTGGCGATCGTGATCGTCATTGCCGGCAACTGGCACCCGGTGCGCATCCTGCTGGCCACGCTGTTCTTTGCCTTCCTGGACGCCTTCCAGCTCCAGCTGCAGGGCGTGGGGGTGCAGATCCCCTACCAGATCCTGCTGGCCATGCCCTATATCTTTGCCATCCTGGCCATGATGGGCAGCCGCCGGCGCTCCATCGCCCCCAGGCACCTGGGCGAGCCGTACCGGCGAGACTAGCGGCAACCAGGCTGGCTCACCCCAAAAAGAAAGCGGAGCTGCAGGGCGGCTCCGCTTTGCGATCCTGTGATGCCGGTGTCACGGCCCTTTCCAGGGCAGGCTCACCGTGAAGGTGCTGCCCTTCCCAGGCTCGCTTTCCACGGCGAGGCTGCCCTGGTGCAGCTCCACCAGGGTTTTAACCAGCGCCAGGCCCAGGCCGGTGCCCTGGTACTCGCGCTCCAGGCGGGCATCGAGCTGGACAAACGGCTGGAATATTTTCTCAAAGTCTTCCTCTTGGATGCCGATGCCGCTGTCTGTAACGCTGATTTGCACCTGCCCCGCTTGCGCATCGCCCGCAGTCGCCAGGCGGATACACCCCTGCCGGGGGGTGAACTTTACCGCATTATCCAGCAAGTTGACCAGGACCTGGACCATGCGGCGCTGATCGACCTCCACCCGCAGATCGTGCTGGGCGACCTGGTACTCAACCTGCAAGCCCTTGGCCGCCGCCTGGCCTTGGATGGCCTGCAGGCTGAGGGCGCAGATCGCATCCAGAGAATTAGCATGAATATCCAGCCCGGCATGCCCAGACTGGAACTGGGCATAGTCCAGGACATCATTGATCAGCGAGTGCAGGCGCTGCCCGCTGCTTTCGATATTCTGAATGGACTTCAACTGTTTATCGTTCAGGCTGCCATAAATGCCGGTTCTCAGCACCTCGGCAGGCCCCAGGATGCCCATCAAGGGCGTGCGCAGCTCGTGGCTCATGGCTGACATGAATCCATCCCGGGCGCACAGCGCCTTGTTCAGTGCAGCATTGGTTACCGATAAAGCATCCCGGCTGGCGAGCAGCTCTGCAGTGCGCTCCTGGACGCGCTGCTCCAATTCCGCATTAGCCGCCCTGACCGCCTCATGCGCCTCCTTGAGCTCCTGCACATACCGCTTCCGTTGGCTGATGTTCCGGCTCACCCCCACCACCTCAATTTCATGCGCTTCGTTAAAGCGAAACCTGGTGGTGACCTCCACCCAAATAATTGAGCCATCTTTGCAGGGCTGCCGGACTTCTGACATAAAAGACTGCGGGGCCTTCGGGTTTGCCAGGAAGAGCGGTACGTTTTTGGTCAGCTTTTGCATCACCAATTCGACCGATTCAGGCATCAGCGACTCTTCCATCGTCTGCGCCATGGCCTCTTCAACGCTGAAGCCTCTGAGCTGCTCGATAGAAGGGCTGATATAGGTAAAACACTTTTGGTTCAGGTTGAGCACCCAGATCACATCTGAAACGTTTTCTGCCAGCAGGCGGATGCGTTCTTCGCTCAGCCGCAGTTCCATTTCCGCGTGTTTACGTTCGGTGATATCAACAAATGAAACCAACAGCATATCGTCTAATAGGTTGAAGCTGATCAGCACCTCCCGGATCCGGCCGTCCTTGCAGATAATGCTAACTTCTCTCGGCTCAACCCTGCCGGCCTGCTGGAACTCCTGTGCAACCGCGGCCTGCCAGGCCTGGACAAGAGCGGTGCGAGACTGCGCTTCGGGATACGCCCGGGCCATCCAGTCCTTCACGAGCGGGATATCAGCCGTGGTATAGCCAAACAGGTCCGTGAACTGTTTGTTGAGATAAAGAACTTTCCCATCGACATCCGGCGTGATACAGGCGAGGGCCGTGGGAATGTGGTCAAGCATCTTTCTCAACACCGATTCACTGGCAAACAGCAGATGCCGCCGGTTCTCCTCCAGCAGGCACAGCTGGCTTTCAATCAAGTCCCGCATCTTCTCCAGAAGCGTGATCAGATCCGGCGTAAAGCCGTTGGCCTTATCATCCAGCAGGCAGATCGTCCCAAACGGGGCGCCGTCCGAATAGCGGATGGGGAATCCCAGGTAGCAGACCAGGCCGTACTTCAGGTCCGGATTATGCTTGAACTGTTCAGTTTGCCGGGCGTCCACAACAAGAAGCTTTTCCTGCGCCTGGATCACCGCCTCGCAGTACAGGCCCGAGCCATAAAGATACTCCCGGTCACCGGGATGATACGGGTTACCCTGCGTGCTGCTGGAAACAAAAACCTCGATCTCATCCCCAATCAGACGCATGATCAGGCTGGCGCGCACCCCTGCAGTGCGGGCCAGCAGATCCACCGCGTCCTGCCACTGCTGGAGTGTTTTTTCGGAAATATCGGGGATAAAGTGGTTCATTGACCTTTGCTCAAAAGGAACTGCATTCCCTCTTCTGGAAACTGTATCAATTTCATGACTATATTGTGCCTACTTTTCTGTTTTTGTCAACCGCAAAATCGGCCCGTTCTGCAGCGAGCTGTCACTGCGAGCCTGCGAAGCCGTCCCCCTCCAGCCATCCGTCACTGCGAGCCTGCGAAGCCGTCCCCCCGGCCATCTGTCACTGCGAGCCTGCGAAGATATTCTAAGTCCTGTCAAGGAGTAGAACCTTAACATTATGAATAGCAATCGAGGAAGCAGGCAATAAAAATCCTACCTCGCTGCTGCAAGGCTTGAAATTCGCCT
>CAIQIV010000164.1 GCA_903871905.1 uncultured Chloroflexota bacterium | reverse complement strand
GTTAAAAAATGTCTCCCCCACCTCATAAGATGCCTGCGACTCGGCAGGGACAATCTTATACACAACAGGCTGCCCTCCAGCAACTGCCGGTGAGCCCTGGGTGGGGGCTGGGCTTGGGGCTGGTGCAGTCTCTGCCAGGGCAGGTGCCGATGTCTCAACCGCAGGAGCCTGCGGCTTCACAGGCTCTGCAGTTGCCACTGGCGCTGTTACAGCCTGGGTTTGGATCACCGCTGGCTGAACTGGCGCCTGGGTCACCGCTGCCGGTGCCGCGCATGAGGCTAATAAGAGAGCACTCACCAATAAAACTACCACTAAGCTTCTAAACACAAAAACCTCCTATCGTTGAATCTGGATTAATCGATCGAGCCCGGCCAGATCCTGGAACACACGGATCTCTGCTGCCGGGAACTGCTCCTGAGCCAGGCGAGTTACTGCTGCTGCCTGCCTGGCTTCAATCTCTAACAACATCAAACCCCGCGGGACAAGCAGGCGCGGCGCATCCTCTAACAATTTACACAGCCAAGCCAATCCATCGTCGCCGCCATCCAAAGCCTGTCTTGGTTCCCAAAAGGACACGGCCAAACTATCCAAATCGCCCCGGGGAATATAGGGCAGGTTGGCGCAAATGAGGTCAAAACCCGGCCCCAGGGCTTCCATCAGGCAGCCCTGGATAAACAGGATCCGGCCCTCCACCCGGTGCCGGCGGGCATTCTGGCGCGCTACTACCAGGGCTTCCCGGGATCGGTCAGTGGCTGCCAGGACAGCATCACCCGCCAACGCTGCCAGCGTCACTGCAATACAGCCTGAGCCCGTCCCCACATCTGCACAACTCACCCTGCGCGCCTGCTGCTTCAACCAGTCCAGCGCCTTCTCTACCAGCAGCTCAGTTTCTGGACGGGGTACCAGCACTGCCGGGGTGATCACAAAGTCTAATCCATAGAACTCACGCTGCCCGGTGAGATACGCCAGCGGCTCGCCAGCCTCCAGGCGGTGTATAGACTTCTCCAACTGCTGGAGCTGTAGACAATTAAGCTCAGCCTCCGGATGGGCCAGCACCCATGACCGGTTCTTGCCAATGATTGAGCCCAGCAGTACCTGCAAATCCAGGCCGGGAGTATCGCTCTCACCGGAAAGGCGGCTCGACATTTTTAGGGCATCTCGAATATGCACCACTTCCATGAAACAAGCAATTGCTACGCCTCGTCTTCCGATACACCCACAGCTGCCAGGCGGTCTGCTTCATCACGCGTTGCCAGCTCATCGATAAACTGGTCAATATCGCCTTCCATGACCCCAGCCAGGTTGTAAGAAGATAGGTTTATCCGGTGGTCGGTCACTCGTGACTGCGGATAGTTATACGTGCGGATCTTCTCCGAGCGCTCGCCGCTTCCCACCTGGGAACGGCGGGTTTCATCGAGCTCCATGCGGCGCTTTTCTTCCTCTATCTCGTATAAGCGCGCCCGCAGAATGCTCATCGCCCGCAAGCGGTTCTGCAGCTGAGAGCGCTCATCCTGGCAGGCAACCACGATCCCGGTTGGCAGGTGGGTCAGGCGGATCGCCGTAGCATTTTTCTGGACATTCTGCCCACCCGCGCCAGCAGAGCGGTAGACATCAATACGCACATCGCTTTCGGGGATATCCACTTCCACATCGTCCACCTCGGCGAGCACAGCCACTGTGGAGGTGGAGGTATGGATGCGCCCCTGGGCCTCGGTCACCGGGACACGCTGCACCCGGTGCACCCCAGACTCGTATTTCAAGCGCGAGTACGCCCCACGTCCCTTGACCAGGAAGATGATCTCTTTATACCCACCGATGCCAATCTCATTGGCTGACAGCACCTCAACCGACCAGCCTTTACGCTCGGCGTAACGCGTGTACAGGCGGAAGAGATCGGCAGCAAATATTGCAGCTTCATCGCCTCCCGTCCCGGCGCGCACTTCAACGATCACGTTGCGCGCATCGCGCCGGTCTTTAGGCAGCAGCATATTCTTGATCTCCGCCTCCATGGCTTCTGCCAACGGCGCCACTTCCGCCAGCTCACCCTGCGCCAGCAGGCGCAGATCTTCATCTTCGCTTTCCTGTAAGAGCTGGGCTTCCTCCAGTCGGGTTAAAAGCTGGCGGTACTCCCTGGCCTTTTCAACCACCGGCTCAATTTCGGCGCGCTCCATCGACAGCTCGGCTGCGCGCTGGTAATCATTTCCCACCTCCATCAGGAGCTGGTTGATTTCCTCATACCTTTGTTCAATTCCAGATAATTTATCCAACATAGCCACAAATTATACCAGGATCGGCGGAACAAAAAAACCTGCCGCACAAGGCGGCAGGTCTCTTCTTTCAGGTTACAGGTTCCGGACTAGCGGGCCTGCAGCTCCATCTTGTCGTAGTAGCGGGTCCAGTGGACGCTGCGGGTCGACATGGTGTTGTAGCTGAAGCGGTAGCTGTCCCAGTAGTTGCCCGTGTTGTTGGGGGCGCGGTAGCTGCGGATGCCCCAGTAGCGGCCCACGGTGCACCACGGACCGTAGTCCTGGTACCACTTTCCTTCAGCAGCGTTGTACCAGGGATCGCCCCAGCAGTTCGC
>CAIQIV010000163.1 GCA_903871905.1 uncultured Chloroflexota bacterium | reverse complement strand
TTCATTCTTTTTGGAGAATGGTTGGGGAGCGTAAAATGATTACAAATGCCCGGCAAAACAGCCCTGATTCCTTTGGAGCTGTTTTGCCGGGTGGTATGTGTTTGTGCTACTTCCTTAACGCTGGCAGATAAGTGGTGCGCCAGGACGGCGCCCGAAGTGGCATGAGGGTGATCTGCACATTATCGATCCCCCAGGATTCATCCCCTATTTCTTGCAGCCCGGCTGCACTGAAAGCAATGGTCAGCACATCCGACTGCTGGTCCAGCACATAATTGAAGTGATAAACGCTGTCCATGGGGTGTTCAAAGTATTGGTAACCTAAAATCCCGTTATCCACGGCCCCACTACCCGCCGGGTAGCTGCCATTCGGGTAGCTGCCGGGATAGGCCTGCCGGTAGCCCAGCGCGCCCCAGTTTGAAAAGGTGGTGTTGACCAACTTTTGGCCATCGGCTGCCAGCTCCCAGATGTCCGGGCCGACAATCGTGTCGACCCCGTTTATTCCATTCAGTCCAGGAGGCAGGGTGTTATCCACCTGGTTGCCATCCCAGGAGCGGATCACGTAAAGATCAAAGAATACGCCCAGCCGGCGGGCTAAGGGCAGGCCTTTGAGCGTCAGGGTAACCGTTTCATTGGAGAACTCTCCCAGGAATTTCTGCCCGGCAGGGGCGGTTGTTATCCCGGTCGTACTCCATTCTTTACCGGCATTTTTCTCAAAATCATTGAAATAAACTTGCCAGCCTCGCACCGGCGCCTCTAAATTGCCGCCGATGGGCGTTGTAACTTCCTGATCTGCATAGGTGTTGATAAAATGGCCTGTACCTTCCTGGATGATGGCGAGGTCGGAGCCAACCTGGCTCATGGCGGGCTGCACTTTGAGCACCAGGGAAATGGGGCGCTCTGCACCGGGGGCGATATCGCCTAATTGCCAGGACAGCGTGCCGGAAATCTCCTCAGTCCAGGTGGGGACAGCGCTGACGGGGGTCACATTTTGAGGCAGCGTGTAGGTGACCAGTGAATCGGCGGCAATGTAGTCGCCGATGTTTTTCACCCATCCTGCGACCTGTACCTGGTCTGTTATGCCGGCCAGCAAACCAGCGCTTTGATTCACCAGAACCCCGTTAATCAGCTGCACCAGGAAGGTGGATGTCAACACCGCACCATGGGCCTCCACCGTCTGGGCATTGCCCCAGGACTGCTGCGTCTGGGAGAAGGAGTCCAGGAACCTGGCTACCGGAGCATCGTCCGCCAGGGCAGTGCCGCTCCAGTCCACCTCCAGGTCAGAGGCCAGGATCACATACAGTCTTCCTGACTGGCGGTCGCCATCCAGCCAGGGGAGGCCCTGGGCATAGGATGGAAGAGTAAAGTTGACCAGCGAGCCAGCAGTCGTGGTAATGGTCTGAGTTTGGATGCCGCTGCGGAACGTCCTGTACAATTCGCTGGTTGTGTCCGCGCCTGGATTGGCCTCATCATAGTTGAGTGCATCCACCATCTGGTCAACCTCCTGTTGGTTTGCGAGGCGCGCCTCGCGCAGGGTGACCCAGGGCGGCAGCAAGTCCATCAGCTCCAGCCGGGAGGATGGCCCCAGGGTGGTCCATACCTCGCCCGCTTCATCCTTAATACCCAATTGGGCCGGCGGGATGCGGAAATCTACAGGGATATTGTTGCCCTGTAAGGTGAAGGTGATCGGATAGACCTGGCCACGGGTGCCGGTAAACCCAGGTGAAACCTGGATATCGAAATAATAGACCCCTTTCCAGGCATCCGGGATGGCATCCAGGTTCAAGTAGGGAAAATCGAAGAAGAGCG
>CAIQIV010000162.1 GCA_903871905.1 uncultured Chloroflexota bacterium | reverse complement strand
TGCTGCAGCGGAGATGGAGGAAACCTGATGCCGCGCGGCCAGGACTTGCGCTCCAATCCAGGCCAGGTCATGGCGCATGAGCTTGCCCACTCGTATGGCCCGGTCACCGCCGAGTTTGGCTGTGGGCATACCTGGGATGCTTGCTTTGGGTACCCCCGTCGCTCCACGGGAGCGCTGGGAAATTACTTTGGGCTCCATTTCCTGCCCGCCTACCCCTACCTGGAGGCAATGTTCGGGCAGAACGCCAACGGAACGATCGCCTGCTTTGATCTCATGTCCTATTCTTCCCCGCAGTGGTTCTCTCCCTGGTCATACTGCCGGCTGCTGCGCTACATGTCGAATGACAGTGTCTACTGCCCATCGAGCGTCGAAGGCGGCGGGCCGCCAACCACGGCGGCTGAAACGCCTGTCCAGCCAGCTGAACCTGCGCCCTTCAGCCGCGGCGGCATCCACAGCTCTGCGCCTGGCTCCCCACTGGGAGCCAGCGAGTACCTGTTCGTCTCCGGGAACGTCATGTCCAACACGGTCACCTTCGAGCCATTTGAGATAGTCTCCAGCGCCGACCCGATCAGCCCAACCATGGGCGGTTCAACGTACAGCCTCAAGCTCCTGGGATCAGGCGGGAAGATCCTGGTCTCCCATGATTTCGATCTCTACCCCGCCCATTACGACCCGATCACCTCCTCCACCCCGCTCGTCCAGGGCTTTGGATTTTATATCCCCTGGGATTCCTCCACCATCACCATCACCGTGGATCAGCAGGGCAAGCTCCAGGCGGAAAGGCTGGTCAGCCCCAATCCCCCAGAGATCGATTACTTTTCCGTCCCCCCTGCCGGGGTCGTCACCGGCACCCAGGTCATATCCTGGCAGACCCATGACGATGATAACCAGGAGCTCACCTATTCCCTCTGGTACAGCCATGATGGCGGCGCCATCTGGCTGCCGATCGACGTGTTGATCACCGATACCACCCGCAGCGTCAATTTCGACCGTCTCCCCGGCGGGAAGGACTGCCAGCTGCGTCTGCTCGCCTCCGATGGGGTCAATACCACCGCCGCGCTTTCGCCCGCCTATTACGAGGTCGCCCTCAAATCACCCCTGGTGTTCCTCACACCGGATACCCCGGGGAAATCCATGGCGATCTTGTACTCAGGCAACGCCTACGACTGGGAAGATGGGCCCATCACCGGTGAGGATGCCTACGCCTGGAGCAGCAACTGGGATGGGCTCGTGGGAACCGGGCCATATTTTGACCCATCGGTCCTCACCCCGGGCACCCATCTGCTCAGCCTGACCGTCACCGACAGCGATGCCCTCGCCTCAACCCGCTCGGTAACCGTCACCGTCCCCGAAACACCCATCTCAGCCGGGGCAATGCTTGCCCCCGGCGTGGGGGGTACCCTGGTCTTCAATGCCGGATTGACCACCCTGGTTGATATGCCCGGCGATGCCTTTGCCGACCCACTGCGCCTGATGGCAGCCATCGCCGACCAAAACGAGATACCCGATCCTCCCGGGGCAATCGCCCCGTCGGTGGTCATCACCGCCAGCACCCTGCTTGGCGAGCCGGTGGTAACCTTCTCCACACCCTTAACCCTCACCTTTGGGTATGGCAGCGTGGACCTGGCCGGGTACGATGAGCGGAATCT
>CAIQIV010000161.1 GCA_903871905.1 uncultured Chloroflexota bacterium | reverse complement strand
CCGGTGGGGCAGGCACGCAGGCACTCGGCGCAGCGCACGCAGCTCTCCAGCAGGTCGCCGGAGCCATCCGGGCGGCGCACGCCCGGCGGGCGCAGCACAAAGGGCCCGGTGCGTTTGGCCGCCGCGTCGCTGCGCAGCTCGGCCCAGGCCGCCAGCGCCCCGCCCGCCGCCAGCAGGAACTCGCGCCGCCCGGGGTCATAGGGGCGCCAGGCGTCACGCTGCCACCCGCGGCCTGAGCCTGTCAAAGTCCTGCTGCCCGGGTCCGTCGAAGGCCCGCTGCCCGGGTCCGTCGAAGGCCCGCGGCCTGAGCCTGTCGAAGGCCGGAAGACGATCCCGCTGCGCGGGCAGGCGTCCAGGCAGTCCATGCACATGGTGCATTCGGCCGGGTCGCTGGCATAATCCTGCTGCGGGTCGATCGTCCCCGTCGGGCAGGCCTGGGTGCACAGCGTGCAGCCCTGGCAGGCCTCCCCCACCTGGCGGCGGAAGAGGGCCGCCTTGCTCACCAGCCCCAGCAGCCCGCCCAGCGGGCACAGGTAGCGGCACCAGAAGCGCGGGGCGATCCAGTTGAGCAGCACCAGCCCCAGGAAGAACAGCGCCAGCAGCCAGGCGCCCTGGTAAAAAGCCGGCTCGGAGGGCAGCAGCCCCGGGCGCAGCACGGCGTCGAGGGCCGAGACCGGGTCGGCCAGCCCGGGCAGGCGGTAGAGCAGCGCCTCCAGGCGGGTGACGAACTGGTCCAGGGCGGGCCAGGCGGCAGCGCCCAGCGTGCGCAGGACGATGGCCAGCGGGTCCAGCACCAGCAGCGTCAGGTTGCCCAGCGCCGCCAGGATCAGCAGGGCCGCCAGCAGCACGTACTTGATGGCCCGCCAGCCTTCCAGCCCCCGGCGCTCCGGGCGGGGCTGGCGCCGCGGCGCCAGACGCCCCTTGCGGCGGTGCACCAGCCTCGGGGAGAGCAGGTCCAGCAGCGTCCCCAGCGGGCACAGCCAGCCGCACCAGGCGCGGCCAAAGACAAAAGTCAGCAGCAGGGTGATCAGGGCCAGCAGGGACAGGCCTTCGACTGCCTTCGACAAGCTCAGGCTGCCTGTCGAAGGCTGCAGTGAGCTCAGCAGGTGGGACAGGAAAATCAGCGGGTCCAGCCGCATGGGCAGGTTTACCAGCTCCGGCGGCCAGCCGCCGCGGCGCGAGGCGATGAACAGGGCCACGAACAGCGCCAGCGCCAGGTACTGCGTCAACCGGCGGGCAAGACTCCAGGTGAAAACGGGGCGCAAGCGCCGGCCCTCACCCGCCAACCGCCACCTCCTGGATGCGCAGCGCCTTCAGGTCGCTGTTTCCCAGCCCCAGGCCGGCGGCAGCCTGGATGTAGTCCAGGTCCAGCGGCTGCAGGCCGAACAGGGTGGAGGCATAGGCGTCGGCGGCCACCACGTCGGGGCTGGCGATCAGCGTGTCCAGCTTTTTCACGTCGTCCAGGCTGCCGCCCGAAGGGCCGTGGGCGGTCAGGATGCGCACCGCATCCACCACGGTCAGCGTGGGGCGCAGCAGGCTGGCCAGGTCGGCGATGCACTGCCCCAGGTTCCAATGCAGCCGGCCGCGGTCCAGCACCAGCCCCATCAGGTTCTTCATCCCCAGCGACAGGCGCGCCGAGCCGTGGTGCTTGGCGATGGGCACGTCGATCAGCACATCCGCCTTGAGCGCCTCGTCGTACACCTCGGCCTGCTTGAGGTCCACCGCACCCGGGATCTGGGTGGGCGTGTATTTGAAGCTGCTCATCAGCACCATCTCGCCGCCGGCCGCCTCCACCTGCTCGGCGATCCCGCTTTTAGCATAGGCGTCGCGCGCCGAGCCGCCAAAGGGGAAATCCATCACCTGCACCCGGGACGCCCCGGCCTGCAGGCAGTGCTGCACCAGCGCAGCCACTACCCAGGGGTTGGTGGTGGCTGCGTATTCATATGTGTGGTAGGCGACGCAGATGTTGGGCTTGATCAGCACGCGCGAGCCCTTGGGGACAAAACGCTCGATGCCGCCCAGGGCCTGCAGGGCGCTCTTCACCAGGTCGGCGGGCTCGCCGCCGCGGGCCACCACCAGGTCCGGCTGGCCGGGGGCAGGGGCGGCGGGGCTTTCGCCAGGCTGCGCCGCCGTGGGTGGCGGCGCTTCAGAGGCGGGGACGGCGGGAGAGGCAGAAAGCGGGGTGGCAGGAACGGCAGGGGGGGCGGTCAGAGAGGCTGGGGGGCGGGCAGGGGGCGGCGTGGGGGCCGCGCCCTCCTGGTCTGCCGCGCCGCAGGCGGCCAGGGCCGCGGCGCCGGCTCCCAGGGAAACCAGGTTGAGAAATTCACGGCGGGTGAGACGAGTCAAGGGACACCTCCAGGATTTGCCAGTAAATTGGATACCGT
>CAIQIV010000160.1 GCA_903871905.1 uncultured Chloroflexota bacterium | reverse complement strand
TTTGCACGTCAAAGACCAGGGTGCCGCTGGCTTCAGCAAAATCGGTGACCATCTCCCCGGTGAGCCGATACTTCAGATAATCCTTGGCTACCAGGATGTGCCGCACGCGAGCCCAGGTTTCCGGCTCATTCTCCTGCACCCAGCGGTTGTGCAGGGCGGTGTAGGTGGTGGAGGCAGCGTTTGCCGTCTCGCGAAAGACCAGGTCACGGGCTGCTGTATCCTGGTTAATCCGGTTGACAATGGCGGCTGAGCGCTGGTCCATCCAGGTGATGGCTGGCCGCAGGTGGCTCATCTTCTCGTCCAGGTACACCTGGGTGTGCATCTGGCCGCAGATCCCGATCCCGATCACCCCGGAAAAGGCCTGCGGTTTTTGCTCTTGCAGGGCGTGGCAGGCGCTGACCAGTCCATCCCACCAGGCCTGGGGATCCTGCTCGGCATAGCCAGGCTGGGGGATGGCGATCGGGTATTCCCTGGACTGCGAGGCGACCAGCTCGCCGGTCTCAGAATAGATGCTGACTTTTAGACTGGTGGTACCGAGATCGATTCCAAGTAGATAATTCATGCTGATCGCCTGTTTAATGAAAGATTGTCAACGAAATAGTTATTTTCTCTGGCCGTAAGTCTTGAATTTCTCACCGATGATCACCATCTCTTCATCGGACAGGATCGCGGGTTCACCAATGCACTTGGTCTGGTAGTACAGGCGGGCGACCAGCTCCAGTTCCTCGGCAACGGCAAAGGCAGCCCCGATTTCCCGGCCAACGGTGACGATGCCGTGATTGGCCATCAGGCAGGCATTGTACTGGCCGATGGCCGAGACGATGTTTTCTGACAGCTCCTGGGTGCCAAAGGTGGCATATTTGGCCAGGGGAACCTTGTTGCCCGAGAAGCCGACCAGGTAGTGCACCGCCGGCAGCTCCCAATTCATGCAGGCGATGGTGGTGGCGTACACCTGGTGGGTGTGGATCACGGCGTTCATCTCCGGGCGCGCCTGGAGCAGGGCCAGGTGGAAGCGCAGCTCGCTGGAGGGGGTCAGGTCGCCTTCCACGATTTTGCCTTCCGGGGTGACAACTACCACGTCCTCGGGCTTCATCAGGGTATAGTCCACGCCGCTGGGCTTGATCGCCACCAGGTTTTCCTCACGGTTGATGATGCTCAGGTTGCCGCCCGAGCCGGTGGTCAATTGGGAGACAAGCAGTTTTTTGCCATATTCGACAATGGCGGATCTTTCGTTAAATAGTTTCATCGTTCACCTTGTTTTTTTGATTGGGGTAATAACCTTGTCTGCAGCCAAGTATATCAGGCATTTGACAGAACGGGGTGGCGGCCGTTGCTCACCGCGCCTGGGCCTTTCAGCGGAAAACTGGTGGGGAAGTGTTTATTCGTTGTTTACCATGAAATTCCGCTATAGAATAACGGAATTTCATGGTAATATAACAATATGATTGACCGGACACATCTCATACAAATCGTTCAAAAGAAACTCGTTGCCAACCGAGTCGTCGCCTTGATCGGCCCCAGGCAGTGTGGCAAAACCACCCTGGCGCGCGAATTCGTCTCCCCAAGCTCTGTCAATTATTTTGACCTGGAAGACCCATTGAGCCTGGCGCTGCTTGACCAGCCCATGACCGTTTTACAAGATCTAACCGGCCTGGTGGTAATCGATGAGATTCACCGGCGTCCGGACCTATTTCCCGTGCTGAGAGTGCTTGCAGATCGTAACCCGCTACCAGCTCGTTTTTTGATTTTAGGGAGTGCTTCACCAGAGCTCTTGCGCCAATCTTCTGAGAGCCTCGCCGGGCGCATCTCCACCCTTTCCATGAGCGGGTTTAGTCTTGAGGAAGTGGGAGCGCAGGCACAAAACGCCCTCTGGCGGCGCGGTGGTTTTCCGCTTTCCTTCACTGCGTCCAGCGAAGAAGCAAGCTTTGACTGGCGCAGAGATTTTGTCCGTACCTTTTTGGAGCGAGACATTCCTCAATTCGGGTTCAGCATTCCTTCCACCAGCCTGTTCCGCTTCTGGAGCCTGCTGGCCCATTATCACGGGCAGGTCTGGAATGCCGCTGAAGCTGCTCGTACCTTGAACGTCAGCGAAGGAACGGCGCGCCGGTATATCGATTTACTTCAGGACCTGTTTATGGTGCGGATGCTTCAACCCTGGTATGCCAACCTGGGCAAACGACAGGTGAAGTCTCCCAAAGTCTATATTCGTGACACGGGGTTGCTCCACGTTCTCCTGGGGATCCGCACCGAACAGGAATTGCTTTTGCACCCGCGCAGCGGCGCATCCTGGGAGGGGTTCGTGATCGAAGAGACGATCAAGGTCACTGCTCCAGATGCGGTATATTTTTGGGGCACCCACTCCGGAGCCGAACTGGACTTGCTCATGATAAAAGATGGCAAGAAAATTGGCGTGGAGTGTAAACGCGTTGACGCTCCTCATTTGACCCCATCGATGCTGGTAGCAAAGAAAGATCTGGAACTTACCACCTTACTGGTCATTTATCCTGGATCAAAACGCTATTCATTGGCCGAGGATATCAGGACAGTGCCACTTTCTAACTTAGCCGAAGAGGGTGTATTGTGATGAATAATAAGCGAAGTTTATAAAATC
>CAIQIV010000159.1 GCA_903871905.1 uncultured Chloroflexota bacterium | reverse complement strand
TTGGTCCTGAGACTTTTACCTACCGGCAACTGGTGCAGGTCATCGACCGTGCACTGGGAACGCGGCGTTCATTGGTTTCAGTTCCTCCGTTTGCAGCATACCTGGCGGGCAGGATGTTGGGGATTCTGCTGAGAGATGTGGTTGTGACAAGGGACGAGATTGAAGGATTGATGGCAAACTTGCTGGCGGTAGACACGCCACCTACTGGTGAGATGCGCTTCAGCCGCTGGGTGAAGGAAAACGCGTCTGAGCTGGGCCGGCAGTATGCCAGCGAACTTTCCCGCCGGCGCGACCGGATGTCGGTCTACCAATAGACCTGCCAGGTATTTGGACACCTCTTGTGATGGTATAACTGGATGGCGAAGAAAAATAAAATGTGACCGCTGGACGGCGGTCACATTTTTAGAACTACCAGTCTAATCTCTCGGAGAGGATGGTTAATAGAGGCCGCCGAGGAAGAGCGCCTGGGAATAAACCAGGGAGAAGAAGATCAACCGCCCGGCAAATTCCCCCGCCAACAGGAAGATTGGCAGCCAGGGTGGGATGCGTTTCATCCGCCACACCACCAGCAGGGGGAAACCCAACCCGACCAGGATATGAACCCAGTACAGGATAGAACCCAGGTAAGCCTTTCCGCTGGCTTGCATCACTGTGCCGCCAGACAACCAGATGAAGGGCACAGACAGGTAAACAACCAGTGCCACGATCAGGCTGACCGCCAGGATCTTCACCAGCAGCCCCTGCTTGTCCTGAGGGGCGAAATAGGAAGCGATGGATGACCCGAGGATCAGCGCTGTCAGGCTGAAGAAAACCAGTGGCAGCAGGTTATAGACAGCAACCATGCTGGGAGCAGCATAGGTCATCCCGGTAGCGATGAGGGCCAGGACGCCCACCAGGGCAGTGACCTTAGCCAGGATGCTGTTGACTGACTTGCGAAAGGCGGTGATCAGCGTCACAATTACCAGAACGGCGAAGGCAGCAAAAGCCAGAATCTCCCGGCTTAACCAGGCTGTGCCCAGGTTAGTTAGCATGCGTACTGCACCTAATGGATTTCCAAGGTGGAAAAAGGCGGCAAAAATCCCAACCAGAAGCACGCCTGTGATCACACCCCATTCCAGGCCAGCCTTTGACTGCGGCCCGTCAGCCGCAGCCCACTGCCGAATAGCGCTGATAATTGCCAGACCAACGGCGATCTGGGTCAGAATGGTGAAGAATAACAGGGGAAGTTCGGTGGTCATGCGGTCCTCCTGACGAGTTTGGGCTGCTTGGGTTGTTTAAACCGGGTGCTGGAGCCGATATCCGGGCGATTAGGGAAGCCGGGCGGAAACTGGACGGTGCCTTCATCCTGGAAGGTATTCAAATCGATCAGCTTGAGCGCCTCCGTGGGGCATGCCTGCACACAGGCGGGCTGTTTCCCTTCATCAATACGCTGATAGCACAAGCTGCACTTTTGAGCGGTGTGCGTGGCAGGGTTGTAGCGAGGGGCGCCAAATGGGCAGCCGCGCACGCAGTTGTGGCAGCCAATGCAGACCTCTGGGTGATGGACGACAATCCCATCCTCCCGTTTGGTATAAGCTCCTACCGGGCAGCCTGCCAGGCAGCAGGGATTATCGCAGTGATTACAGGCCAGGGAATAGAAAGCTGAATCCCGGTGAGGGTAGATTTCCTCAGAGAGCGGGTATAACTGCCGCCAGACGACACCCGCTTCCTGATGATACTGGTTTTTGCAGGCCATACCGCAGGTGCGGCAGCCGATGCATAGTTCTGAGTTTACATAAAAGGCGAGTCTTTTAGCCATTACCTGCTATCTCCTATGCTTTCGCTTTTTCCACGTCAGCGAACTGATCATGGATCGCTACGCCGGGTGCGCCTGTTTTAAATTTGCCCATATCGGAGGATGTATCGTCCACCAGGTTGTTCACATTATAGGTATTCTTGGCGCCGTACCAGTTTTCGTACATCAGCAGTGTATCTGCGGGAACGTTATCGGAGATGCGTGCCCGCAGGACCTGCTCACCGACTTTGTTGAAGACACGCACTTTGTCGCCATCTGCAATGCCTTTGGATTTTGCGGTGCCAGGATGGATGTAGACGAACGGCTCGGGATTGTAATCGTGCATCCAATCCAGGTTCTGGAACTGCGAGTGCAAGGAGAAACGGTCGTGCGGCGTCAGCAGGCGCAGGGGTGCATAAGGCTCGCGTCCTGGCTTGAATTCCGGCAGGGCAGTATGGCCATTTCCAGCAGCAGTTTCAGACTTGAACTCGTATTTGCCAGATGGGGTGGCAAACTTCAGATCAGCCCAGGAAGCAGACGAAGGAAGCTGTGCCTTGCGTGAACCCTGCTTTAATTCCTCCCAGGATTTGATGCCGAACAGGCTGTAGATGCCATCGTTAAACTCTGCGATCATCCATTCCTTGGGGTCGAGCTCCTGGGCAAAGGTGCATGATCCAGGAGCAAGGGCATTCATTTTCTTGGAGAGGGCTGCTGCAATTTCTATGTCAGATTTTGCCTCAAACATGGGTTTGATGGCCTGCTCGTTGAGGTGCATCCAGTAATGCCAGTAGGAGACATTGACCGTCCAGTCTTCAAACAGGGTCGTGGTGGGCAGGACGATGTCAGCCTGCTCAACAGTCTGATTGAAAAACAGATCCACCGCCACGATTAATTCAAGCTTTTTAAAGGCTTCAAGGATCTTATTGCGGTCAAAGTCCTGGCTGAGGACATTCTTGTTGGCAATCCACAGCATTTGCAAGGGCGGATTCTGGGCATCCAGGATCTCCTGGGCAATTTTATTGATATTGTAGGTGCGGTCGGTGTAGGAGGCGGCCGGGTTGTTTCCTGCGCCAGTGTCAAATTCGCCCTTGGGGCCGCTCTGGCCGGTGAAGCCAACGGACCCTTCTGGCTGCTTTTGGACCAGTGCGTGATAGTTAAAGCCCCAGGTGTACAGGTGGCCATAGCGTGCCCCGCCGCCAACTTTGCCGATGTTACCGGTCATAGCAACCAGCGAATCGATGGCGCGTACGTTGGCACCGCCGTTTATGTGACGTTGCATTCCATAGCCAATCCAGATCGTGGCTGGCTTGGCAGCCACGAATTCTTCCGCGACGTGCTGGATTACCTCAGCAGGTATGCCGGATTCTTTAGCTGCCCAATCCAGGGAAACATTTTTCTTGATGTAATCCGCGTACTCGTCAAAACCAAGGGAGTTTTGTTTCACCCATTCCTGGTCCACCAGTCCTTTTTCAATCAAGTACCAGGCGATTCCCAGGGCCAGGGCGCCATCTGATCCGGTTTTAACTTGCCAGTATTCATCAGCCTTGGCGGCAGTTTGGGTAAAGACGGGATCGATCACCACGATCTTGGCGCCGCGAGACCTGGCCTCGTTCACATATTTCAGCGTATGGATAGAGCAGTGAGCGGGATTGGCCCCCCAGATGATAATGTACTTGCTGTTGACCATGTCTTCTGGGTCGTTGCACCACATGTTGCCCATGTCGTAGTTCTGGGCGTCAATGCCGGCAGGCCAACAGGGTGTGCCGACAAAGCGTGTGGTATAACCAAGAGAGGACATCATCCCCTCAACGCCGTAGTGGGTGATGCCAAAATTGCCAGAATACTTGGTGAGCCCCATGCCTAGTAAGCTGCCGTCCTTCTGCTTGATCTCCAGGATCTTCTTGGCGATTGTATCCATCGCCTCATCCCAGGAAATGCGCTGCCAGTTTCCCGAACCGCGGCCAACTTGTTTCATTGGGTATTTGATGCGGTCAGGATCGTAGACGGAACGCGGGTAGGCATAGCCCTTGACACACAGCCCGCCCTTGGTAAAGGTGGATTCGGGGACACCCTCAATAAACTGCAGGACGCCATCCTTTACATAGCTCAGGATACCGCAGGTGTCATAGCAGTTGCGCGGGCATGCGTTATGAAACACCTGGTAGGCGTCTTTCCCCTGGTAAACAGTGGGTCCAAGGGGTTCGCCGTTACCCCCTGCGACGCGCAGCAGCCCTCCAGGTAGTGCGGCTACAACGCCAGCCAGCGCCATGCTTTTCAGAAACATGCGCCGGGTGACGCAGCTTTCAATTGCCTGCCTGGTGGACGTCTGAGAAGAATGCGGTTTTTTTGTTTCGATACTCATTCTCTGCCTCCTTTTTGATTTGCTTGGGATGAAATGGTCATGGGATTGAACTGACACTCCTGGCGGCAAGGCCAGTTAATTCCGAGTCTATTGTTCTTGGCCTGAGGATGTCCTCAAGCCGGTCAACAACGTTCCCGATCAACGGGTGAGTTTCAGGAGCCGAACGCACCCGCTGAATAAAGTAGGGTGTCCATTGCCTGAGATGGGCCAAGAGATAGGCGCTCAGTTGGAATAATTCATTGTTCTCAATCCGCTCCGAGGCAGCTATCAACTGGCGTAGCGCATCCAACTCCAGGCTCAGGTGATCGTCTGGGATGTGATTTTCCCATGGTGAAGCTAATCCAACTGCATGGTAGAGATAGCGAATATTGAGCGTGCTGTTGCCCATCAGGCGAGGCTCGCTGTCGAGGTAGACGGATGCGTAGGGTGGAGCAATCACCGCGCGCGGCCCAATAAACAGGCGGTTGAATGAAAATTCAACATCCTGCCAGATGGAGGCGGTGGGATGCAGGGGATCATCCTCCACCAGAGAGTAATAAGCCGCCTCCAATTCAGAAGCTTTGGCTGCAATAAAGAATTTGGCCAGGGCGTCGAGGGTTTGAAGGGTTCCAGACATAAGAAAGGTTAACCTGAAAAAAGAAAGATGGTGGTTTGGCCCACACCACCATCTTAGCAAATATCTTCTTGTGAGAAATCCCGCAATCGTGTAATTTGGTATTACCCGATCGGGTAGTTTTCAGTTTTTTGTTTCGTCTATGACCAGCCCACTGCGCATTGCATAAGCCGCAGCCTGGGTGCGGTTTTCAACGTTGAGCTTGTCCAGGATTTTCTTGAGATGTGCTTTAACGGTATTGACCGTCACGTGCAGTTCTCGTGCGATCTGGGGATTGCTGGCCCCACGAGCTACCAGACGCAGAACCTCGATTTCGCGATCCGTTAAAACCTCAACCGGCTCCTGGTCTTTACTCTTTCGCACCGACAGGTTGCGCAGCATGCGGCTGGCCAGGGCGCGGGTCACAGCCACCTCGCCGCGTGATACACCCTCGACCAGGTCGAACAACTCTTTGGCATCCAGGTTCTTTAGCAGGTAGCCGGAAACTCCCAGTCGCACTGCCTGGTCAAGGTGTTCATCCTGTTCTGATGCGGTTAGCATCACAATGGCAGTTTGGGGGACATTCGTTAGAATCACCTCAGCTGCCTGCAGGCCGTTCTGCTGGGGCATGTAGATGTCCAGCAAGATCAGGTCTGGAGAGAGTTTATCTGCCAGATCAATTGCTTCTGCCCCAGACTCAGCTTCGCCGATCACCTGTATCAGGTCAGGTCGGGTGTTCATCAGGCTAATCAACCCCTGGCGGAACAGGCGGTGGTCATCAGCGACCAGGGTGCGTAAGGGAAGGCGGCGGATCATGCAGGCACCACCAGGTCTCTGTGGAGTATGTTGTATTGCTCTTTAGCCAGCGGTGCACACAACCGTACCGAGGCGCCCTGCCCCGGCGTAGATTGAATATATAATTGACCATGGATACTTTCGGCTCGTTCCTGCATAGACTGCAAGCCAAAGTGCTTGCGAATATGGGCGACCTGGAAACCGATGCCATCATCTTTCACTTCCACGCAGAGTTTCCCTTCCCGCGTTTCAAAGCACACCCATAGATTGCGCGCCTGGGAATGCAGGCGTATGTTGGTCAGCGCCTCCTGAACGATGCGGATCAACTGGACCTCAACCATCGGTGCGAGAACAATTTCATCCTGATGGTCGTTCTCAATGTGCACGTCGATCCCGGTTTGCAGTCCGAATTCGCGGATATACTCTTGCAGCGCCGGGACTGCTCTTCCGCCGTCAGAGAGGGTGGTGCGCAGGCTGAGAATGTTCTCACGAACTTCGGCCTGGGCTTCCTGGATGCGCAGGCGCGCTTGCTGGATCTCTAAAAGCGTCTGGTCCAACTTGTTCTGGCGGACTAAGGAGTCCAGGGATTGCATCTCAAGGTTTAAGAAACCCAGGATCTGAGACAGCCCATCGTGCATTTCGCGGGCGATACGCGTGCGCTCATCCAACACGGCTACACTCTGCATTTGAGAAGACATTGCCGCGTGTTCCAGGGCAATGACTGCCTGGTTGGACAGGCTTTCCAAGACCACCCGATCTGAAAGGGTGGAGGGCTGCCCGCGACCGATCCATATACCACCCACAACCCGGTGATCCATTTTGAGTGGGATAGCCTGGATATGGGGGGATGCCTCCCCCAAGACCGGACAAGGCAGCGTACAGGCCTGATGCACAGGGCTTTGTTTCACCAGCCGGGGGCAGCGGGAGTTTTCACCGCCTGCACATTCCATGCAGCCCGGGCAGATTTCGGTTGGTGTAAGGATGCGCTGCGTCCCATCTGGAGTTGCTCGGAATTTTACCTGGTAACATTCGTTGGCTTCATTCCAGAGCCCAAGTGTACAGATCTCAGCGTCCAGCAACTGACGCGCGGAATGCACCACCCCCAGCAGTACGCTCTCTGTGTCCTGCATGCGCGAGATCTGGCGTCCGATATCTACAAGGGTGTTGACCCACCGTTGAGTTGCCTGATTCAGGCTCAGTGCCTCCTCTTTTTTTCTGCGCTCGGTCAGGTCATTTAGAATGATAACCACGCCGCGATATTTGTCGCTAAAGTCCTGCATCTGCTTCATTTTGACCTGGAAATACCGCTCCCCACGGGGGGTGGTAATCGCTTTTTCGAACACCACTTCCTGTTTTCCACTGGCGGTGAAGACGGGGAGCTCATCGGCTAACCAGGGCATAACCAGGTCAGCTAAGTGTTGGTCGTAGTAGCGCTGGCCGTGGAGCTCATATTCGTGGAAGAATTCAGCCGCGGCCTGGTTGATATTTTCAATGCGGTTATTGCGATCTAGCAGGATTACCGGGTCATACAGGCTTTCAAAGATGGTCAGGTACTTATTCTTTTCGTTGGTCATCCACCGGTTCTGTGCCTGCAGCTCTTCGACCGTCTCTTCATAATTCAGGGAGTTCCATTCCACCGAATACCCAATCTCAAAACGGTCGAAAAATTTTTCCAGGAATCTCAGATAGTCATGTTCCTCTTGAGGCTTAAAACCAGCTTGCCTTACCAGGTCCAGGTAACTTTGGCGGTAGAACTTAACCAGGCCCAGGAACATGCCCAGTGTTACCCCGCGAGCCCGGTGGCGGCGCACTTCCTCGCAGCTGAACTGGTCGATCTCGGTCTGGTTAAAGGTATCATCTGGACCTAACTCGGGGATCGAGGTGGGTGAGCGCGTGGCGCGCAGGATTGAAGCGCTCAAGCCGCTGATCGAAACCTGCCATGCATCGATTAGAGTGGAAGTAAAGCGGGTATACTCACGCTCTTTTGCATATTCGATCACTCGCTGCAGCAGCCAGTTTTCATTTTGGGCGATTAACTGGTAGAGTTTATCCATTCGCTTCTCACATTTTAATTTTAGCACATCCAATCAGGGTCATGCGATCAAAATTCATGCTCCTCTTGATCATGGGGGTGAGTTGTTCCCATCAGCGTAGACCAGAGGCTGTCGTGATATAATCCAATGGTTGGACAATGTATCAAATAGCAGTTGAAGGGATTGGAAATATGAGAATTCGTGAGCAATACGTAGCGGATGTTACCATTCTTGGTCTTGATGGAAATTTGGATGCAACGACGGCGCAGGTATTAACATCCTGGGTTCATATCTCACTCTCAAATTCCCCAAAAGCACTGGCTATCAATTTAGAGGATGTCAATTTTATTGATTCGACCGGATTGTCAGCGTTGGTGCAGGTGATGAAACGCTGTCTGGAAAACTCGGTTCACCTCCTGCTTTTTGGTCTGCAGCCCCAGGTGAACCAGATTTTTTCTTACGCCTGCCTGGACAGCGTTTTTAATATTTTTGAAACCGAGGCTGCGGCGCTGGAAGCCTGGGAACAACCGATTCCCAAAATGAACTGACCACCTCGTTTGATCGGGTTTAAGCACTCTATTGTGGCTGTAATTATCTCCCACCTGGAACAGCCTGGGTTGAGAGAGCGCCAGGGTCACTCCATCGATATCTCCAAATGTTCGCCATCGCTTTCCAGATGTTGGGAAGAGTTTTGGTCTTTGCTGCGGGAGATCAGTTCATTAAGTCGGCGAGGGTCATATTGACTCAGGTCGGCTGAATATTGCCCGCCCATGTGCAGCACAATATTGACCAGACCCAGAGGCAAGCGCAGATCAACCTTTGTGGCGCCCGAATCGGAATCCCTGACCTGAAAACGCACCTGACTCTGGCTGGCAGTAGACGTTTCAGGTGCCAGCCGTCCCCACCCACCGGCACTCACCTGATCCAGGGCTAGACCTGCCTCCTCGGCTGAGATCTTGCCAAGTTCCAGGCGCTCGAGGATTTTTAACCTCTGATCGACTACATCCCAATGGGTGCGGTCCACGCGCTTTTCCAGCAGGAAGAAGCCAGTGGCGCTGAGAACCCCGATCAGGCCAGCTCCGTACCACACCCAGTCAGGATTGCCATTGTCTATCACTAACCCTGCCAATAATGGCCCCACCGCCGAAGGGATCACCCAGGTGAAACCGAATACCGCCATGTAGCGCCCACGCATATCTTCGGGCGCCAGGCGGGCAACAATCGCCTGGCTGACGGGACTGACGATCATTTCGCCGATGGTAATGATCACCATAGCAGCCAGGAAGAGCCAGTATTGGTTAACAAAACCGTACATGGCAAATCCCAACGAATAGAACAAGGCGCCGACCACGATGACCATTAATGGGCGGTACCGGCTGACCCAACGGGTGATGGGAAATTGGAAAAGCACCACCATCGCTGCATTGAGACTGAGGATATAACTGAACCCGACTACACTTACCCCATGCTGGTCGCGTAGATAGACCGCCAGGGTAGTGTTCATCTGGATGTACACCAGCACCATGAGCATGGATGCGCCCATGTACCACAAGAAGGTAAAATCGCGCAGCACATTCAGATAGCCGGCAAAAGTGCTCCCCATGGACTCGGCAGGTTGGCTTTCGTCCGCCTGTGGATGCCAGGTTTCTTGGAGCGTGAAATAGACAAGGACTGCGGTGATCAGGCTGGTGACCGCATCAGCGATGAACAGCAGCAGGAAGGACTGGGAGGCAATCAGGCCGCCCAACAGCGGGCCGATGGTGACGGATAGATTAAAAACCACGCGCAGGATGCCAAACCCCTCGGCGCGCTTTTCTTCGGGGAGCAGGTCGGCGATCAGGGCCTGGTGAGCGGGCCCGGCGGCCTCGCCCAACGCTCCGACCAGCAAAATGACCAGGTAGAAGAGTTCGATCTGGTTAATAAAGCCCATTAACAAGGCGGAGGTAGCGCTCATCACCAGGCCGAACAGAACCATGGCTTTGCGTCCAATGCGGTCGGTCAGGGCCCCGCCGATCATGCTGCCGACCACGCTGGCAATTGAATATAGGGCGAACATCACGCCTACTTCAGTCATCCCGATATTAAATTTGCGCGTCAGATACAGGGTGAAAAACGGGAACAGCATGGCTCCCCCCAGGCGGTCGATGAAGGATACACCGACCACGATCCAGAACTGGGTTGGAAACTCATGATAAATATGGGTGACATTTTGGCGGAGCTGGTGGATCGAGAAGCTCCTGCGCTGGCGTTTGCTCATGGGCATTTCCTTATATAATGAATGAAAAATTATTTTACCGCGATTCTATGCTGGTCGATGGGCGGACCTTCTGAGTCCTGGCGGTTGGGACAAAACTATGGCTCGGGTGGCAGAGCGCAGGCCTCCAGCCCGCCTGGGAGCGAGCGATAATATACACCCCAGGAATGGGGCGGGGCATCCGGTTGCGGGCTGAGGCGGCCCCAGTCGAATTTCCCACGATACTCGACTTCCCCATCCGAAGTGCGCAGCACCAGGTATTCCCACTCGTGGTCGCCACGACGATCAGCCACCAAACCGAGACTTTCTCCATCTGGCTTCCACAACAGGTAATCTGCAAAGGTCATTGAGTGCAGCTGGTGGTAGTCCTGTCTGATCAGATCTAATAAATAAACTCCACAGCCATCCTGTGTGCGGCAGCCAAAAAAAGCCAGTCTCAGGCTGTCGGGGGAGAATTGAAAATCCCCGCGCACGGTTCCTTCCGGCAGCACTCTTTGGAGCTTTATACCCGGTTTAAGATTGGCAAAGTACAAAATGGTTTCACCGGCGGTATCCTGGCCAGAGCGGGCAAGGTTAAAGGCGATCCGTTTACCATCTGGAGAACGCCGGCAGGTGAGCAGAGAGCCGCTGCCGACCTCCATTTTCCCCAGCGAATAATCATCGGCAAAAAGCTCGATCGCCTGTCCTGCCTGACTTGTGTTATAAGCAATTCGCTGCCAGGTCAGGCGGCTGTGAGCGGGGTCAAAATCGGTTGGCGCAGGGCGTGAGAGGCGCGGCTCATGACCGGTTAGTCCTACCAGACTGGTCAGGTCATTGGCCCGGGGCTCCATATCCGGTGCGCCGGTGATGTCCCGGGCAAACAGCCGGCCAGGGTACCGTAGGGGGTCGAATACGCTGGCTGGGAGCCTGTCGCTGTCGATCTGGATGGCGGTGATGATGGTGTCAGACAGGGCCGCCTGGCCGCCTCCACTGCTGAACTCGCGCACGCGCAGTAAAATTCCATATTCCTGATCCAACCAATAGCGGTAGACGCGGATGCCCGATGAGCTGAAACCATCTATCACCCAGGCCGGTCGTCCTGCTACCGGTTCGCTGCCGGCCAGCACCAGGGAACCGCTGGTCAGGAAGATCCTCTCTGGGGTGAGCAGGCGTTGCAGGTCGTAATCGATAGCCAGATCAGATAACACCATTTCGGAGGCCAGGCTCTCGTAGACGATCCCGGAAAGGAAATTCTGGGCATATTCTCTGCCGGCAGTAATGGCGTAAGAATCGCTCGGGCCGGCTTCTGCCGGGCCATAGACCAGGCGCAAGTGATCGGGTTGGGCGATCCAGGCCTGCTTGCGGGTCACGGTCTGCGGTGGGCCGATATAGCCGGGCAAACCGTGCTGCACAACCAGCAGATCGACCCACAGCATCTGCCAGAGATCAGGGCTGTCCACAGCACGCTGGCGGATCTCCTCCAGCCCCGGGTTGGCTGGCAGTGAGGTGGGCAGGGGCAGAGGAATGCGAGGGCGCGGGGTGATCTGCCAGGCCTGAGCTTCTCGCCCGGGTATCTTGATTAACAGCCCAGGGGCGATCTGGTTGGGGTTGACCAGCGCATTCATCTCCATGATCACCGCGGGGGGAACTCCAGCGTTCAATGCGATGCTTTCTAAGGTATCCTGGCTTTTTACTGAATAGTAGAATGGAGGAACATGGGTTTCCGGTTGTACAGGAGTGCCGGGTGTATTTTGCTGGTTCTGCTCATCTGCCTGCTGGCGGGTAAGGGCAAACAAGGCTGCGAAGGCAAACAGCAGCAGTGCAACAGCCAGCAGTTTCTCTTTTGCCTGCAGTTGGATATGCCCGGTCTTGTAGGATTGCTCTACCTGTCTGCGGATCGATGCTGTCCATTCCTGGATAGCATCTACCGTAAAAGGGGATGCTGGCGCCGCCGACCGGATATCCTGGCGAAAGGCGCTCTCCATAAAAGTCAGATCATCAGCATGAGCAGAGCATTGTGGGCAGTTCTGTTGGTGAATTTTCAGCGCGTTGTGCAGTCTGCCGAGTTCAAACTGCAGCAGCGCCGCTGGTTGTTGGGTGATGCGCTGGATCTCATCCAGGCTCAGTTCGAATAAGTAGTGAAGTAGGAGCAGCAAGGAATACTGCCGGGTGAGCGTGTGGGGAATATTATGGAAATGCTCCAGCTGCAGCTCTTTTGCCATGGGCTGCTGTCGGTTTTGCCAGGGCAGGCGTCTCCACCATCGGCTCTCACCAGCGGCATTTTGCAGCAAGAGATAGAACAACCATACCCTGGCAGACGAATTGCTCCAATATTGGTGGCGTTTCAAGACCGCCTGGGCGATTGTGTGTTGGACAAGGTTCCGGCTGTTCCCCTCCCTGGCGCTTATAGCAGAAGCCAGCCGCAGGAGATCGCCTGCAAACTCCTCTACCAACACACCGATCAGCGCTGCATCGCTGATTTCACTGCTTTGCAGCATCCATTCCAGGTCAGCTTCAGGCAGCTCTGGAAGGTTAAAAAGGGCATCCCGGCGCATGAAAGGACCTTTCAGCCAGCGTTGGTTAGCAAATGCCAGCCATGATTTTTTCGCATCTCGTTAAGCCTCGTCTACGGCTGGCACGTCCTGCTGTTCATCAGATGGTCTATTTTCAGCGGCTCCGGCCTGGTCAGCGCTGATTGTAGTAACAGCAAACCCATTCTCAGTGGCAACGAACTGGCCGCCCGTTGCCTCGTCCTGGCCCACAATTATTGCACTCGACTGGACGGAATCCGGTTCCCCGATCATCCTCCCGCTGGCAAAACCCTCCTGGGTGGCCAGGGCGTTGTAAGCCAGCTTGTGATCCTGCTCCAGCTGGGTGGCAACATCGGCATTTAACTCCTCCAGCAAGACCTGCCCGGCATAGGTTTCAAGTGTCTGCTGGACCTCGGTTGCCCAGCGGTGCTCAACCACGGCAATGATGGCCGAAGAACCAGGGGGCAGGCTCTCGCCTAATGACCTCAAACGGTCATCGGGGAATCCAGTATCCACCAGGTGAGCCACCAGTCCGCCGAGCAGAGCTCCGACCGCGGCAGGGACAATCAATGCCGGGCCTGCAAGCAGTCCAATTGCTGCGCCAAAAACGCCGCCCAAGACTGCGCCTTTTCCTTCTCCCAGGTCCGATGTCTCCTTTATGTGAAGCTTTCCATCAATATCCTTGTGAAGGACCGCGGCATTTTGGATATGGATCAGACTCTCCTTTTGGGCCTGCTTGAGCGTGTTCAATGTCATTTCTGCGCCAGTCTGATCTGGGAAGGATGCCGCGATCAGTTGTGTAGGCGTGTCATTTTTCATTGCTTCTCCATTCTCTATTCGTCATCTTGTCCTCTGCAGGCAATTCACAGGTCCAACCTACAAGATGTGAGCCTGGATTTGCTGGAAATTATACTGTGATCGTGCTTGATAAAAGACGAATCTCAACCTCATTCGTGGGCCAGGACTTCGCGGATGGTCAGACGGGCAGCGCTGCGCGCGGGGATATAGCTTGCCAGGGCTGACAACAGGAGGACCACCACAATCCAGATCAGGAAGCCGTTGGGGGTGATGAGAAAGTTTGCCGGGGCATCGAACAGCGCCATGTTGACATTGTCTGACATTACCTTGCTGATTGGGAAAGCCAGGATGGAGGCAAACAGCCAGCTGATCAATCCGATCATCATCCCTTCCAGGATCACCATTTCCATGAGGATGCGGTTCGAAGCGCCAATGGCGCGCATCACCCCAATCTCGCGTGTGCGCTCCATGACATTCATGCTCATTGTCCCGGCCAGGCCGATGCTGCCTACCAGGGCGGTCAGCAGCGCCAGGAACAGCAGGAATCCAGTCAGCGTGTTAAAACCCTCGGCCGAATCTTCGAACAGGCGCGAACCGGTTGAGATGTCATACACGCCGATCTTGTTTTCCTTCAACCGGACTTCAATGGCGTGAGCCAGGCGCTCCTGCTTAAAACCAGGCTGATCCGACATGACGCGAAACATACCAGCCTGGTTAGAAAGGCCGACAAGCTGGGACAGGTAATCATAGTTGGTATAGGCGAGCAGGCCGCCTGTTTTTCCCGCAAGCTGGAAAAAGCCAACAATGATCCAATCGGTTTCTTTATCATTGACCCGCATGCGAATTTTATCCCCGACCCTCAGATCGGGGTAGCGGGAGAGAAACATGTCGTTGAGGGCAATGGCATTTTCATCACCCGGAAGCACCCAACGCCCGGTGATCATCACTGGCTTGACCAGTGGACTGTCCGCAGGTGGGGCGAGCAGCCCCAGGCGCTCTCCAGGGGAGCCGTCTGGCAGGATCATTTCGCTGCGAGCGCTGGCCCAGGCTTCTACCTTCCCTATGCCTGGGATATCACCCAGCAGCTCCTGCATCTCGGAATTGCGCACCGGGTATTGGGTGACAATGTTTACATCTGCCAGGAAGTAATTGCTGATCTGGGCAATATAAGACTCCAGTGATACCCGGACATTGAAGGTGGCGATGAAAATTGCCCCCCCCAGGGTCAAGGTGATCAGGGTGAGTGCCAGCCGTCCCTTGCGACGGAATGTGTTGCGGATGGAAATGCGCTGTGGGCGTGAAACCCGGCGCAGGCTGGAGATCCAGCGATCAAACCGGCTGCGGCCGGCGGCGCTCCCCTGCTGCAAGCCGCTGAGCGCCTGGACCACGCTGATCCGAGAGCCCTGCCAGATGGGAATGAAAGCTGCGGCCTGTGGGACAAGCAGCGCCAGGAACAGTTCAATGGCTACAACCTGGGGCACCAGGCGCCGTCCCAGGAAGACAATGTTGGTGCTTTGCGCCAGGTACTCGATCATCGTGAAGGCGGCCAGGTAAGAAAGTGGCAGGGCGATGGCAAAAGCCAGCAAGCCGTAAATCAAGATCAGAATCAAATAGATGGTGGCTACCTGGAAGCGCCGGGCACCGACGGTTTTCATAATGCCAATTTGCGTCATTTGTTGGGTGAGCAGTGCCTGCAGGGTGTTGGTGATCAAAAAACCGCTCAGGAACACTCCTAACAGGCCGAGCATGATCAGGATTACAGAAATTGCTTCGAAGATGACCCGGTTTGGATGGTCTTCGCTGCTTCGCCCTTGGGAATTGATTACGGTGATACCGCTTTCTTCCATCTTGTCGCGGATGCGCTCAATGATTGTGGAGAGATACTCCGGGTCGTTGGAGTCCCCGGTCACAGTGGCGTACAGCGTGTTGAACTGGTAAGGACGCGCCTGCTCGAGCCATTCTAAGGTGCGCTGGGACACGTATCCCTGCAACGGGGCGCCGAAGTAGCCGCCCCCGCTGTTCTCAATGCCAATGGTCTGGTCCTGGACGACACCGCTCATCTTCAGCGCTCGGACCCGCCCGGATGGCGCTTCGAGGTTGACCATTTCGCCAACCCCAGCCGGCACTTCCGCCAGCTTGTGCTGGTCGAAGACAATCTCATGGTCGCCGGGGGGCCATGAGCCTTCCAGCAGGCGCAGGCGGCCTATTTGCATCTGGTCCATTTGCGTCAATGATTTCACAGACAGATTGATCCATCTGCCTGGTGTGGTCTCCAGGCGCAGATCCAGGCGCCGCGTCCCTTCCGCATTTCTCACCCCTTCAATCTTGCGGACATGCTTGACCATTTCCTGGTCGAACAGCCCGGATGAAATGATGATATTTGGAGGGTTAATAGCCACGTAACCGGTGCGCATATCGGCAGAATCAACAAAGTGGATGGTAGACATCGTGCCAATGGCAAACAGCCCAACGGTAATAGACGCCACCACCAGCAGCGAGCGCAGCGGGTTGCTCCACAGGTCTGAAAAAATTTTGTGCCAGCTAGGGGGCAGCATTGATCGCCCCTTTTGCCTGCAAGGTCTGGCGCCGGGTTTCGGACTCGGACAGCCAGTTCTGGAGGAGTGGCAGCTCAATAGACAGGACTTCAAGCAGCGAGCCATCCGGGACGCGCAACTCCATGTCTGCGGCACGGCTGTCTGCCAGGTTCAGGTAGCAGAGCCAATCACCCGGCAGCAGCCGCCGCTGGTCCAGGACCTGCCCGGAGGAGGCGGAAGAAATGGGCTGCTTTTGCACCGGTCGAAGCAGCACCTCTCCATC
>CAIQIV010000158.1 GCA_903871905.1 uncultured Chloroflexota bacterium | reverse complement strand
GCCCGGCGGCCGCTGCGCTCGCAGGGCTTCGATCCCCTGCAGCGCCTCGGCATAGCTCGCAGCCGGCTGCGGGTGAGAAACCAGGCCGGAGACATTCCAGGGGATGAACAAAATCGCCGCTAGCGCCAGCAGCAGGCTGCCGACCACCAGCCCGATCCAGCCGCAGCCCAGGCTGCCTGCCTTCTTTTTAGTGCTCATCGCTTCTCCCATCTCCCACACCCGGAAACCTGTTCTGAGCGCTTGACCTGGCGCCGTCTGCATCCAACCGCAGACAGCGCCAGGATCAATTTGCCTGCCGGCTGCGATCACCGGCGCGGCCGATCAATACGCTGCAGGGAAAAGCAGTTCCCAAAACACATTGTCATAAACCCAGTCCAGCCAATCGGCCGGGGTAACCTCGCCGGTTTCAACATTCAGCATCAAGATCTGCTTTGTATCTTCGATGAAAAACCACTGGCTGTCCGGCGCCCAGTAGGTGTAGTGGACTCTGGATGGATCGGCTTTGGTCCAATAAGTCTTGCCATCCACGGTATTGATCACACCATAGCGGCTTGAATTGATCCTCAGGTTGCCGTTGATCGTCATCCGGATCAGATTGCGCCCGCTCAGCCACTTGCCGTCTGGCGAGAGTGAGATCAGCCGCAGGCGCTCCTCGAAACGTTGGATCTGTGTTTCGCCGCTGCCATCCGATTGGACGCTCATCAGCTGCGGCTCGCCGCCCACGATGGACGTGTAGTAGATCGTCTTATCGTCCTCGCCCCAAACCGGGTAAGTCGGCCGGTCGATCCAGCTGGCGGTGGCCACCACCCTCGGCTGCGGATCGCCAATCTTCCAGGTGGAGATTTGCATCTCAGCGATCACGCCGGTGTAATACCAGTAGCCAAAGTCGTCCCACATCACCCACTGGTTGTCGCTGGTGAAAGAGATATCGCCGCCGGCTTTGAAGCCGGTATCGGTAATTGCCCCGCTCAGCGGATCGACCAGGCACAAGGTGCCGCTGTCGCAGATGATCCCCAGGTATTTGCCCTCGGGTGACCATTCGGCTTCAAACCGTTCGTAGAAGACTGAGGTCACTTCGATCGGCTCTCCGACGGTCAAATCCTTGATCAGGTAATCGGTGGTATTGGTGGTGGTCGCCGGGTTCATCGCCGCAAAGAAACGCTGGTTGTCCGGTGACCAGTAGACATAAGGATCCTGCCCGGCACGTTCGAACAGCATCACCTCATCGCCGCCCTTCAGGTCGTGCAGCCAGAACTGAAAAGGAGCGCCCTTCGCTGGCTGGATGACAAAGATGAGCATGCTCGCATCCCAGGAAACCGAATAATGGACCTTGTCTCCTGGCATTTTGGCGGTCAGATTCTCCAGTTCGTTGCCATCCTGGTCGAACAGGAAAATATCACCATTTGATTCCTTCTGCACCACCACTTTCATATCCCCGGGCAGCCCGGCCAGCGCTGTTGGGGTGGGTGTGGGGGTGTTCGTCGGGGTTGGCGTCGCGGTGGGTGTAGGCGTGGCAGTTGCGGTGGGGGTCGGGCTGGGAGATGGCGTGGGGCTGGGTGAGGAAGTGGCGCTGGGCTGCAGCGTCTGCCCCCCAGCTTCCGGGGCTTTCCCCGCCGGCGCCTCGCCGCCTGCCGGCGCTTGATCCTGGCCTGAAGCCTGCTCGGGGATACGGCCCCGGTCCTCGCAGGCCGAGACCAACAGCGCCAGGCTGATGACCAGAAAAACGAGAAATTTAACTTGGTTCATCGCATCTCCTTTCATGAAATTTATGGTTCTTTCAGGCATCCTTTCCAGTTCATGGTTTTCGTGCGCACCTGAAGCCAAGATTGGGCCATGCCGCATTCGGGTCCATTCCATAGCGGGAAGAGACCCACTGGAAAAGTAAGTCATAGTCATTGAACCCCCCACCACGCGTCACCCGGCTACCGGTCAGGTTCTTGCCAACCGGGTTGGTGCGCGGAGATTTTTCGTAAAATGTGGCTGAAAATTCATCCAGCACCCATTCTGCTACATTGCCAGCCAGGTTGAGCAGCCTAAATGGGCTGGCTCCCTTCGGGTAAGCGTTCACCGGGGCAGTGTCTTCATAGCCATCGTTTAGGTCCTTCCTGCTGCTATCATTCTGGCAGTTCGCATCACAGAAGTTGGAGCGTGTGCCATCCAGTACATCCCCCCAGGGGAACCAACGCTGGTCTGTTCCCCGGGCGGCTTTTTCCCACTGCGCTTCAGTCGGCAGGTCGGCATTGCGCCACTGGCAGTAAGTGCGGGCCATCTGCCAGTCCACAAAAATGACCGGATAGTCGGCATATTTCGGGCTGCCGTAATAACTGGAACGGGTGGCCGATGAGGTCTTAGCCGGCGGTTTACACACCCCCGCTGCGACGCACTCCGCATAGCGGGCATTGCTTACTTCCTCAATATCCATATAGAAAGCATCCAGCGTGACCGTATGCTCCGGTGCGAACCACCATGTGAAGTCGCAGTTATTTGGTTTTTTGGTTCCATTGAACTTATTACACTCCGCCTTGCTTACCTCTTCATCCCGGCCCATCTGGAAATCCCCGGCGGGAATGAACGCCATCGCCACACCGTGCTCGTCGGTGAAGATTTCGCTTGCGGCAAGCGGCGGTGGTGTACCACTGGATGGTGGCCTGACCTGTGGCGTGAAGGTAGGCAGCGGTGAGGCCGTTGGTAGTTTTGGCGCCGGTTGAGACGCTAACGGAATTGGAATGACCTGGCCATCCGGCAGGGTCAGGGTGAATGTGGTTGCCGATGGATCGGGATATGCGAACATGTCCACCCAGGTCTTTTGATATTTGCTATTTATTGAATTGAATAGTGGATTGCCTATTTCCAACATCTCATCCGATATAATCGCCCTGGCCAACAGCCCGAATGTATCTACACCTTTCGTGTATTCCACATCTATACCTGGCACAGTCGAAACCATAATCAGCAGGCAGTACTTTCCAGATGGTTGGTCCCCCCACGGGATTTGTGCGAATGGATCAACTGCGAACGTATCAACGGATTCAGAGTGGATTTTCTCATAAGCCTCGTGGCATTCCTCTGCCAGGACGGCCTGCTCGATGCGCATGGCCACACCATTAAACGTAAAACGCCTGGCGGTTGGGGTTTCTTGTGGTGGAGCGGGGATCAGGGTCGGGGTGGGCGTAATGGTCGCTGTCGGCGCCAGCGGGCCATCGAAAAAGCGAAAGCTCTTCAACATTGCAGCAAACAGCGAACGAAACGGTCCCCAAAATTTTGTCGGCGCCATTGCGATCATCAACGCCGCTCGCCGGCCATCTTTCACAGCCAGGATGTAGCCCGTCATCGGGTTCTCCTTTTTCGACGGTTCACCGAACCCCCAGGTACTCCCTGTAAACTTCACCCCAATTCCCTCATAGCCGTTGATCTCGAACTGCTCGATCGGATCAAAATTCCAGCTAGCCAGTCCCGTCAGGGTTGCCAGAGCATCAAATATTTGCCAGATCTGCTCGCGGTCGGAGCTTTTGTCAAAGGAAACCATCAACAATTCGGTGGATATTTCTGGACTGGCGATAATTCCTACCACTACCGGCGACCCGCATTGATCCGAGTCGAGACCCAGGGTAAAATAGCACAGGCTGTGCTCCATATCCAGTGAAATCTGTGTGAGCATCAGCAGATCCGGGCTTTCAGGCATACCCCACCCTTGCGGATACTGTAATTGAATGCCATTTAGCGCGTCGATGTAAGGCTCTTCGGCAAAATCATCCGGCCCAGCCGGTAAAACCAACCCATCCAGGCTGGCATCGGTCTGCACGATGGGCGGGATATCACCCAGGGTAATACTCCTGGCAATCCCCGCAAAAACCGGCAGCATTTTGCTCCAGTCTTTTTCTTTTGTGAAACCAAACATGCGGACAGCGACTCCCGCTTCCCTGGCCAGGATAATGATCTCATACCGGTTGCCATCGCTCCCCCTGGTGATGATCTCATAGGCCGGGTAGCCATTGATCTCCGAACCAGGCGGTTCCTCTGGGTTTGAATTTAGGGCAGCCGTGTATTCGTCAGATTTTGGAACCAGCGCAAAAACGTCCTGCGGTTTTTGTATCGCACCGATATCTGTGAATAGATCGCCCAATAAATCTATTCTGTACAGCGCAATTGTAGCGCCGACATTCTGTGGTGCTGAGGCGCTATTAAATTTCTCCGCGTATTCTTCCGGCATCACGTAGGTTAATCCGGAATTCTCGAAGGCCTTCCAACCCTTCGGGTATTGGAATTCAAAGCTGCCATCCTTCGTTTTATACGAATTCACCAGGTCGGAAATCGGCACGTAGGCCAGGGGAGGAACTGCTGTCGGTGTAGCCGTGGACGTAGGCATCGGTGTCAGCGTTGGCTTTGGCGTCTGAGTTGGCGTTTGCGTGGCGCTTGGGACGGCGGTTGGCGTCCTGCTTGGCGCCGCGGTTGGGATTGCAGCCGCCGTCTGCAACGCCGCCTGGGTAGCCAGAGCAGCCGTTTCCTGCTGAGATGGTCCGCAGCCTGCCAGGACCAGGACGGCGGCCAGGGTAACGATCAGGCTTATCCGGGATATCATTTTTCCTCCTGTACAACAACCCACCTGATTGATCCAGAACGACTGATACAGACCGATCTCTAACTGCCCGCGCCGGAGACATTACCGCTAAAATCCCACCCATTCGACCTGCTCGATAAACAAACAACCGCTGACAAAAATCAAAAAACACCCCTCCCTGCAAACAACCGGAAGCGGTGCTGGATGAAGCCTGACTGGATTGTGCGCACGATGTGCTGTGTTGCCACCTGTCTCCCCAGGGGTATGCATATTTATCATAGCATACTTCGAAAAAGAGTCAATCAATTTTCACACCCGTATCACGGCTTTAACAAGAAAGCATTTAGCCCTGGCCCTCTGTGACTATAATGGTGAGACAACTCCCCATCATAGTTTAGTGTAGCAGGGCGGAGGAGAAACCCATAGAACAGGACCAGCCCTTTGCTAGCCGGGCAATTTTTGCTGTCCAACAGGGGCTTGAGGCACTTGCACCCATTCCGAGTAAGGCGCACTTCTTTCATAAATCCGGCCACCTTCAGCCTGCGCATACAGGTCAAACATGGGATTGGCCGAGGACAGTTTCTCCCGCCCCCCAGGAGATGAACAGGCTTGAACGACAGTTGCTCTATCAGCTTCCAGTTTCTGGGCATTCCATCGTACCTGATACCCAAACCAACCATGAACAGCACCCACGTCAGGCTGCAGACCAGGGTCATGCCTGGACCTACGCTGGCTGCAGCAGGCTGGTGCACTTGGCTTGCGGTAGTGCCGGGATGGCTTGCGCATCTGGCTCCATCGAACACTCCTCCCCGAAGATGAACGGGTGCCCCAAGCATAACCTGTTTTCTGCCCGGCGGTCAAGCACCTGAGTGCATGCGCTGCTCGTCCCGGGTGTGGCTGTGGAGTCTAAATCAGCCCCGCGTCGCTGAACTGCGGAAAGCCCGCCAAATACAATCCCCAGCCAACGAACAGAACCAGCGCCACCAGCGCAAAGATGAAGAAGAAGGCGAATACAGGCTGCAAGCTCAACCGCCCGATCATTGACAATCGACCCACCGGCGCCAAAGAAACGTATGACGCCGTTATACCTAAAGGTTTATGGTTCAGGCTGAATCTCCGGATCAGATTGGATCGTTATCTCCGGGGCATCAGCCATTTCGAACCAGATAGATCTCAAGTAGTAAGATGTGATCGCGCCATATACCAGGCCTCCGAACGGGGCGAACAACCCTCCGAGGGCCATTCCGAACGCATTAGCCGGCATCCATTTCAACGCGCCGTGTGATTTCTGGAGTATGAGTTTAGCCTGGAACCGCCCGGCTAAAGCTCCAGCAAAGCCCAGCGAAATGAGCCAGGTCGCTGAGCTAATTGCCCATGCAACTTCGATTAGTAAGCTGGAAAAAATTAATAACCAAAAACAGGCACCATTTAGCGGGCCAGCGCAGGCTACGTCGATGGTATTGATTGTCCCGTAAACTAAAAGGTTGACAATCAGGAAACAGACCAACCCAAACACAAGCCCGCCAAAGGTATACCATGCCCAACGCCCTGCGCTATCAGCCAGGGGGGCCAGAGCCACCCACTGCGCTGCAGCGATCAGGCTTCCAGGTATGACGCCCAGGAAAAGTAGTAAAACCAGGAAATTCTTCAGCGAAAAGGCGCCCAGTATAAACGCCAGGTCAAAACCGAGGGAAATTGAGTCCAATCCGTCGTGGAAATCCAATTCGATCCAACCCATGGTCAGCGCCAGGTCGGCCATCGTGGTGACGACACCAAAGGCTGCCAGCCAGGCCAACCCATTCCACAAGATCCAATCCTGCACAAAAACAGTTTTGTCTGGCAGTCCGGCGGAGGCTCCGGCAGCGCTGTTCGGAGAAACCGGCTGTGTTAGCAAGACGGCCAGCCATAATACAGCGACCGCTATCAGGGTAACAACCGAATACCAGGGTGTGCGTTGATTGTAGGCCACATCAACGACCGCAATTACGCCAGTGGCAAATATTAGCACCCCCAGCCAGCACAGGAGCAGGAATTTTGGCAGGTTCCTGTCAGCCATTTCGGGCCTTACTTCTATGCTGTACAAACCAGGGTGAGAACCTCAATTTACAAGGCTCACTCGCGTAAAACGACAAAGGGGAAAACAGATCAGGCCAGGCGTTCATTTCGACTCCATATTCTGATAACCAACCGATCTTTCTCCTTCAACCGCGCCCGTTTTGAGCGCGACATGAACCAGCCAGTAGATCGCCAGCCCAAGCAATAACAGCAGGCACGCTATCTGCTGTCCGGTCAGGCCCCAAAATACAACACGGTTATTGCGCTCGAACTCGATGAAGAAACGGGCCACAGCATAGCCCCCCAGCCCCAGCTTCAGCAGGTTGCCGTTCTGCATGGCAGGATGGTTGCGCAGCATCAACAAGGTAACAAACCACACCAGATTGAAGGCAGCGTCATACAGCGGTGTTGGGTGGGCCATGTAGCTGCCGTTCCATACCCCCCAGGGAAGCGATGTAGGCTTACCCAGACCGTCTTCGAGGCTGAAGAAGCAACCCAGGCGGCCCACTACCATCGCCAGCGCCATCGCCGGGGCAAAGGCATCGCAGGCGCAGCCGGCTTTCCCGATCAGGCGAGTGGCCAGGTAACCACCCACGTACGCCCCTACGACCCCGCCAATGATCGATCCAGGCCCAATACGCGGATCGAACAGGTAGAAGTAATTCAGCACTACCGGGGCGGTTTCCCAGCCGTTGAAGAACACGATCGATACCCGCGCCCCGATCATTCCACCGACGAAGGCTGCGCTAATAATCGGCCAGAATTCATCCCGCGGCCACCGCCGCCGCCGGCCTTCTCCCATCAACCAGCCCATGGCAAGCAGCAGCGCCAGCAAAAAGAAAAAGCCGTGGGCCATGACAGGCAGATTTCCAATTTTAAACAGGATGGGCGACATCGCTTACCTCCTATCCGCCATTAATGAACTCCGACACTCTGGCACGCACAGCCTGCCCTGCTTCTGGCTGAAGCTGCCAGACGGCGACGATGATCCCCACCACCAGGATCAGCTCGGTCAGCTCTTCCCAGAAGACAAACCAGACCAGGTCATCGCCGTAAAACGAGAAAAATGCCAGGCGCATGAAAGCAAACCCCAGGTAGCCCAGCGCGGCGGCCAGGAAGATCTTCGAAATCAGCAGCCCATGCGGCGAATGCCCGCGCAAAACGAGCCAGGTCCAGGAAACCGCCAGCAGCGCCAGGGCGGCCAGCGGGCTGAAACGGATTTCATAGATCTGGATGGGCAGAGCGTGGCTCAGGTTGCGCAAGAAACCGAAAACCATGAGGTTATACGACAGCGGCCGGGGCTGTGCGGCCAGCGGCATCAAGACGACGACCGCCGCCAGGGGCAGGCCCCACTGGAACAGGCGGCGCAGGATGCAGGGCCCCGGGCGGTATTTCACGCAGCCCTTGCAGGTTGCCAGCAGAGCGCATTTCGCCTTTGGATCGCTGAAGTGCAGCAGGTTGTGATCCACCGCCTCGATCACTGCAAAAGCTAAAAAGCCCAGGCAAACCACCATGAGATAGCTGTGCAGGTATTCCAGGGCGGTCGATTCGTAGAAGAAAAACAGGATGTTAATGGCGCAGGCGGTCTCGCCCAGCAGGAAAAACAGCAGCGCCAGCCTCAAAGCCATTGCCAGGTAGCTCCACAGTGCCAGCAGCGCAGCCAGCGCCAGGATCATATACACCGGTTTGATCAGGTATACCGCATACACCAGCGCCGCCTGCTCAACCAGCGGGACCGGACGTAAAGCGATATCGCCCTGCGCTGGCTCCTGGCTGAAAAACAGATACACCAATACAGGCAGCACACCGGACAGGATGATCAGGCCGGCGCCTAGCCAGGCCAATTGGTTCTTCACGATAGCAAACTCTGCATCATCTTTCGTTGAACCAGGATGCGATGCATGTTCATTACTCATCAGTTTCATCTCCAGCAGAGCTGCCTAAATCTCCAGACTCAGACATACAGCGGATAGAAATACCCCCGCAACGAGAGTAATGAAAAAAATCACCGCGTAACCCTCTACGAACCCTTTCACAAACTCCCGATTTTCATTTGCATTGCTCCGCACTGCTGCCAGGGTTCCAATAATGATTATATTGACCAGGATTCCGATGAGTCCAAACCATATATAGGAGTTCTTGAAGTATCCTGTATCCCCTGGGGTAGATTGACTTGCAAAGCTCGCAATCAGGCTGATGCAATAGAGGAGGAATACCGCTCCATTAACGAGTAGGCTGATGGCTCTTCCGTTGTCATACTGCCTATTATAAGGTTTTATCCCCGTGGTTCTCTTGGCGGGCGACGGGGCAGGGCCGCCAGTTTGCTCTGGCTCGGGCGGCACGACTGTCGCCTCTGACGTTGGCGAGTCGGGGTTTTGTGCTTCAGATGGGGTTGTTTCTTCGGGTATCATTTGGCGCCTCCTTTATTTCTCTTGCAGTATCTCTCACGATTCCTGCCCGATAGGCAGGCTTTGGACAGTTGCCGATTCATCGCTAAGGATACCTAAGCTGCCTACCGCCTTGCGCTTGAGTGAACAGTTGTAATGTAATCTAAACAGGCAGCGGATAGAAATATTCCCAAAAAAACAGCAGCGAAAAACATCAACGCGTAGCCCGCGATAAACCCCTTCACAAACTCCCGCCTTGTACGCGCCAGGACGCTCACCACTGCGATATTGATCAGTAACACGGAGAGCCCATACAATAACATGAATCTATTGTCTAATCGTGCACCCAACATTCCTTCAGAACCTGCATATACCAGGCTGCCACCGTAAAGGGTGAATATCACCGCATTAACGACCAGGCTGGCAGCCACACCCGTTCCAAATTCCTCGCTGACTCGGTTGAAATCTATGGCTCTCTTAGTGTACAACGAAGTTGGGTCGTTGGTTGCCTTTTGCGGTACGACAGGCGCTTCTGGCGCGGGCGAGTCAGGGTTTTGCGTTTCAAATGGAGTTGCTTCTTCGGGTTTCATTCGACACATCTTTCAGTTCTCTTGCAGTTACTTTTACGCTGGTAGACCAGCGGGTTGGCATTGGGCGAGTGCTGCCTCACTGCTATGGATATCTAAATCACCTGGCTCAGACAATAACCGGTTAGAAATATTCCCGCTAACAACGTTATGAAGAAGATCAACGCGTACCCTGCTATAAAACCATTTATAAACTCAGGTTTCGTTTTTGCCCGGATGCTCACTACAGCAGAAAGGGCCAGGAACCCGATAAGCCCAAACCATGCAAAGGAACTGGTTTCCATTGACCGTCTAATGCCTTCCCCATATTCGAACAAATGTAAGCCCAGGCAGGGAATAAAGATGATAAATATTACCCCGTTGATAACCAGGCTGGCGACTATTCCCTTCCCATATTCCTCGTTGAAACGATTGCTGTCCGCGACGCCATTATTATGCAACGATGCAGCGTCACTAGCCATCTTCGGTTCTGACGGGGCAACAGACTCTTCTGGCTCGGGCAAGCCAGGGTTTTGTCCTTCAGATGGAGTTGCTTCTTCTGGGATCATTCGGCTAATCCTTCAGCTCTCTTGCAGTATCTTTTACAATTCCTGCCTGGCAGGCTGGCTGCGGCCCTGGATATCGCGATGGCAGCTTAATTCTGCCGTATAGCGCTCCCGGTAGCCCAGGCTGTTATACGCGCACAGTGGCACCGTCTTCCCATCCGGCAGGAGCACGCCGATGCAGCAGCGGTGCAGATCGCGCACGTCGAAGGTCCAGGGATCCATGAAGTCACGCACGCTGATCATAAAGATGTGCCGGGCCAGGTCTGGCGGCGTATGCTGGTTCAGCGGCAGCCCGACACGGCAGGAGACGCAGCGCTGGGCCTCCCAATCTCCATCCAATTTGCTGCAATCCTGGCCCAACGCCTGCAACAGCGCCAGCGCTGGTGCCTCGCTGCCGGCCTGCGCCCCCGCGCTCCACAGGCTTTCCAGCAGGTGCAGCAGCGCCTCGTCCAGCGCCGGCATAACCCGGTTCTTGACATAATCCAGGTAGCTCTCCACCGGCAGCAAGCGCGGCACCGGCAGCACCTGCCCGTCCACCAGGAGAGCGTAGGTGGTCATGCCGCAGGTCGGAGCGCAGCATGGGATGGCGATAAAATCATCCAGGCGAAACAGGCCGTTCAACTGACTTTCCAGCGATTTGAGGATGTCTGGAGCGGTTACCCGTCCCAGTGGATCGAACGGCGGGTGACGCTGGGCATGAAAGACCGACTGAAACGAGATACCAAATACCGCTGGATGGCTCAGGCCAAAGGAAACGATCCTGCCAACCTCATGCTCGTTCACCCCGCGTTCGACAGCCGGCACCAGAATCACCCGCAATCCCGCCTCGCCCAGCCGCTCGAGCGCTTTCAGCTTGAGCTCCAGCAGGTCGGCGCGCCCGCGTAAGGTCAGCAGCGTGCGCTCATCAAAACCATCGAACTGCAGGTAGATGTGCACGTTTAGCTTCGCCAGGGCTTCCAGAAAGCGATCGTCGCGGGCAATACGGATCCCGTTGGTATTCAGCATGACATAGGAAATACCCTTCTGGCGCGCCAGGGCAATGAAGTCCAGGATGCGCGGGTGCAGCGTCGGCTCTCCGCCGGAGAACTGGACCACTTCCGGATGTCCCTCGGTCTCGATCAGCCGGTTCAAAATGGAATTAACCTGCTCAAATGTCAACGAGAAGCCATTGGCCGGCCGTGGGCCGGAATCGGTCACACACAGCGGGCATTCCAGGTTGCAGTTCGAATTGACCTCGATAATCCCCAGGCAAAGGTGCTGGTGATGCTCCGGGCAAAACCCGCAATCCCACGGGCAGCCCTTATCGACAGCAGTGGCATACTGCAGCGGCGCCTGAGGCGGTTTTTTATAAGCCTTGATGCGAGTATAAAGCGCCGCATCGCCGTAAACGAGGGCTTCGAAAGCGCCATGCACCGGGCAGACTTTATGCATGATCACCTGCCCATCCCGCTCCAGCAGATGTGCTACAATCACCTGCCGGCAAACCGGGCATATGCTGGTTGTCTCTTCCAGAAAAGCAGTGGAGATATCTATCAACTCTGCGGCGTAGTCATTCATGGCTATCTGCTCCAAAAGTCCACGGTTTTATCGTGAATGACGACCAGCGCTCCGTCTTTGGTCATCTGCACATCCTTCTCCAGCCAATCTACCTGCTGGTCAATCCCCTTCTGCAATAAGGCATCATTTCCTGCTCATGGTGTGCGGACGCAGCGAAATCCTGTAATATCATCTCCACCAAACACGTTAATGGTGCGGCTGGCAACACCCAGCAAGCTCTCACCCCAATTCCATCCACCCCCGCGGATGACAATATCTTCGCCCGTGGAAGGCCCGGTGGGGTTCTCAACCCAGGATTCACTGTATGGCCCATACCAATCGAGCACCCACTCCGAAAGATTGCCAGCCATATCGAAAAGACCGTAGCCATTGGCAGCAAAAGTTCCTACCTGAACAGTGTCGCGCAAACCGCAGGCCGAATAATTCGCTCCGTTTGCTGCACCCGCCTGGCAGGTGGGTGCAGCGTCTCCCCAGGGATATCGCTGACCTTCCAGCCCGCCGCGCGCCGCTTTCTCCCACTGCGCTTCGGTCGGCAGGTCGCCGCCTCGCCACTGGCAGTACGTGCGTGCCTGCGACAAATGGACATTTAATACCGGGTAATCGTCGTATTTCCGCTCGACATAATAAGTCTGGCGCGTATAAGATCGAATGGGGTTGGGCCTTGTGCAAACGCCCGCCTTTACGCAGGCGGTGTATAAGGCGTTGGTTACTTCGTAAAGATCGATATAGAAAGCATCCAGGTAGACCGGATGCACCGGCGCTGCGTCGCGCGTGTCCTCGCTGCCCATTTGGAACTCGCCGGCCGGAACCAGCGCCATCTGGATCCCCTGCGTATCCGTGATCAGCGTGGGCAGGTTTGCGGGCGGCGGCGTGGCCTTTTTTCCAGGCGACCGGGTAGGGGCAGGTGTCGGCGTCAGGGGTTGGGTTGCGGCCCCCGCAACCGGCCAGGCTGACCAGGAAGGATTTTCGTCGTGGAATTCATTGTCGGTCAGCTGGGTCAGCTCGCTGCCATCCGACAGCATGGCGTATATTTCACTGTCGCCATCCTGGTCGGACCAGAAGGCGATCCACCCGCCATCTGGCGACCAGGTGGGATCGTCGCGTAAACCCGGCCCGCTGGTCAACTGGCGCAGCCCACTGCCATCGGCATTGGCGACATACACCTGCGATTCGGTTTTATCGCCGCTGATGAATGCAATCAGCTTGCTGT
>CAIQIV010000157.1 GCA_903871905.1 uncultured Chloroflexota bacterium | reverse complement strand
TATCCCGTGCGATCCCTCCACCATGTCGGTTGGCGAAAAAGAGCGCCTGTGCCGCGGTTGGATGGACGTAATGTGGAAGAACGTTGGCCCGCGCAACGACGTCCCGGCCCCGGATGTTGGCACCACCCCACAGATGATGGGTTGGATGATGGACGAATATTCCAAGCTCACCGGGCATTTCACCCCGGGCGTGATCACCGGCAAGCCGCTGGGTGCGGGTGGCTCCCTGGGCCGCACCGAAGCCACCGGTTACGGTGTGATCTACCATGTGCGCGAAGCCATGAAGCACCTGAAGCTCGATCCGACCAAGAGTGTTGCAGCTATCCAGGGCTTTGGCAATGTTTCGCAGTATGCTACCATCGGTTTCGTTGAACTGCTGGGCGGTAAGGTTGCCTGCGTTTCCTGCTGGGACAACGCTGACCGCACCTCCTATACCTACAGCCATAAGGACGGCGTAAATGGTCGCTTCCTGCTGAGCATCGTTGACCAGTACGGCACAATCAACAAAGCCAAGGCGAAAGAAGCCGGCTATGTGATTGAGCCCGGTGAAGCCTGGATTACCAAGGAAGCTGATATCTTGATCCCGGCTGCCATCGAAGGCCAGGTTAATGATGAAACGGTCAAGAAGCTGCACCCGCGGGTCAAGATCGTTGCCGAAGGCGCTAATGGCCCTACCACCATTGAGGCCGACGAAGTCCTCAAGAAGAATAACATCTTCATGATCCCTGACTTCCTGTGCAACTCTGGCGGCGTGACTACCTCGTACTTCGAAGGCGTCCAGAATGACATGAATTACTACTGGACCCAGGAAGAGGTGCTGCAGCGCCTGGACACCAAGATGACCCAGGCCTTCCATGGCGTGCTCAAGATGTCCGAAGGCGAGAAAGTCTACATGCGCGACGCGGCTTACATGGTCGCCATTGGGCGCGTGGTCAAGGCTATGGAGCTGCGCGGCTGGATTTAATCCTGCGCAAGTCTCCAGGATTGTGTATCACTGCCCGGGTTTCCCCGGGCAGTTCTTTTTAACAAACATCCGCTGCAGCCTGCGCCATTCCTATTGTGGTAAATCTCAATTTGTCGTATACTCTGAGTATTCCATGTCTGGGAGAGGAATCTTCACTCATGAAAATCTCAGTCTTGCAAGAAAGCCTGGCGCGTGGCCTCAGCATCGTGTCTCGCGCTGTTTCTCCCCGCAGCACCCTGCCTGTGCTTGCAAATGTCCTGGCTGCCACAGACGAAGGCCGCCTGCGCCTTTCAGCCACGAACCTTGAGTTGGGCATCACCTATTGGATCGGAGCCAAGATCCTGGAAGAAGGCTCGACCACCGTGCCAGCGCGCACCTTCACTGACCTGGTCAGCACGCTATCCGATAAGCAGGTGGACATGTCGCTCAACGTGCGCACCCAGACCCTCAACGTACGCTGCGGTGCATCCACCACGGACCTCAAATGCATTGATGCCACCGAGTTCCCCCCCATGCCAGTCGCTGACCTATCCCAGGGGATCCAGCTCAACGTTGCCGACCTTAAAGAAATGATCCAGCAGGTGGTCTTCGCTGCCTCCAGCGACGAGGCCCGGCCGATCCTGACCGGTGTGTTGATTAATGTAACCGGTAACAAAATGACCATGGCGGCTGCGGATGGTTTTCGCCTCTCGGTGCGTAAGGCCGAGCTGGCCGCTCCGGTTCCCCGCCCAATCAGTGCGGTGGTTCCAGCCCGTGCCTTGAGCGAGCTGGCGCGCATCAGCGGTGACACCGACCAACCCCTGACCATGGTGATGCCGCCCGGGCGTGGCCAGGTGATCTTCCGCCTGAAGGATGCAGAACTGGCCTCTCAGCTCATTGAAGGTTCCTTCCCGGATTATGAGCAGATCATCCCACGCCGCTGCCAGACTCGGGCGGTTATTTCCACTTCATCTTTTCTCAAAGCCTGCAAACAGGCAGAGATCTTTGCCCGCGAAGGCTCGCATATTGCCCGCATCCACCTCCAGGCCGGGCAGGGCGAGATGCAGCCTGGCACCGTTCAGATCACCGGGCAGTCTGAGGAAACCGGATTTAATGAAAGCAAGGTCGACGCCAGCATCGAAGGGCCATCTCTACTGATTGCCTTCAATGTGCGCTTCCTTCGCGAGGTGCTGGAGGCCATTAAAACACCCAACTTTGCTCTGGAGGCCACCACCGATGTCAACCCGGGTGTCATCCGCCCGGTCGGTGAGGAGAACTTCCTGCACGTGATCATGCCCATGCACCTGGGTGGATAACCAGCCTGCCTTCCAGGTGGCGTATGGATATCACCCACTGCCAACAGCAAGATTGTATCCAGGATTGTGACCGCCGTTCCCGGCGGTCACAATGGTTCCAGGCATACAGGCTATTAGCTCTCCCCCAGCCACCTTCATACCCGGAATAATGTCATGACCCTGCCTTCCGCCTCTTCCGACCGCACCCTGCAAATTTACCTTTCCCTTGCCCAATACCCAATTCTCAGCACTCAGATCCGGGCCCGCATGCGGCGCGAACTGTTTGAGAGAGGCGTCATCACCAACGTGGCTTTTGAAACAGAAGTGCGCGAGAAAGCCATCCGCTCCCAGAAGATGGAAGGCCTGTATGATCCCCTAACAGAGGAGCAAACGGATGTATGGGAACTGCGCCTGACACGGGTTCGGGATCATCTGACCGATTTCTACTTTTCCTATAACCTGCCCTACGACCTGTTTGAACAAATTGTGCGGGAAGCATTGATGGCGCGTGGTGCGCACGACGAAGACATGATGATCTCTTTCAATCCTGAGCTGGCGCCGCAAAGCATGCTGTTTGAACAGGCGCTGGCCCTGGAGAGGACTCCCCACCAGGACCCGGCCTTTGCCGCAGCCCGCCTGCGCGAGATCAAAGTGGTGCTGATCCGCACCCTGATCAGTGACCAGCTGGCTTATGTCAAGATCGCGAAAGAATGGTTCACCATTGAAGATCTGTTGGATATCCGCAATCGCAAGTTGGGGCAGGGTAAGATCGGGGGAAAATCTGCCGGGATGCTGCTGGCTTACCGCATCCTGCAGGAAGTTGGCGATGACGAGGTACGGCAGAGTGTGTGCATCCCTGAATCGTTTTACCTGGGCGCGGACATGTTGTATTCCTTCATTGCCCTCAACTCCTTACTCTACTGGAACGACCAGAAATACAAGCTGGAAAGCCAGATCCGCGCCGATTTTCCCAGGATCCAGGAAGATTTTCTCGAGGGACAGCTGCCGACGGATATCCTGGATCAACTGCGCCACTTGCTTGAGCATATCGGGAAAAAACCATTGATCGTGCGCTCATCCAGCCTGCTGGAGGATAATTTTGGCACCTCCTTTGCCGGAAAGTATGACAGCTATTTCTGCCCCAACCAGGGCACGTTAGAAGAGAACCTGGAAGATTTGACCACAGCTATCAAGCGGATTTATGCCAGCGTTTACAATCCGGATGCTTTACTGTACCGTCGGGCAAAAGGCCTGCTCGATTACGATGAACGCATGGCAGTTCTGATCCAGGTGGTTCAGGGAGAGCAAATGGGGCACTATTACCTGCCGCATGCCGCCGGGGTGGCTTTCAGCCGCAACCTGTACCGCTGGTCACCGAACATGCGCCGCGAAGACGGATTTGTGCGCCTGGTATGGGGCCTGGGAACGCGGGCGGTTGACCGCGTGGGCAATGATTATCCCCGCCTGGTTGCTGTCAGCCATCCTCTGCTGCATCCCGAATCTACCCCCAAGGGCATCCGCCGCTATTCTCAGCAGTTTGTGGACCTGATCGACCTGGAAGACAACCAGTTTAAGACCCTGCCGATCCACGAAGTGCTGCAGGCGCGCTATCCGGTGCTGCGCTACCTGGCCCAACTCTATGAAAGCGATTCGCTGGTCACCCTGCGCTCCTCAATCATCGAAGGGAGCATGGATCAGCTGGTGCTGACCTTTGACGAGCTGTTCCGCCGCACCTCGCTGGCAAGGCGGCTGGCTCGCATCCTGCAGACGCTGGAAACCCATTACCACTCGCCGGTGGATACTGAATTCACCGTGCAGATTGACGATCCACTGACGTCCCACCCTCAGGTGACCATCTCCTTGCTGCAATGTCGGCCGCAAAGTCATATCAAGGAAAGAATTGCTCACCTGCCATCCAATATCCCGGCCGCGGATATTGTCTTCACTACCCGGCGCATGGCGCCCGAAGGCCGGGTGAGCGAGATCGAATTCGTGCTGTTCGTCACCCCGGAGGGGTATTTCTCTCTGCCCAGCCAGATGGCTCGCACCGCCTTAAACCTCGCTATCAGCCGCCTAAATGCGGCTCTTGCCGGGAGCACTTTTATCTGT
>CAIQIV010000156.1 GCA_903871905.1 uncultured Chloroflexota bacterium | reverse complement strand
ATTCGTGAAAATTGGAATTGTCCAAAGTGTGATGTAAACCTTGCTAAAAATCCGAATAAAGATAGCAGCGCGCTAAAGGTTGTACGGGCCTGGGAAACAATATTTGATCAAATTTTAGGTAAGGCTGTAAGGAGAGTGTTGCATAATTCGAGGTCAGCCTGACTACTGCGCTCCGGACAGGGATTTTCTGGCAATTATTTATGTCTGATGCATTACCTGCGTCACTGGGCGTTGTATATTCTCCCAACATCTTGGTTGATCTCCCCCTAGAAACCGTCGGCGGCCATTTTTGACTGCGATTTGACCCGTTTCTGCGCTCTGAGAGCGACCAACAGGCGGACTCCACCCTGGGAAGGTGTTCACCCGACTGGGGCGGCGTACTGGCGCAGGCGGCGCATCCACAGCTTGAGGTTGTAGGCCATGGCACACATCCTGGCCTGAAAGTCAGCGGCTGCCAGGCCAGTGCGGCGGCAGCGGCGGGCGCCATTGTAGTGGGTCAGTTCAAAGATCACCCGCTCAATACGCGGGCGGAGCTTAATTTCTTGCTCAAATATAAGGGTCTGGTTATACAGGCGGGTTTCGAGCACCAACTCACGATGATCGGAAATAAACACCTGGCGCATGGAGCGGCTGCCCTGCTTGGGGTCGCGGCAGTGTTCCCACAGTGGGCAGCGGCGGGGAAGCGCCTGGTGCAGGCTAGCTTGGGAGCGGCCGGGCGGGTCTCCGTTCCAGCACTGGTGGGGGAAGAAACGGAACATGCGCCCGGCGGCCTGTGGAACAGGATAGGCAATGGAGGAGACTTTGCCGTTCGGGCAGGTCAGGGCGCAGCGGTCCTGGGAGAGGTTGAATTGATAGGGGCCAAAGCGCTCGCTGCGCTGTTCATAATCGGGCAAGCGGGCGACGATGGTGCATTGGCCCAGGGAAGCCTGGAGCATCTCACCTCGGGTCTTGCCGGAGCCGCCCGCCTTGTCATAGATCAGTTTCTTAGGGCAGCTTCCACCACGCTCCATCTGGGCACTGACCAGGTGGACCACGCCGGACTGGTCAGGCTCAGCCCCGGTGTAGGCGCAGGTTTCGGTAATCATCCCGCTGACGGTAGTGGCGACCTGGATATTGTAGCCGAGGATCAGGCCTTCGTTGTTTGCCTCATGCACTCGCAGCGTCGCTTCCGGGTCGCTGGCGCTGATCAGACGGAAGTCACCCTTCTCCTTCTTGAACAACTCACGCACACTGCGGTTCCCGGCCTCATCCGTCTGGATTGAGAACTCATCTTCCAGCACCTTGTTCAAATACCCCAGCCAGCGGCGTACAGGCAGGTACTCCTGGGTGGAATAGCATTTCATTAACTCTCCAACCCGCTGCTGGAGCTGATGAGCAGCCAATGCCGTTTGGCACAACCGCTTCAGCCGCTGGTCTTTGTCCAGGAAGAAGCTCAGCTTCTCCGGATAAGAGCCGAACAACTGCTCCCAGGCATACCCCCTCAGGCAGTTCTCTGCTTCCACCGGTAGGACTTTCAGCGCCTGCAGCAGCAGCTTCTCGCTCAGGTGACGTAGGCGTCGCACCAATCCCTCGTCCGCAGCGTTGGCACACATTCCATAGGTGTCCCCGATCTGCACACTGCCTCGTTCGTGTGGAAAGTGCGCTTCCATCTGCTTGAGCACCGTGTCAAAGAACAGGTCTGGCTGGTTGCGCATCACCCACTGGTGAAAGCGATCCAGGGTGGAGTGATCCGGCGTCTCCCCAGCTATGTCCAGGCCAACGAACCAGCGCAGGATCAAGTCCGAGTACAACCGTTGCTCCAGTTCGCGCAGACTGAGGTCATATAGATAACCTGCCAGGAGTGCCCGCACCAGCAGCGTCGTCGGGTACCGCTCTGGTCGGCCAGCGCCGTTCTGGTGATGATATGGGCTGCATGCTTTCTCCAACTCGCTGAAGTCAAACGTGTGCGCCAGTCTGACCAGCAGGTGGTTGTGGTTATGTTCCAGGGCTTGAGCGTAGAGCAGCCCGGTGAAATACCTGGTCAGCCAGGACCAGTAAATTAGCAAGAAAGAGATGAGGATATGGGGTAAAATAGGCATAGGCGTTTTGTCCTGGGTTTTTTGTGCAAAAGAATTCTCTCACAAAACGCCTATTTTTCATCATCAAATTATGCAACGCTCTCCTATGAGTAGATTGTGACGAAAGAAACGCCAATCACAAGACCAAATCCATAAATGCCATTCACCATGAACACTAACTATTCGCCTTGCAGAGTGTCTAATCACCCCCGGTTTTTTGCTTCTGCTCACGTATGGTTCTCTAATCACCTTCATATGAGGTTCACCAAACTCGAATGTTAATGATGATCCAACACCATTTTGAACATTCCAAGACAACTTTCCGATGACAGGCTGAAAAATTGAGTGGATTATGGACATAAATATATCTTACCAGTTTTCCCCATCGTGGTGGTACCGGTGAGCCTGTTTTTGAATCTCATGCAGCCAGGTTAAGTGAAATTTGCAACAATCGTCAGCATATCACAGGGCATCAAAAGCTGTCAAGGTGCGCTGGATGCTTCTGGCGATCTTATCCCGTCAATCCTCTTGATCGATGTTTAATTTCTTCCAATCAGATCCCCCAGGTGTTTTGTGCAGGCCCCGGATGCTTAT
>CAIQIV010000155.1 GCA_903871905.1 uncultured Chloroflexota bacterium | reverse complement strand
TTGGCCGCCGGGTCGTACAGGTCGGCACTGGCGTAGATATTGCTAAAGTTCCATAAACCGCCGGCGACCAGCACCTTTCCATTGAGCAGCACGGTGGCGGTATGCATTAAGCGATGAATCAACGCATCCGCGGTTTTGGTCCAGGCGCCTGAGGCTGGCTGGAACAGTTCGGCGCTGGCCAGAGGGGCGCCGCCGGTGGCTGCGCCGCCGGCTGCCAGCACGCGTCCGTCCGGCAGCAGGACTGCCGGGTGACCGGCTCGCCCGGCGTTCAGGTCGCCGGCGTTGGACCAGGTATCGCCGGCGGGGTCATACAGCTCGGTCCCGGCCAGGGAGGCGCCGCCGGTGTCTGCTCCGCCGGCCGCCAGGACCTTTCCGTTTGGCAGCAGGGACAGGCTGTGGAGCTGGCGGGGGACGCCAAGCGGGCCGGCCGGCCCCCAATCCTGGTTCAGCGGGTTATACAGCTCGGCGCTGACCAGGGAGGCGCCGCCGGTGTCCGCTCCGCCGGCCGCCAGCACGCCGCCGTCCGGCAGCAGGATGGCGCCGGCCAGGCGGCGGGGGGTGTCCAACGCCCCGCTGGAAGTGAAGGCATGGGCTGCCGGGTCATACAGCTCAGTGCCGGCCAGGGCAGAGCCACCGGCGCCGCGCCCGCCCACCACCAGCACCCGCCCGGAGGCCAGCAGCACGGCGCTGTGCTGGTCGCGGGGTATGTTCAGATCGCCGGCCGCGGACCAGTCCCCGGCGCCGGCGTTGGCTGCCGGGTCGTACAGCTCGGCGCCGGGCACGGGATCGCCGCTGCTGTCCAGACCGCCGGTCACCAGCACGCGCCCGTCCGGCAGCAGGGTGGCGGTGTGCCCGGAGCGGGGCGTCTGCAGGGAGGCGGTGGCGGTGAAGACGCCGCTTGCGCTGTCGTACAGCTCGGCGCTGCCCGTGGCGCCGCTGCCGTCACTGCCCCCGGCGAACAGCACCCGCCCGTCCGGCAGCAGGGTGGCAGTGTGCTGGCTGCGGGCCTGATTCAAGGAACCGGCGGCCAGCCAGGTAACGGGCGCGGCCCGCGCCGCCGGCTGGGGCGCGGGTACCAGGCTGGCGAGCAGCACCAGGACCAGCATCAGCCGGCCGGATAGGGACAGCTTTGCTAAGGTGAAGGGATTGGGTCGAATTAACATGTGCCTCCTGAGCTGGAAGACCGGTTTATTTAGAAATTTTGGAAATATGCCAGGGCATAGCGCGGCTGATCACCATAGGCAAGAAGCGCTGGTACAACGGTAGGACCTGCACCGTCACCGGCTGGCCCTGCGAGTGCTGGATCTGGATCCAATCCTGCCAGCGCACATAGGGGACCAGGGCCAGCATGCCGCCCGGGGTGCGCGGGGGGATGGTGGCGCGCAGGCTGATCGCCGCCGCCGCCCCGGGTGCCAGGTCTTGCACCTGCCAAACGAAAGCCGGATCCGCCCCGGTATCCGTGATCGCTGCCGTTTGGCTGAACACCACCGCCTCGCTCAGCGTGACTGGCAGGGTGAAGGTGACCACCACATCGCTGGCAGTGAGCATCCCACTGTTGGTGAAAGCCAGGGTGAATGTGATCGGGTCGCCTGGATAGCCCTGCTGCGGTGCAGCCTGCGCCGCGATGCTCAGGTGTGGGATGGGGTAGATATCCGGCCCATCCGTGGCGGCGTGGTTGCTGCTGAATTGGTTGCCGCCCTGGTCGGTGAGGGTCGCCCCCTGGCAGTCGCTGCCGGCGGGGAAGCCGCAGTAAAAGACCGCCCCTCCGTAGCCGCCGCCGGCCCCGGCCCCGGCTTCCGCTGCTCCGCCGTCCGCCTGGTTATCGCTGAAGGAGGTATCCTTCAACACCAGTACACCGGATTTGACAAAAATTGCGCCGCCCATCCCGGCCCCGCCGCCGCCGGGCGCGCTGGCGCTGTTGTAAGCGCCATTCCCGGCGCCGTAACCGCCCGGCCCGCCCACGCTGCCCCCGCCGCCGCCCCCGCCAAAGCCGCCAGAACCGCCGCTGCCGCTGCTGTCCTTCGCCGCGCCGCCCCCGCCGCCGCCCCAACTGCCGTTCACCCCACTGGACTTGTAATCGCCGCCGCTCCCACCGGCGCCCAGGCCGTAAACGCCTGCCCCACCGCTGCCGCCGGTGCTGGTCGCATCCCCGCCATTGCCGCCCATGCCGCCCCCGCCGCCGCCCCGGGTATACAGGCCGCTGCCAGCCGCGCCGTCTCCACCCTGTGCCCGGTTGCCGCTGAAGCTCATCCCCTCCAGGGTCACGCTGCCGCTCTCCACCAGCAGCCCACCGCCCAAACCGCCGCCGCCGCCGCCGCCGTAATACCCCTTGCCGCCCGCGCCGCCCTGCGCTGCTCCACCTGCGATCGCCAGGCCGCGCAGCGTGAGGCTGGCGCCGCGGGCATAGAACACGCGCTGCACGCCGCCGCCGCTGAGGGTCACCTCGCGACCCGTCCCGTCAATGGTCACATCCCGCTCCAGCAGGATCGTCCCCCCGGTCAGCGTGATCACCTGGCCCTGCAGCGTTTCGTCAAAGTTGATCGTCCCGCCGCTGCATACTTCCGCCACCGCCTGGCGCAGCGAGCCGGCGCCGCTGTCAGCGGTCGTATCTACCACGTAGCTGTCCGGGCAGCCCACCGTTACCGTCATCCAGGGGGATTGAACCACCTGGACGCCCCCCAGCGTGACTGCGGAACCTGCCGCCTGGGTGGATAAGCAGCCAGGGGGCGTGTGCGGCTTAACCCGCGCGGTCAGGGTGATGGCGCCGGCTGTCCCGGAGATCATCTCCTGCGCCTGCCAGGCGTAGGCCGGGGAGTACCCGCTATCGGTGATCGCCAGCCCGCCGCTGATCACCTGCACCGCCTCCAACTCAGCCGGCAGCGTCTCGGTGATACGCAGCATTTGCAGCGGGTAATAACCGGTGTTGGTGAAGCTCAAGGTATAAGTGAGCAGCCCGCCTGGTTGGGCTGCCAGCGGGGACACCTGCGCGCCCAGGCCTAGCTCGGCCTGCGGATAAATATTCATACCGTGGTCGGCGCTGTTGCTGCTGAAGGTGCTGGCCAGGTCCAGGTCGAACACTGCCCCCTCGCAGCCTGTCCAGGAGGCCTGCACACAGGCAAAGATCGCCCCGCCGTAGGAAGTCGCCGGGCTGTAAAACATGCCCCCGGCAGCCGTGTTGCCGTTAAAGCTGCTGCTGCGTACGGTCAGGCTGCCGGCTTTGATAAAGATGGCGCCGCCCATGCCGCTGCCCGCGCCGCCGTGCCCCTGGGTGCCATCTCCCGCACCGAAGCCGGCCTGGCCGTAGCCCCCGCCGCCGCCGCCGCCAAAACCGCCGTTTCCACCCGGCTGTGCGTCCAGGCTGCCGCTGCCCCCACCACCACCGCCCCACTCCCCATCCTGCCCGGGCAGGCCCAGGTCCCCGCCGTTTCCGCCGGCGCCAAAACCGGCGGCGCCAGCGCCGGTTTCGCCCGCTCCGCCGCTGCCGCCGCTGCTGCTCTCCGAGGGACTGCCGTCCCCATTCATCCCACCGCCGCCGCCGCCGCCGCTGCCGCCGTCACCCCAGGTAGGCGCCCCGCTGGCGCCCTGGGCAGTGTTGCCGGTGAAACGCACTTCTTCAACCAGCACGCTGCCTGCGGCGATGAACAGCCCGCCGCCCAGCCCTGCAGCGCCTCCGCCGCCTCCGTTGTGAGCCAGGCCGGGGAAACCGCCGCGCGCCAGCCCGTTGATCACCCCCAGGTCATGCAGCACGATCGTCCCACCCAGCACTTTGAACACCCGCACCGCTCCGCCGCCGCTGATCGACACATTCCGTCCACTCCCGTCAATGGTCACATCCCGCTCGAGCACGATCGGGCTGCCCAGGGTGATCGTCTGGTCCTGCAGCGCTTCAGCAAATAGGATCGTCCCACCTGTACACACTTCGGCTGCCGCCTGGCGCAGCGAGCCGCTGCCGCTGTCGGCGGTCGTGTCGACATCGTAGACCAGCGGGCACAGCACCTCCAGGCTGGCGCTGTCCGTGTTGAGCTGCAGCGGGTCGCCGGCCGTCTGGGTGGTGATCTCTGCCGTGTTGGTGAACACCCGCACGCTGGTGTGGTTCTTGATGCGGGCGGTGATGGTAAGCATGCCTGCTGCCAGGGGATCCATGTCCTGTACCTGCCAGGTGAAGCCGGGTGAAGTCTGGGTGATCAACAGCCCGCTGCTGGAAACCTGGGCATTTTCCAGCTCATCCGGCAGCGTGTCGCTGAGCTGCACCCCGGCGGCAGTACCCGTGCCGATGTTCGAGAAGACCAGGGTATAGGTGATCGTCTCGCCCGGGCGGGCGGCAGCCGGGGCGCCCCGCTTGGACAGGGACAGCTCCGGCCGGATCAGGCTGGGGTAGAGATCGTTCCCCGCGGTGGTGGCGCTGTTGCTGCTAAAGGTGTTGTTCCCCTGGTCGGTAATGCTGGCGCCCTGGCACTCCGGGGTGTTGCAGTAGAAGATCGCCCCGCCGTAGCCCTGTCCCGGCTGGGCAAATCCATCATTATGCACGCTGCCGCCGCGCGCCTGGTTGGAGCTGAAGGTGCTGGAGCTCATGCTCAGGCTGCCGCTTTTTACGAAGATGGCCCCGCCCATCCCGCCGCCGCCGCCGCCGCTCCAGCCGCCGTCCCCGCCGCCCCAGCCGCCGTCAGCGAAACCGCCGCCGCCGCCGCCGCCAAAACCGCCGAGGCCGCCGCTGTAACTGGAGGGGCCACCCGCTCCCCCGCCGCCGCCCCACTGCCCGGCAAAGCCGTTCTGTTCAAAAGCGCCGGCCGCGCCGCCGGCGCC
>CAIQIV010000154.1 GCA_903871905.1 uncultured Chloroflexota bacterium | reverse complement strand
TCAGCCCCTCTTTTTGCACGCGCTCCAGGTTGGGCATGGCGCACGGCCCGCCAAAGGCGCTGGGGGCGCCGAAGCCCATATCGTCGACCAGGATGATGGCGATATTGGGGGCGCCTTCGGGCGGGGTGATGCGCGGCATGGGCGGGTAGGTCATGTCGGCGGTGGAATAGACCGCGGCGGGGGCCGGGCCGGGGATGTCGGGCACGGGCAGGATCTCACGCCCGCCGGCGGGGTTCGCCGGGTCGGTCCCGGTGGCCGCAAGCCCGCGGCTGACGCCCGTGGCGCTCAGCCCGGCCAGCCCGGCGGATGCCCCCGCCAGTTTCAGGAAGTCACGTCTCGATACAGTCATATTGTTCTCCTATCTCTTTGCATTCAATTTATTCAATTGGTTTAGGGCACGTGGTCAGGGCACCAGGTCTGGTCATATCCTTCCTGTAACTGGCAGTACACCGGCTGCACAGGCACCATTGGGCATGGAACATATCTGGGTTTGAGCATATTGTACAGGGTGAGTATATCACTGCAATATCCATTGTGTCTATTCTCCAGGCTTAAGGGAATGCATACAGAAAGAGGGAGAAACTACTAAGCTGGCTTACAATTTTGCAAGGTCGAGGCTGTGGGCGGCTGGCAGCAGATGGCCAGCCAGGCTACCAAAGTGGCTGGTACATTCCCCTCTTGAGAGGGTACACCCTTCATCGACTCACGATTATGATCAGCGGAGATAGTGAAACAGATTTGATAATGAGGAAGGCAAAAGATGAAGCGGATGAACATGATACTTTGGATGATCGTTGTTTTGACCCTGGCCGCGCCGGCCTGGTCGGCGGGACTGCCAGCTGGTGGACGGACGGGATGGGGGCAGCCGCCCCGGCGCAGCTCGCCCGCCTGGGCCCTGGAGAACGCCCACGCGGTCCAGGGGCAGGCGTGCGGGTCCTGGAGCATCCAGCAGCCCATCACCACCACCTACCCGGTGTACGCCACGCAGTGCGGCTATGCCGCCGAGCCTTTTCACATCACCGATGTGCGCACGGATGACGGTTTCAAGGTTTATTCGAACAAGGAAGACTTCGAAACGCGCACCGCCACCATTTACCGCCCGCAGCAGGACGGGGCCTGGCTGTCCGGTCGGCCGGTGGTGGTGTTTGTCCACGGCGGCGCCTGGGTGGATGGCTATGCCGACTGGTACAGCTACGTGCCTGCCTCCTTTACCGGTGAGATGGGCTGGGTGACCGTGGTGGTGGACTACCGCCTGACCTCAGACCAGGTTTTTCTCTCCGGTGCGGACTGCCTCAGCCGCGCCTCCTGCACCCAGGACCCGGCGCACAAGGCCGCCTGGTACCCGGACAACATCCAGGATGTCGCCACGGCTGTCCATTGGGTATACTCCCATATCGGGGACTACGGCGGAGATGCGAGCCAGGTCTTTGTCTTCGGCCATTCGGCGGGCGGGCACCTGGTCTCGCTGGCGCTCACTCACCCGGACACGGCATACCTGCGCCCCGAGGTCCAGGGGCTGATCAGCATGAGCGGGATCTACGACCTGACCTCGCCGGAGACGCAGGCTGTGGTTCCCTCCCCCATGGGGCAGACCTTCATGGATTGGCCGTTTGCCCAGGCGCAGGTGCAGGACGCCTCCCCCCTGCTGCACCTGGACGGAGCCGCGGGGCTGCCGCCGGTGCTGCTGCTGTACGCCGAGAGCGACCTGCCCACCCTGGCGGGCCAGACGGCAGATTTTTCCACGGCGCTGCAGTCCCACGGCTTTGCCCAGGAGACCGTCCTCCTGCCGGGCTATGATCACACCTCCGAAATGGCGGCCATCGGGGATGCAGATGCCTTACCCACCCGCAGCATCATCCAGTTTGTTGAGCAGAATCGCAGTCACACCCTGTACCTGCCGGTGATCTCCCATTAGACCAGTCCTCTCGGAGTGCTCTGTGGCAGGCTAAGGGGGATGGCGTGAAGAGTTCTGCCACGGAGCGCGCAGACCTCACCGAGAAGAGATAAGACCAGACATCTGAAGTGTTCAAAGACTTCGGAAGCCGGGTTTACCCCATGGGGATGTCGTGAGTGATGGATAAGCTTGAAAAAATATCTTCAATCTGGACGCCAGCCTGTCCCGCTGCTACGAGGGAACCGGATAGGGCCTGGCGCTGGTGGATCTGCACGGCGGCCGCCTGGCAGTGGAAAGCACCCCGGGCCTGGGCAGCACCTTTACGGTAACCCTGCCTTGGGGAACCCCAACGGGCCGAAATAGATAATCCATCCGTGCAGCACCTGGGCGCCGCCGCCCTGGCATCAACCTGCGTTCCGTGGGCACTGGACCACGGCGCTGGCGCTGAGGGGGGGAAGAGCTTAGAAGCTGATGCAGTTTGCGCCGTCTGCCAGGAATTCCATCAGAGCCGTCCCGCCGGCAGGCTCAGCCCCGGGAATCAAATCCTGCGGGTGGATGGCGCGGATCTCCATGCACGGCCGGCAGACCAGGATGCGACCGCCGCCCTGGATGAAGCGCTCGATGGATTCTTTCAGCGGGGAAAACGGCTTGCCCAGGTTGATCTTTTCCGCTTCTCCCTGCACCGCCGCCCAGACCCCATCGGTGGTGAGGAAGACCAGGGTGTCCTGTTCCACGCCCAGCGAAGCGCTGGCCAGCATAAACCCGATGACCACCTTATCCGGGTCTTTGTGGCAGTTGGAAATCGAGACACAAAACTTCCTGGTCATGTGCTACTTTTTCTGGATCAGGAAATAGGGGTATTGTTGGGCGATGCAGATATTCCCGGTCATGCGGCAGTAGGCCGGGATATCAGAAATCACCCCGGGGTAGCGGGCGATCAACAGGAAGCGCTCACCGGATGGGAAATCCTTGAGAAACAGGCGCAGCTCAATGGCCACGTCGCCGCAGGATTTCTCCCCTCCATCCAGGACAGCCGAAAACTGCCAGTCCTCCGGGTAGGGTTTGGGGGAAGCGGGGGTTGTAGGCGGTTCTTGGGACATAGTTTCTCCAATCAAAGCGCGGGATCATACCGTTAGGTCACGGCAAATGATAAAAATAAGACTTTTCTATTATACATCTCTCGATGAGCTCTGTGGGCTCCAGGACCGGATAAGTCTGTTGTAGTATTTCTGTTTTGTGCAATTATGCTATACTTTGTTTTGACCTGGTTTGCCTGGCTTTTGCCGGCAGCCATGCGGTTGGCCCGCACAGATGATAAGGAAGGTATCGATGAGACAGTCCAATCCCCAACCTGTTTGCCCCGTATCCCCCGCCCTGCCAGAAGCATTAACCACGGCAAAAGCGCTGCCGGTGAAGACCGGCTTGCAGGCCGGCGGCTGCTGTGATTATCTTGAGGAAGACTTTTCCCGCATGATGTGCAAGAAAAACCGGCCGGACTGCGCATAGGTTTGGCTGCTCTGTCACTGCGAGCTTGCGAAGCAGTCTCCGGCTAGGCAGCTGTCACTGCGAGGCACGAAGCAGTCTCCGGCTGGACAGCTGTCACTGCGAGGCACGAAGCAGTCTCCGGCCGGAGGGGAGATTGCTTCGCT
>CAIQIV010000153.1 GCA_903871905.1 uncultured Chloroflexota bacterium | reverse complement strand
TCCTTCAACCCACTCCCTGTATTGACCACCAGGACCGGGTCCTGAGGGTCAATCAACTTCTGGCTCAGGGCCTTAACCAGGCCAGCGTAGGAGGTGGAACCGGCTGGCTCGGCGAAGATACCCACTTTGCCTAATGCAGCAATTGCTGAAAGAATTTCCTGGTCGCTGACCGTTATGTAAGCGCCATGGGTCTGGGTAGCCGCACGAACTGCGCGCACCCCATCCCGCGGCAGGTCAACCGAGATCGAATCAGCCAGGGTTTTAGCGGACACCGGAGTAATGTGATCCACACCAGCAAAATAGGCATTGGCAATGGCGGCTGAACCTTCTGCCTGGATGCCGAAAATTCGCGGCATCTGTTCCATCCAGCCCAGATCGACCAGGTCTTTAAACCCTTTGTGGATTCCCGAGATAATATTCCCATCTCCGACGGAGACAAAGACCGAGAGCGGCTTATCAAAGACCTGGTGGCGGGGGTTTGGGGAAAGACGTGACCAGAACTCCCAGATCTCAAAGGCAGCAGTTTTCTTTCCTTCAACAGTAAACGGGTTGTAACCGGTGTTGCGGCAGTACCAGCCAAATTCCTGGGAGGCCTGGATGGTCAGATCAAAAGCATCATCATACGATCCATCTACCAGCAGGACGCGTGCGCCGAAGATCAACAATTGGGCGATTTTTGCTGGCGGCGCGGTACGCGGGGCAAAAATGATCGCCTTGTGATTCACCGCCGCGGCCATTCCAGCCAGGGCTGCCCCGGCATTGCCGGTGGATGCCGTCACGACGACTTCAGCGTTGATCTGGCGGGCGCGGGCGATCACGACCGAGCTGGCGCGATCCTTGAAGGAAGCCGTAGGGTTGCGGCTTTCATCTTTAATCCATAGATTTTCCATTCCCAACTGCTTCTTCAGCAGTGGAGGGGAGAAGACCGGGGTATTCCCGGCTGCCCGTAACGGCGTCCCTTCCCCCCCCGGGTTGGCAACCGGGATCAAGGGCAGGTATCTCCACAGCGAAGGCTCGGTTGTGGAAAGCAGGAACATTTCCATCGAAGGGAACTGCTTGTGGATTGCTGCATAGTCAAGAACCACGTCAAGGTTGCCTCCATCGTGTGGGCAGGTGTAAGTTATTTCACCAGGGCCAAATTCATGCCCACACAGGGAACAACGATACCCTAAAAATTTATCCATACTATAAACCTCTTTCACCACGAATATAAGGGTTCCCCAAAGCTGCCGGAGCGCCAAGGCGCTTGCGCATGGCCTCGCGCGAGCCGATTACCAGGACGATAATCGTGAATGCATAGGGGAGCATCTGCAAAAAGAATCCCCAATAGGGATTATAAAAGAAGGGGTTAGGAATCCCCAGGATGGTCGTGGGTCCCTGGATGTCGAGAATCAACCGGCGCAGTGCTCCAAAAGCGTAGGAGCCAACGACGGCGCGGAAGGGATCCCATTGGGCAAAGATCACCAGGCCGACTGCAATCCAGCCCTGGCCGGCGGTGGTCAGCTCAGAGAACCATCCGGGTGCAATTTCCAGGCTGATGGTTGCTCCTGCAAGTCCAGCCAGCAGGCCGCCCAGGAACACATAGAAGTAGCGCAGCCGGTAAACGTTAATCCCCAGCGCGTCTGCGGCAGATGGGTATTCGCCAACGGCTCGCAGGTGCATTCCTGGCCGGGTGCGGTAGATATAGTACCAGGACAGGGGGATCAGCAGATAACCAATGTAAACCAGGATCGATTGGTCATAGAAGAAGATCGGACCAATGACAGGGATGTAGCCCAGGATGGGGATAGTGAAATTTGGCAGCAGCGAGACAGCCCCTGCCTTGCTCAACCCATCGCCCAACACAAGGCTGATACCAGTGCCCAGGAAGGTGAGCGCCAGCCCGCTGACCACCTGGTCGCCTTGCAGCGTAATGGCGATGAAGGCATGGATCTGGCTGAGCAAGCCTGCAGCAAGCATCGCAACCAGCACTCCTAACCACGGACTGCCCGTATGAAGGGACACAGAGAAGGCGCTCATCGCCCCGATCAGCATCATCCCTTCTACACCCAGGTTGAGCACACCAGAACGCTCTGTAAAGAGCTCTCCCATGGTGGCAAACAGCAATACGGTTCCGGATGCAACACCAGCGGATAAAATGGTGATCAGATCCATGGCCTATGCCTCCTCATTGCGCACGATGCGCACGCGGTACCGAAGGAAGAAGTCGCTTGCGATCAGGCATACCAACAGGATGCCCTGGATCATCTTGGGGATCCCAGAAGGTTGGATCTCACGACCCGCCAGGATGAGTGCGCCAAACAGGATGGATACGATGACCACAGCAAAGGGGTTCAATTTTGCCAGCCAGGCAATGATAATCCCTGTGAATCCATAACCTGGTGAGATTGCTCCCTGGAGCCTGTGCACAACACCTGTGATCTCTGACATACCAGCCAGGCCGGCCAGCCCACCGGACAGCATCATCACCAGGATGATGTTGCGCTGGATATTGATCCCCGCATAGCTCGCCGCTTTTGGATTATCGCCGATCAGGCGGATCTCATACCCCCAACGGCTGCGGTAGAGGATAAACCACACCACTACGGCGGCCAGGAGTGCGATAATCAATCCAAGATGGGTGGTCAATCCACGAAAAGCTGGTATCTGTTTTGAAAAATCGGCTAACCTGGGAAGCCATGCAGTCTTGGGGAACATGCGGGACATCTGGAATCCGCTTTCGCTCCAGACTGTGAAGATGAAAAAGTTATTCCAGGCCACCGCAATGTAGTTCATCATCAGGGTCGAGATGATCTCGTTCACATTGAAGCGGGCTTTGAGAAAGCCGGGGATAAACCCCCACAAAGCGCCGCAGGCTATCCCAGCAATCATCATTGCCGGGATAAAGATCCAGGCCGGGGTGCCGGCGGGCAGGAGCGGGATCAGCACCACGGCGCTGGCTCCAAAGGCGCCCAGGAAGAACTGCCCTTCTGCGCCGATGTTCCACAGCCGCATCCGGAAGGCCACTGAACATGCCAGGCCAACCAGGATCAGGGGGGTCGCCTTGACGATGGTATCTGAGAATACACCAATACTGCCGAATGCGGCTCTCCCGATGGCGGCGTAACTCCTAAACGGGTCACCGCCGGCAATAGCCAGGACGATACCGCCAATGATCAAGGCTATGACAACGGCTCCAAATGAGACAGCTACGGGGAACCATTTGGCAGGTTGTTCCAGGCGCGGCTCAAGAACGATTCGAAAGGGAAGTCCTTTCCGCACTGGCTGACTTGAAGTGGGCACGAGATCAGTCATTTCTTATCTCCTTGGGAAAGGATTTGTTCTAAAGGTGTCCCGGTCATCATCAAGCCGATCTTTTCCACATCCTGGTCAAGGATTTCACCCATAATTTTCCCCTCGTAGAGCACCAGAATGCGATCGCTTAATGCCAATAGCTCCTCCAACTCTTCAGAAATGAGCAGAATCGCCGATCCAGCCTGGCGTTGGGCTAGCAGCAGGCGGTGGACGCCCTCGATTGCCCCAATATCCAGGCCGCGGGTCGGCTGGACTGCGACCATCATCGACGGGCCGGCAGAAATTTCACGCGCCAGGATCACCCGCTGCAGGTTGCCTCCGGATAACAGACGAACCGGGGTGTTGATGGTTGGGGCGACTATATCGTACCCTTTCTTGAGCTCTTCAGCATAGCCTTCCGCAGCATGCATATCCAGCATCCAGCCTTTGGACAGCGGTGGGCGCTGGTACTTTTTCATGATGACGTTATCGGTTACGCTGAGGTTTGGCGCTGATCCTACGTGCGTGCGATCTTCGGGAACATGAGCCAATCCATGGTGGATCCCGTAATCAGCGGATCGGTTCTGGATTTCCTGGCTTTCAAGGAATATTTTCCCCTGGGTCACTTTGCGCATGCCCGTAATCACCTGGGCCAGCTCACTTTGGCCATTGCCAGCAACCCCAGCCAATCCCACCACCTCGCCGGAACGGACCTGGAAGCTGACATCGCGCAGGGCAGGCAGGCCTTTATTGTTTTCGGCTGAGACATGCTCTACGGTCAAGATGACCTTGCCAGGCTCCTGCACCTTCTTGTCCAGGTGGAAGGACACATCGCGACCGACCATCCTGCGCGCCAGTTCCTTGATGGTAACCTCTTTGCAGGGGATGCCAGCGGCAGAGACTTGCCCTTTTCGCAGCACCGTGATGCGATCTGCAATAGCCATCACCTCGTTCAGCTTGTGGCTGATAAAGATGATGGATTTTCCACTGTCCACCATGGTGCGCAGCGTCTGGATCAATCCCTCAATTTCGGAAGGGGCCAGCACCGCGGTGGGCTCGTCCATGATCAGTACCTCGGCTCCGCGGTACAGCATCTTAAGCAGCTCAACCCGCTGCTGCTCGCCAACAGATAGCTGCCAGATTTTTGCCGATGGATCGACCGCCAGCCCATATTGTTCCCCTAGTTTCGCAATCGCCTGGTCGTACTCATGGAGATTCATCCGGAAACGGGGGGTGTCTAACCCCAATAAAATATTCTCGGTGACAGTCTGGGAGGGGACGAGCATGAAGTGTTGGTGCACCATGCCGATGCCAGCTTTGATCGCATCACGGGGTGATGAGAAGCTGATTGGTTGGCCTCGCAGCAGGATGGTTCCGCCGTCTTCGCGGTACAGGCCAGCCAGGATATTCATCAGGGTGCTTTTTCCAGCACCATTCTCGCCCAGCAGAGCGTGGATTTCTCCCTTGCGCAAGTCAAAATCGACTTTGTCATTGGCTAAAACGCCAGGGAAACGCTTGATGATCCCACGCATCTCAATAATATTTGGAGCTTCAGTCTCAGGTATTCCAGCCACTTTACTCCCTGTTTTTATTGAACGAAAACCGAAGGATTGATTGGAATTGGGGACCAGGAATTGATTGATCGATCCTGGTCCCCATGCAACTAGAGAATATTTACTGCTTTGGCAGTTCGGCAGTGATGCCTTCAGCCCACCAATACATGCAGTACTTGCATTCCAGGCCAGGGGCGCCGGGAGGGAACTGATCCAGGTCGGCCTGGACCATCTTCTCGCCAGCCGGGACGATCACCTTGCCCTGGTTGTCTTTGATTTCGCCAGAGAAGACATCAAAGCGGGTGAATTTGCCAGCCAGCATCTGGGCCAGGGTGTCCTGTACCAGCTTCAGGTCAGCCGGATCCAGGTCTTCCATGCCTTTGGTCAGCTTCTCGCCTTCCATCAGGCCGAACAGACCCATGCCATTGGTCTCAGCATCGAAGTAATCCTGGCCAACCTTGTAGGTTTTGTCAGCCACTTCTTTGGTAATCTTGGCATAGATCGGGCCCCAGTTCCAGTAAGGGGCGGTCAGGCAGCGCTCGACCTTGCACGAGCCTTTGAAGTCATAGGTGATGCCCCATTTGCCTTTTTCCTGGGCGACATCCGCCACAGCGGGGGTATCGGCGCCGGTCAGCACCACCTGGGCGCCGGCATCGAACAGCGAGGCTGCAGCTTCTTTTTCAACAACCGGGTCGTGCCAGGTGTTGATCCAGCGTACATCCAGGGTGCACTCCGGGCAGGTCTTGCGCATGCCCAGGGCAAAGGCATTACCCAGGCGCAGCTCTTCCGGGATGGGGAAGGTGGCCATATAACCCAACTTGGGATTGCCGTCTTTCTTGGCGCGCGACCCGGCCAGCATGCCCGCCAGGTACTTCATTGACTCCATAGCGCCGAACAGGTTGCCAAAGTTAGTGCCGTTGGACTTGTAGCCAGAGATGTGGATAAAGGTCACATCGGGGAACTCACCAGCGACGGCTTCCATGGGATCCATGAAGCCGAAGGAGGTGCCGAAGATCAGGCTGAAGCCCTTGCGCGCCAGGCTGCGGAATACCTGTTCCGAGTCGGCGCCTTCAGGCACATTCTCAATGTAGGCAACATTGACATTCTCGACATTCTTAGCCACGTATTCCAGGCCCTCATAGTGAGCCTGGGACCAGCCGCCGTCGTCGTGGGGCCCAATCAAGACCATGGCGACATTGAACTTTCCATCAACCACTGCCGGGATTTGGAAACCACCAGCTTCCTCAGCCGGAGCCTGGGTGGCTGCCGGTGCAGGGGCTTCGGTGGCTGCCGGGGCAGGAGCCTCAGTGGCCGCCGGGGCAGGAGGGGGGGTGGGGGATGCACAGGCGGAAACCAGCATCACAACCACCAGGATCAAAGCACATACCTTCCAAAAGGAACTCGTTTTCATTGGTTTATCTTCTCCTCGATTCATTGAATTATTGACTGAAATCCTACAATTAGTTGGTGAAAGGTCTTTATCCCGGAAATCTCGCGCTCCTTTCTCTATCCTTATTAGATTAGCATTCAAGTTCCAGTTTTCTTCACGGTGTATTTTTTCCGTCCCGTGGAAACTCCGGTTGTTAAAGTCTATCATAATTTACAACGAGATCCCGGATTCGTCCATGGCAATTCGTAATATTTTTCCCTGACAGGATGACACTTTTTATCCAAAAGAAAAAACCTGGCAGGTAATCAACTTACCTGCCAGGTCATCTAATCATCAGGGAACAATCAGTGTGCCGGTTTCACCTTTCAGCGCCCGCCCGATATTCTCGGGATTGGTAATGATCGCCTGCTTGCCTCCATTTTCCAGGAACCAGATGATTGCCTGGATTTTTGGAGCCATGGACCCCTTGGCAAAGTGGCTGCCTTCGGCCAGGTACTGTTTGGCCTCCGCCAGGGTGATCCGGTCCAGCCATTTCTCTTCCGGTTTGCCATAATTGAGAGCGACTTTTTCGACAGCAGTCGAAATCAAGAAGAGATCTGCATGGAGCTGTTGGGCTAACAAGCTGCTGGCAAAATCCTTATCGATGACTGCAGCCGTTCCCACGTATACGCCGTCGCCTGAGTCGATCACCGGAATGCCGCCGCCGCCGACAGTGATCACCACTACGCCCGCTTCAACCAGCACCCTGACCGAGTCCAGCTCAACAATTTCCTTGGGGAGCGGGGAGGCAACCACGCGCCGCCAGCCGCGGCCGGCATCTTCAACGACCGACCATTCCAGCTCTTTGGCGCGCCGCTTGGCTTCCGTCTCATCCATAAACCCACCGATCGGTTTGGATGGGTTTTTAAAGGCTTTATCTTCCTTGTCTACCAGCACCTGGGTGACTATCGTGGTGCAAGGTTTCTTGATCCCGCGGCGATAAAGCTCGTTCTGCAGGGTTTGCTGCAGAGCGTAACCGATCGCTCCCTGGCTGTCAGCGCCGCAGACATCCAGGGGAATCTCGTGCATCCCCTCGACCTTGGCGGCAATCTCGGACCGGCGCAAAATAAAACCGACCTGAGGTCCGTTGCCATGTCCAATGGCCACATCCCAACCGGCCTCTATCATATCAGCGATATGATAGGTGGTTTCTTTTGCTGCCTGGTATTGGTCTTCTACAGACTGGTGGCCTTTATCTTTAATCAGTGAGTTTCCACCAATTGCTACAACGGCAACTTTCCTGGTCATTCAATCCTCCAAATTATTTCATGGTTAAAGCCATGACGGCTTTCTGAGCGTGCATGCGGTTCTCGGCTTCGTCGTATACTACGGATTGGACGCCGTCCATCACGCCATCGGTGACCTCAATGTTGCGGTCAGCCGGGAGCGGGTGCATATAGATAGCATCTGATTTTGCCAGGGCCATCTTGCGCTCGTCGGTGATCCAGTGAGAGTACTTCTTAATGATCTCTGCTCCCGCGTTGGCATCGGGTGTGTGAACCATGGCGCCCCACGACTTGGCGTAGATGATATCGGCATCTTTGAAGGCGGCTTCCATATCATCTACCACCTCGAAACCGGTACCGAACTTGCGGGCCTGCTCTTGTGCCTGCTCCATAACCTCGGGCATCAACTTGAACTCAGGTGGATGGGCCAGGACAACATCCATGCCAAAACGCGGCATCTGCAGCACCAGGGACTGCGGCACCGACATGGGCTTCTGATAGGAAGCGGCATATGCCCAGGAGACAACCATTTTCTTGCGCCGCAGGTCACGGCCTTTTTTCTCGATGATGGTCATCAGGTCAGCCAGGCACTGGAAGGGGTGATAGATATCGCACTGCATGTTCAAGATGGGCACGCGCGACGCCTTCGCTACCGCATTCAGATAGCCGTTGCCAACGCCCCAATCCACGTGGCGGATGGCGATGCCGTCAAAGTAGCGGCCAAAGATCTCACCGATTTCTTTGGGGGTGTCGCCGTGGGAAATCTGGGTGGTTTTGCTTTCGATAAAGGCTGCATGCCCGCCCAGCTGCGCCATACCAGCTTCGAAAGAACCGCGAGTGCGGGTGCTGGAAAAGAAGAACAGCATGGCCAGGACTTTGTCCCGGAGGTAGGCGTGCGATTCTCCCAGAGCGCGCTTGCGCTTCAGGTCAAAAGCCACGTCCAGTACGGTTTCGACTTCTTCTTTACTGAAGTCCAGGTCGCCGATCAAATCACGGCCACGAAGATCTGTTTGCATTTCTTAATTCTCCTGCGAAAAGTGGCAGACCTGGCTGAGCTTCAGCCAGGTCTCTCAAACGGATGGGTTTATTCCATTGCTCCCAAAACCAGGGCGAGCAAGGCCATGCGAACAACGACGCCGTTGAAGGCCTCGATCCAATAGCGGGCATGGCGGGTATCATCCACCTCAGCCGGTAGCTCATCCATGCGGGGCAAGGAGTGCAGGATGATCGAATCCTGGGGGGCCTTGCGCATGAGTTCCTTGGTTACGCGGTAGTTGTCGGGGGTAAAGCCCTCTTTGCCAGAGCGCTCATCGCGTGACTTGGTATAGTCAGGCTGCACCACAGGTTCCATGTAGATTACGTCCGCTTCGGCAATCCCCTGCTCGACGTGCTCCAGCTCGCGGAAGTTCAAGTTCAGGTTCACCAGTTCCTGCTTGAAATCGTCGGTCAGGCTCATGTTCGGAGGAGAGACGTACATGGCGTTGATGTCAAACTGGGACATCGCATAAGAAATGCTGTGCATGGTGCGCATGCGCATGTCGCCGATCAGCAGGAAGTTCAGGCCGTCCAGGGTGCCCTTCTCGTTGAGGATGGTGTAAAGGTCGGTCAGGACCTGGGTGGGGTGCTCGCCCCAGCCATCACCGGCGTTGATCACCGGCACGCTTGACCAGCGGGCTGCCTCTTGCGGGGCGCCCTGCTGGAAGTGGCGCATGACAATGGCGTCGCCGTAGTATTCCAGCATGCGCACGGTGTCTTTAATCGATTCCTGGTAAAAATCGCCGGCGCGGGTCATCTTGGCGTCCGAGAAACCGGTGACATGACCACCCAGGCGGTGCATGGCTGCTTCGTGAGCCAGGCGGGTGCGGGTGCTGGGCTGGTAGAAAGCTGTTACCAGGGTTTTCTCTGCCAGCATGTTGCTGTTGCGGCGATTGCGCGCAATGGGCTCTAATTCATCAGCGACCTCGAAGATGCGGAAGTATTCTTCACGCCCGAAGTCTTTCAATGACAAGATATCACGACCAAGGAAACTACGCATTTTGAACCTCCAGAAGATTGAATAGGTTGTTTATGTGGATTATTAACCCACCCGGCGCACCACGTGGAAGCGGAAATAGCCGGGGAGGAAATAACTATAGGAATAATCTGCCACAATCCCATCGCTGGTATACAGATAGGCAACGAAACGCAGCAGTACGTCCCCGCGCTGGATACCCAGGGCACGCGCCACCTCGGCTGAGGCGGTCACCGCTGTGATTTCCGTGCGGGAGAAATCGAATTTCTCGCTGCCACGCTGCAGCAGCAGGTCGAGGACCGAACCGCTGAAGCCGCGGTCCAGTTCTTCAGCTTTCAGGATCTTTGTCGGCAGGATATCGATAAGGTAGGCAACGGGCCGGTCATCTGCATGCATCACACGCGAGACGGTCAGCACATTATCTCCGGGCTGGATATCGAGCGCCTTGGCTTCGTCATCGGTGGAAGCCCGGGTGTCAATAATGCACTGGCCCAGGGTGACTGGCAAAGATTTTCGCTCGGCCATGGTATCGATGCTTTCGAGTACCTCGAGGCCGCTTTCCATGATGTTGGAAGGGTGGGTAACGAATGTGCCGGATCCCTGGCGGCGGCGGATCATCCCCTGGGTTTCGAAGGTGCGCATCGCCTCGCGCAGGGTGGCGCGTGAGACGCCCAGTTGGGATGCCAGCTCAGGCTCGGAAAGTAAACGGTCGCCAGGTTTGGTTTGGGAGATGATCTTCCCCAGCTCTTCATGCAGTCGTTGTGATACAGAAAGGTTGCTCATTGTTTATTCCAGGATAACGGGGATCATTTCAAATTGAGTGACGTCGACCAATCCCCGGTCAGTGATGCGAAGCTCAGGAATTACGGGTAAACCCAGCAGGCTGAGCTGCATATTGGGATTGTTCAGACCGCAGCCACAGGCGCGGAAACCATATAACACAGTTGCCGCTTTGCGGGCGACCACTTCGGCAAATTCATTGGACATGAGCCCAGCGATGGGTAAGGATACCTGGCCAATCACTTCGCCCTGGCGCACAACAACCTGCCCCCCTCCGATTTGTGCCAGCTGGTTGGCAGCAACAGCCATGCATTGGTCATCCGTTCCGACAATAATCATTTGGTGGCAGTCGTGAGCCACGGTGGAGCCAATG
>CAIQIV010000152.1 GCA_903871905.1 uncultured Chloroflexota bacterium | reverse complement strand
TGCTCCAACGCCAGCAGGCTGTCCACCACCGCCAGGCTGTTCTTGACCCGGTGGGTGAGTTCACGCAGGAGCAGCTCATTTTCCTGGAGCGAGCGCTTGAGCGCCTCCTGCGCCTGGATCAGAGGGCTGATGTCGCTGATCACCAGGCGGAAGGGGCGGGCGCCTTCGGCATCCTCAACCAGCGCCGCCTCCAGCCGCGCCCAGAACACGCCGGCTCCGGTGCGCATCATGTACAGCTCGCAGGCCTGCGGGCCGCCGCCTTCCATCAGCCTTTTTCGCAGTTGATAGAAGATGTCCTGGTGCAAAGGGAGAATAAACTGGGTGAACCGCTGCCCAAGCAGCGCCGAGCGGGGCACGTTCAGCAGGACGGCGGCGGTGAGGTTGGAATCCAGGACCAGGCCGTTTTCGCTGATGGTGCAGTAACCCACCGGGGCAAACTCATACAGGTCAAGATAGCGCTGGCGGGAGGCCTCCAGCTCCAGCTGGGTGCGGCGCAGCTCCTCGTTCTGCATCTCCAGCTCCACCTGGTGCACGCGCAGCTCATGCAGCACAGCCGTTTCGCCTGCAGAACCCCCGGCCGCCTCCTGGGCGGCGAGGATCGCCTCGGCCTGCCGGCGCAGGTCCGCCTGCCCCTCCAACCGTTCGGGGCTGTCTTTGCCTGCTGTTTCCTTATTCGGTACCATGCACTGCTTCTCCTCCAACCGATTTTTCCCGCACAAACACCGAATACCCCGTGATCTCCCCGGCTTCATTCACCTGCGGGTACCAGCCCTCCTCCCAGGTCTGTTTCACGCCCGGGGAGGTCCTGGTTTCGCCCTGGAACTCAACGCCGACCCTGGGCTTGCCGGTGGCTTTGATCTCCGCCACAATTTGGCGGGCCAGGGGCGCCAGCGCCGGGACGATCTCCTCAATCGTTTTACCCAGGTGCGCTTCCACCGGGACGCCGTTGAGCTGCGCCAGCCGCTCATTGATGCGGATGAAGCGCAGATCCTTATCCAGCGAAGCCAGGCCAATGGGGGCGTTGTTATAGAAAGAATTGATCTCAAGCAGCTGGGATTGAACCGTCTGCTCCGCCTTCTTGCGCACCGTAATATCCACAAAGGTGATCACCGCCCCTTCGATCACATTCTCCAGTGTGCGGTAGGGCTGGATGCGCATGATATACCAGGCGCCTGATTTCGTCTGCACTTCCGCTTCCTTGGGGATCAGCGTATCCAACACCTCCCGGATGTCCTCCGTCATCCTTTGATATCCATCAATATTGGAGACGAAGTGTCCGATCGGCCGGCCGATATCGGTATGGATCAGGTTGATGATGTGGGTGGCAGCGGGAGTGAAGCGCAGGATGCGCAAGCTGTGGTCCACAAAGAGCGTGGCAATGTTGGTGCCTGCCAGCAGGTTGTTCATGTCATTGTTCGCCCGCGTCAGGTCAGCCACCTTGATCTGCAGCTCGGCGTTGACCGTGGCCAGCTCCTCGTTGACCGACTGCAGCTCCTCCTTGGAGGTTTCCAGCTCCTCGTTGGTGGACTGCAGCTCTTCATTCACCGACTGCATCTCCTCGTTGGAAGATTTGAGCTCTTCGTTGACCGTCTCCAGCTCCTCGGTGGTGGACTGGAGATATTCTTCCTTCTCCTGCAGCGCCCGCTGCAGGCCGGCGATGCGGGCGCCGCTGTCGGCTGCCGACGTGTCTTCTGGCAGCAGCACAACCTGCTCCATAGGCGGCGCCTGTTCCAGCACCACCAGGTACAGCGGCGGCTCAGCAGCCTCGGCCGCGCTGGTTTCCACCGGGCACACCAACAGGTTCACCAGCGTCGTGTCGCCATTGGTCCTGACCCGCAGGTTGGCCATGCGCACCGGCTCCTGGCTGGCGACCGCCCGGTTGAGGGCGGTGGTCAGCTCGCGGCGCAGCCCCTCACGCGCCATCTTGAGGATATTGCTCACCCCGACTTCTCCCGGCGCGGGTTCCAGGTACAGGCCGGTGCGCCCGTGGAAGTAGAGCACATCCCCGGTGGAAGTGACCAGCGCCCCGGACTGGATGACGCGCTGCAGCAGCGCCTGCTCGGTCAGCTCCCGCAAGGGGAGTTTCGCCTGGCGCGGCATCCTCCTTACCGGCTGCTGGAGCAGCGCATCCACCGCCGCCGGCTGCAGGATCCTGCCCAGCGGCGCAGGTTGGTGCGACTCCTTGCGCTGGTACAGCTTGGCCTTGCGGTCCAGGCTGGCAAACAGCTCCGTGAACTCGCCAACCGTCTCCGAGGTGCCCAGGAACAGGAAGCCCGCCGGGTTTAAAGCGTAATGAAAGAGGGGAATAAGCCTTTTCTGCAGCTCCGCCTGCATGTAGATCAGCAGGTTGCGGCAGCTGATCAGGTCGATCTTCGAGAACGGCGGGTCCTTGATCACATCCTGCTCGGAAAAGATCAGCATATCGCGGATTGTCTTGTGGATGCGGTAGGTGCTGCCATCCGGCTCGGGGGTGAAGTAGCGCGACAGGCGCTCCGGCGTCAGGTCGGCGCCGATGGAGGCCGGGTAGAGGCCGGCGCGAGCGGTGGCGATCGCCTGGCTGTCAATATCGGTGGCAAACACCTGCACCTGGTAGCTGCACTTGTGCAGCTCCTGGTACTCCGCCATTAAGATGGCCAGGGAATAGGCTTCCTCGCCCGTGGAGCAGCCCGGCGCCCAGATGCGCAGGATGCTGCCCGGCGGTTTGCCGGCAAACAGGCGGGGGATCACCAGCTCCTCCAGGGCTTTGAAGGCCTCCGGGTCGCGGAAGAAAGCCGTGACCCCGATCAGCAGGTCGCGAAAGAGCGCATCGACCTCGCCGGGGTTCACCTGCAGCAGCTTGACATAACTCTCCAGGGTTTCCACCTGGTGGATAGCCATGCGCCGCTCGATGCGCCGGTGGATGGTGCTGGGCTTGTACAGCGACAGGTCGTGGCCGGTCTGGGCGCGCAGCAGGACAAAGATGCGCTTGATTTCGTTGCCGGTCTGCTGCGGCTCCGGAGGGGACGGCCAGGGCGATTTGCCCAGGGCGCGGGCGACATAGGCGACAAGCTGGGCAGGCATTTGCGCCGGCGGCAGCACAAAATCCACCAGCCCGGTGGAGATGGCGCTGCGCGGCATGCCGTCATATTCACAGGTCTCGGGCGCCTGGGCCATGACCATGCCCCCCTCGCCCTTGATCGTGCGCACCCCCAGCATGCCATCGCTGCCGTTGCCCGACAGGACGATGCAGATCGAGCGCTCGCGCTGGTCCTGGGCCAGGGAGCGGAAGAAGAAATCGATGGGCATCCACTTGCCGCGCTTGGATTGGGGGTCAAGCAGGTGGAGGGCGCCGCCCAGGAAAGCCATGTCGTAACCGGGGGGGATGATGTAAGCGCAGTTGGGCTTGACCAGCATGCCATCCTGCACTTCAAAAACCTGCATGCGGGTGTAGCGACGGATGATCTCCGCCAGGATGCTCTTGTGGTCTGGCGCCAGGTGCTGCACCAGCACAAACGCCATGCCGGTATCCGTATCGGGGGGCAGGTTGGAGAAGAAAGCCTCGAAGGCTGCCAGCCCTCCCGCCGAGGCGCCGATGCCCACGATCGGAAAGCTGGAGGCTGGGGTTTCATCCTTTTGCAGCAGCGCAGGTTTTTCAGCGGCCTCACCCGGCGCGCCCGTCCCGGCGCCGCCCGCTCCGCTCTGTTCAACCACTTTTTTCCTTCTGGCCATGATCAGCTCCTCTCCTTGCACCAGCCACCCGGTATGGGCGGGTGGACCATCTGCACCAGCCCGCCTAGCGAACGGCTCCGGCCTCTTCGCTTGCGGGTATCTCGGACAGCGCCAGGCGGAGGATAGACTCGCTTTCATCCCCTGGCGCCTTCGCCAGCGTCAGCCACGCCCGGAACGGCAGGCCGCCTTTGCGCAGCATGCGCAGTTCAAAATCCTGCGGCGATCCGGTCCTGGACAGTGCACTGCGGCGGTGATAATAGAGATCCTGGTCTCCCGGCAGGATATAGCTCGATAGCGGCTGCCTGGCCAGCGCTCCCCGGGCTACGTTCAACAGCACGGCAGCCGTGAGATTCGCCTCCAGGATCAAGCCATATGGATCGAGGGTGAGGTAACCCACCGGGGCAAATTCATAAAGGTCAATAAAGTGGTCACGCGCCGCGGTCAGCTCGCTTTGCACACTGCGCAGCTCCTCATTCTGCATGTCCAGCTCCACCTGGTGAATGCGCAAATTTTGTTCAGAGTTCTTCAGGTCTTCGCTGACGCGCAGGATCTCCCTGTAAGCGGCGTGCAGCCTGAACGCCATCTTGACCGATGCCGCCAGCACCGTTGCGCCGGTATCCTTCACCACGTAACCGTAGGAAGTGATCCTTTCGGTTTTTTCCACCACTTCCGGCGCAGTGTGGGAGGAGAGGAACACAATGGGGATATCCTGCTCCTGCAGGATCGCCTGGGCTGCCTGCGTGCCATCCATGCCGTTCCCCAGGTTGATATCCATCAAGATCAGGTCAAAAGCCTGGGCCGCGGCTTTCTGAACGGCTTCCTCGCCGCTGTATGCCAGGACCACCGCATACCCTTCCCGGCGAAAAATCATCTCCTCCCTGGCCGCAATGATCGCTTCATCCTCGACCAGGAGGATCCATTTTGTAGCTGCCATATTACTCCTGACAGGAGAGATGTGGTCAGGGGAGATCAGGAATGCTTATCGGCTTCCCCTGCATGGAATACATACCCAATCATTATAATCCCAACCGGGGTCAAGCGTCACGTGAAAAATATCCCGATCTGCCCTGCGCATACCAGACAGCCGCCCTGTCATTTCGAGGCAGCTTTGCGCCCCCATGTCATTGCGAGGCGGCTTTGCGCCGAAGCAATCTCCTCCACCGCCAGGGAGACCGCTGCGCGCCTCGCAGCGACAGCCCCCCTGTCATTGCGAGCGAAGCGAAGCAATCTCCTCCACCGCCAGGGAG
>CAIQIV010000151.1 GCA_903871905.1 uncultured Chloroflexota bacterium | reverse complement strand
GTAACCAGATGCATTGCCTGAGGAATAACACCGCTGCGACCGTTGGCGGGGATGAACACACAATTACCTGAAGCATCGAACTCAAATCCATGGAAAGGGCACTGCAGATGCCCTGCCTGGATCTCCGACAGGCTGAGTGCCACACCGCGGTGAGGGCAGCGGTCTGCGGCGGCGCGGACCACGCCGTTCTGATCGCGCCAGAGGACCAGTTTCTCACCCAGGCGGGTTACTCCAACAGGGCGGGTTTTTACTTCATGAGACTCCAGGACAACGTACCATTGGTTGCGGATCATGAACGTTTTCTCCTTGAAGAAGAGCAAAACCCGCCCCATCCTGGATGACGTGATGGAAGCGGGTCTGTATTTGGATGACCGGTAAATCCTTTTTACGCGGTGCGAATAGCGTCCTGGATCATCCTGGCTTTGACTTCAGAAATTCCCTTGCCCTTGGCGTTCTTACGCAGCACGTCTTTGATATCCTTAAGCAGCAGTGTTTCGGCAGGGGGCTGCTCGTCCGCGTCAATATTGATTTCGGTCTTGGGGTGGGTGAAGATCAGAGCAGCACGGATCTCTGGGGCCGTTTCGCCGGTTGGCAGTACTTTGCTCATGAATTTTTGGATCAGCTCGATCTCTGATTTCACTTCCAGATCAGGACGGCCCAGTCCTTCCTGTGCAAAGATCTTCAAGTAGAGGTTACCACCTTTTTGGTGCCAGCGGTTATTGCTGTAGGAGATCTCTCCTCGCTGATGGCGCGGCATCAGCACCCAAACCCCGCTCGGCCCGACCAGAAGGTGCGGGGTGGGAGTAGTGTAATGATAGAGAGTGTATCGGCTGTCCAGTCCCTTCAGCCCGTTGCTCAACAACTCATCCGGTCGCGGGCTGCGCCCCCAGCGGTTGGAGAAATGGATGCCTACCTGGGAGAGCACAAAGCCCAACAGCAGGGCGCCCGCCGAGATCTCGAAACGATCCGGGTACTGGACGGAGATCAACATGCCTCCAGCCAATACAGCCAGCCCGCCGATCATTGCCGCCTGGCCGATGCGTTTGTTGCGTATGATTAATTTGTCATTCGAAACAATATTCACGGGTGTTTATGCCTCCACAAAGCGTTTAATCACCAGGCAGGCATTCTGCCCGCCCAGGCCAAAGGAATTGGACAAAGCCACATCGATCTGCGCCTGGCGCGCCTGGTTGGGTGTGTAATCCAGGTCGCATTCCGGGTCAGGGTTTTCATAATTGATGGTCGGTGGGATGATGCCATGATAAATCACCTTTGTACACGCCACCGCCTCCAATGAGCCAGAAGCGCCCATGGCATGACCGATCATCGACTTTGTGGATGAAACTGCCAGCTTGTAAGCGTGCTCGCCAAAGACCTTTTTAATCGCCTTGGTCTCTGTAGGATCGTTGAGGGGCGTCGAGGTGCCATGGGCATTGATATAGTCCACTTGTTCGGGGTCCAGCCCGGCGTCTCGGAGAGCCCAGCGCATGGCGCGGATGGGGCCAGCCGCTTCCGGATCGGGGGCAGCAAAGTGATAGGCATCGGTGGATGAGGCGTGCCCGGCAAATTCAGCATAAATGCGCGCCTGGCGTGCCAGAGCGTGTTCCAGGTCTTCCAGTACCAATGATGCGGCGCCTTCGGAGAATAGAAAGCCTTCTCGTTTGGAATCAAAAGGGCGTGATGCTGCTTCAGGATTATCGTTAAACGATGTGGGCAGGGCGCGCATGGCGCAGAAACCGCCGATGGCAAAATCCTGGATAAGAGCCTCCGTGCCGCCAACGATCACAACGTCAGCCACACCTCGGCGGATAAACTCAGCCCCCTCGCCGATGGACTGCGTGCCGGTGGCACAAGCAGTGGTCACGGTGCTGTTGGGACCAAGGCACTGGAACTGGCGGGCAACCAGGAAGGAGGCCAGGTTTGGCAGGCCTGTAGGCACAACAAATGGGTTGACCTTGTTGTAACCGTGCTGTCTCAGAGTCTGGATACCTTCGTCCACGCGATCAGCCGCGCCGATGGCGGTGCCGAAGACCACGCTGGAACGCTCCCCATCGGGCATGGTGTCTGGCAGCCCGGCGTCGCGCACCGCCTGCATGGCTGCCGCCAGGGCAATTTGACCGGAGCGCGGGATGCGCCGCGCTTCTTTGCGCTCAATGTAATCCTCTACATTGAAGTCAGGGATTTCTCCAGCGATCTGGCAGGGTAAGGCGCTGGCATCAAACTGGGTGATGCGCCGGATGCCCGACTTCCCAGAAAGCCAGCCTTCCCATGTCTGGGCTACGCTGGAGCCCAAGGGAGAGATGACCCCCATCCCGGTGATGACCACCCGGCGTTTATGCGTCGTTTCACTCATTTTACCTCCGGAGATTGGACAGCGTTGAGCTGTTCCTGAATTGCAGTTTTGATAGCTGCCAGCAGTTCTGACTGGACTGCCTTCCGGGCAGTACGGATGGCGCTGACCATGGCGCGCGCGTCCGACCGACCATGCCCGATAAATACCAGGCCGTTGACCCCCATCAGCAATGCACCGCCAACTTCGCCAGGGTCCAGCAGGCTTTTGATGGTGCTAAACGCAGGTTTTGCCAGCAAAGCGCCAATTTTTGTGCGCGTGCTGGACATCAGTTCCTGGCGCAGCGTTTCGGTGATCAGGCGCGCTACCGCTTCGCTGGATTTGAGCAGCACGTTGCCAGTGAAGCCGTCCGTTACGGCCACATCTGCCTCGCCGCCAAATAGCTCCTTGCCCTCAATATTACCAATGAAGTTCAGACCAGACGCTTTCAGCAGGGGGGCGGTGCCCCGCACCAGTTCATTCCCTTTGCCGGCTTCCTCGCCGTTGGAAATCAACCCGACCCGCGGCCGGCTGATCCCACGTACCCGGTTGGCATATACACTGCCCATTACAGCAAATTGCAGCAGATGCTCAGGCTTGCAGTCCGGGTTAGCGCCGATATCCAGCACAGAGCAGGGTCCACTGCGTGTGGGGAACAGACCCATCAGGCCAGGACGCTCGATCCCGGGGATCACCCCCATGCGAAAGAAAGCAGTGGTCATCGCCCCTCCGGTGTTGCCTGCGGTGATAAAAGCATCTGCCTGACCACTGAGCACCAGATCAATGCCCACCGCCATGGAGGTGTGGGAGTTTTTTTTCTTCGCCTTGAGCGCCAGCTTCAGCCCCTTGTCTTCCATGGTGATGGTCTCACTGGCGTCTACGATTTGGACTGCGGCTGTATCTCCGCCTGCTGCTTTTATCCGTTCCTTGAGCAGCGCTTCCGGTCCCACCAGGATGATCTCTCCAGGGTTCTGCCGGTCAGCCTCGATGGCTGCCAGGATTTCCGGCTCGGGGCAGGTATCGCTGCCCATGGCATCCAGGACTATTTTCATGTCTTGCGACCTACCTCTCTGACTTGACAAGAATTCAGGGCCGATTATAATACCAATGCTCTGGCGCTGGTGCTGGAATTGGCAGACAGGCATGGTTGAGGGCCATGTGCCGCAAGGCGTGGGGGTTCAAGTCCCCCCCAGCGCACACGAACAGCTCT
>CAIQIV010000150.1 GCA_903871905.1 uncultured Chloroflexota bacterium | reverse complement strand
GCTGCGGGATGATCCTGCTGCCCGCGAGAGAATGGGAAAGTCCGGCAGAGAATATACCCGCAAGAACTTCTCCCGCCGCGCCCAGGCAGCCCGGTTAGAGACCCTCCTGAGAAACCTGATCCGGTAGAACTGATCTATAAAAGAAAACGCCTCCCCGGTGATCAAGGGAGGCAATGCACATTTGATTAACAGGTTTTATTGATTAACAGGTTTTATCCAACTACAACATCATTCTTAATGGCCGCAGCCTGCGCAAGAACCCCCAGCACATCCTGAACAGGATGGGGACGAATTTCCCGCCACGACTTTTCCTCCACTTTGTGCAAAGAACACGGAGAGCTTGCGAGTCGTATTGACGCTGCCACACTCTGAACAGGCTATGGGCGCATCCGCGTCCTTGTAAGGCCGCAAAGCATCAAATTTCTCTTTACAATTACCACAAACATATTCGTATATTGGCATGGGTGTTCTCCTGAACCAGATAGCCTAATTTTATCATGATCGAGAGGCCATCTTTGAGATAAAAAGTTATGGCCCGGTTAAAGCTCTTGTCTGACAATTGACAGTTTACACAGAATCTGATAAACTTAATTTGTCAGACAACAGCAAACAAAAATTCCACTCGAATTCTATTTCTCTGAGAATAAACGATGACCACTCTCCTTGTTCGCCATGCATCTCTGGTTGTAACCATGGATGACCATCGCCGCGAAATCCACGACGGTGGTCTTTTTATTCGCAATGGATTTATCGAAAAAGTTGGGCTTACGGACGAACTGCCACAGACAGCAGATGAAATCCTGGATTTAAGCGGGCATATCGTCCTGCCTGGACTAATCAACACTCACCATCACTTTTACCAGACTCTGACGCGCGCTGTCCCTGCAGCCCAGGACGCCAACCTGTTTAACTGGTTGAAAACGCTGTATCCAATCTGGGCTGGCATGTCCTCTGAGGATATTCGCATCTCAACCCAAACCGCCCTCTCAGAGCTGGCGCTCTCCGGCTGCACGACCGCATCCGATCATCTCTACCTTTTCCCAAACGGTTCCCAGCTGGATGATGAGATTCTTGCTGCCAGGGAAATTGGCGTCCGCCTGCACGCCTCTCGCGGCTCGATGAGCCTGGGAGAAAGCAAAGGCGGGCTTCCCCCAGACCGGGTTGTGCAGACAGAGGATTTCATTCTCAAAGATTCCCAACGCTTGATCGAGCAGTATCACGATCCCAAGCCTGGCTCGATGATCCAGGTCGTCCTGGCACCCTGCTCGCCCTTCAGCGTCACCAGCGACCTGATGCGCCAGAGCGCTGTCCTGGCTCGCCAGTATGGGGTGCACCTGCACACCCACCTGGCAGAAACCCAGGATGAAGAAATGTTCTGCCTGGAAAAATTCGGCCATAAACCAGTCGAATACATGCAGACCCTGGATTGGGTCGGAAACGACGTCTGGTTTGCGCATTCGGTTCACGTCAACCACTCCGAGATGGAAGTGTACAAGCAGACTGGCTGTGGGGTTGCCCACTGCCCATCATCCAATATGCGCCTGGCGTCAGGTATTGCACCGATCATGGAAATGCTTAAGGTTGGCGTGAAGGTTGGGTTAGGAGTAGACGGCTCGGCGAGCAACGACGGATCCCACCTGTTGGCTGAAGTGCGCCAGGCGATGCTGCTTGCCCGCCTTAACGCCGGTCTGATGGGCGCATCCCTGTCCGGGGTTGACGCCCCGCCCCTGATGACAGCCAGGCAGGCCCTGGAAATCGGCACGCGTGGCAGCGCAAGCGTCCTGGGCCGCACTGATATCGGCAGCCTGGAAGTTGGCAAATGCGCCGATTTCTTCGCCATTAACTTGAACCGCCTGGAATTTACCGGCGCACTGCACGATCCGGTTGCGGCTGTTGTTTTCTGCGCGCCGGTACTGGTGGATTATACCGTTGTGGGCGGGCGCTTTGTGGTCAAAGAGGGCGTCCTGGCTACCATCGACCTGCCACACCTGGTTGAATCTCATAACCGTGCGGCGCGGAGACTGCTGAATGACGCGTAATATTGCCCCGCCGATGAGCGCAGAAACCACGCGATCCCTGGTGGATGTCGCCATGGGGCGCCGACCGGCCGACGTTATGATCCACAACGGTCGATGGATGTGCGTCCAGTCCGGTGAGATCATCCCCCACACGGATATTGCCATCCTGGGGGAGCGGATCGCTTATGTTGGTCCTTCGGCTGCCCATACTATTGGAGAGAAGACCAGGGTGATTGAGGCTGATGGCAGGTTCCTGGTTCCTGGCCTGCTGGATGCTCACATGCACGTGGAATCGGGCATGCTCACCATTACGGAATTTGTGCGTGCGGTCATCCCCCACGGAACCACCGCCATGTTCATCGATCCCCATGAGATTGCAAATGTCTTCGGGTTGGAAGGCGTGCGCCTGATGGTGGATGAAGCCTCGATCCAACCCATCCACGTGTGGGTACAAATGCCTTCCTGCGTACCGTCAGCTCCTGGTTTTGAAACACCGGGGGCGACCATTGGAGCCGATGAAGTGGCAGAGGCGATGAAATGGTCCGGGATTATCGGCCTGGGTGAAATGATGAATTTTCCCGGTGTAATCCACAATGATGAAAAGATGCATGCTGAAATGGCCGCCACCCGCGCGGCTGGCAAGGTGATCGGTGGTCATTATGCCACCCCAGACCTGGGGCTCCCTTTCCATGGCTATGTAGCCGGCGGACCGGAAGACGACCACGAAGGTACGTCCATGGAGGATGCCATGGCGCGCATTCGCCAGGGGATGAAAGCCATGCTGCGCTATGGCTCAGCCTGGCATGACGTGGACGAGCAGGTGAGAGCGATTACGGAAGCGCGCCTTGACTCACGGCGTTTCATCCTGTGCACCGATGACTCACATTCCCACACCCTGGTCGGGGAAGGGCATGTTGACCGGGCTGTACGCCAGGCAATTTCTCAGGGATTGCCACCCATGACCGCTATCCAGATGGTCACCATCAATCCTGCAGAGCATTTCGACCTGACCCATGACATCGGAATGATTGCCCCTGGACGGTATGCAGACATCTTGTTGGTTCCTCACCTTCCCGATTTTCTGCCCGATCTGGTCATGGTGAAGGGGCGCATTGCAGCGCAGGACAAACGCCTGGTCATCGAGATGCCGGCCTATCATTATCCCGGTTGGGCCACGCACTCAATCCACCTGGCGCGCCCATTGAGCGCAGCCGATTTTGAGTTAAAGACCCTGGCTAAGAAAACTGTGCGGGTCAATGTCATCGGGGTGATAG
>CAIQIV010000149.1 GCA_903871905.1 uncultured Chloroflexota bacterium | reverse complement strand
GCGGCGCAGCAGGCGGCGCTGCAGGAGCAGCAGAACAAGATGAATATGCAGTCGACGATCCAGGCGCTGCAGGCTACGCAACAATGGCAGGCAATCCAGGCGACATCGGCTGCAGCCGTGCCGCCAACGGCTGCACCGGTCCAGGAGCAGCCAGCGGCAACACCTCTTCCCCCTGCGGATACCCCGGTGGCGCCGCCGACCCCAGAGCCGCCAACCGCTGCCCCCGTGGACCAGCCCACGGCGACGGTGCTCTCGAACTGCGGGCTGCCGGACATGAACGGAGAATGGAAGGGTAAGATCAACCTGAAGGAGCTGATCCCTTCGACCGGGATCAGCCTGAAGATGAAGCAGACGGATTGCAATGTCCAGGGTGGGTATAACCTGCTGTCCCCGGTCTCCTTTTCCTGTTTTCCAGGTAGCGCCTGGCCTTACCGGACGACCTGCTCCTTTACCACCAACGGCTCCTTTAATGGCACGGTAGGGAAAGATTCGGTGAAGCTGGGTCTGAAGATGCAGTACTCCAGCGGCTACCATACCAAGGACCTGCTGTGCAATGCGGTCTTGAAGCTGAACGATGGAAAATTGAGCGGTGATATCACCAGCTGCAATGGCGGAAGACTGACTCTGGAGAGAACACCCTAGGGTCATTTAGAGATTATCGTGTCCTGTAAAACCTGCACCGGTGCAGTGGCTGTGTGGTTTGCATAAGGAGGACCTGATGCACCGAATCTCGGCAGTTTTTTACCAGAAGGCTGCCTGTAAAATCGTGCTTGCAGCCGTGTTGTTACTTGGGTGGGCCACTTCATGTGTGACGCTCTCCACCGAGAAGAAGGACAGCCTGCGCCGCACAGAAGCGGCTCTGGTCGCCCAGCAGGCGGCGTTTGAGCAGCAGCGCCAGACGTTCAACCTGGAGGCGACCCTGGAGATCATGCAGACGGCAATACAGGGACAATCAGCCCGGTCAACGGAGGCAGCGGCGGCGACGCCGACACTGTCGCCGGCGCAGATGCAGCAGGTGATTGAGACCTACCAAGCCGGGGCGACCCTGACTGCTCCCCCCTCCGTTCCAGCGCCCACCAGCCTGTTGCCCACACCGGGCCCGGACTGCGGCTTTGCCTCGCTCAGCGGAAGATGGGGCGGTGATTTTCCCATCCTGGAGGTCGTCTCGCAGGGTGTTTATAATAACCAGCCTGAACACCGGACCATACGCAAGAACAACCGGATGAGCGGCGAAATCATCCAGGAGGGATGTGCTGTTCGCGGAATCTTCTATTACCAGCAGGGAGAAGCCAGCACCATTACCGGAGAAGTCAAGGATGGAGTGTTGATCCTGCAAGTCTCTACGCTGGTGCCCATCCTGAATAAAATCGACCGCTGTACCCTTTTAGTAAAGCTGAAAGATCCAGAAACCATCCAGGGACGGTTGAGCAACTGCGACTACTATCCCTTTTTATTCAGGCGAACAGCTTCCGGGACGCCAGCACCGTAGAGAAGATGAAGACGCCGCTTGACTTTCATTCGCTGGGAGATGACCGCCTCTAACCGGGCAGGGATTGGCAACAAGGTGCTCTGCCAGGGAACGTTTGAGGTGGCAACTTATTCTCCGGGTTATCCTGACAGTTCAGAAGCAGCCGGGATAAATTAAAGATGGGATACAGCGTGGAGGATTGAAGCAGCCACGCCCGGTAGGGAGTGGAAGCCAGAGGGGTAAGACAGGCGCAGCAGGGGAACCTGGCGCACCAGCTGGGCCATGCGGTGCATGCGCAGCGGCTGCAGACCGACAGCCTGGACCAGGCGGGCGGTGAAAGAATAGCGCACGATCTCGATCAAGCCATCGCGGGGGGAGATAGGGGTGATTACGACCTCGCTGCCCGGGGCATCCGGCGGGCGGCGCTCGGGGATAATCAGGCAGGCCAGGGGCTGCGGATCGGAGGCAAACACGCCCCAGCCTCCAGGGCCGATGGCGACGCGGCGTTTTTCTATGGATGGATGCACTTGAGGCAGGCTGGAATGGTCCCCCAGGAAGAAATCCGCCTCATCCGGCCACATGCGCATCAAGGGATACCCGGGATAGGCGGTCCAAAGGTCATTGACCAGTGCCAGGGGCAGGATATCATCGGAGAGCAGGGGGCGGCCGGCCTGGAGCAGGGCGGCTGCCAGGCCGCTCTTGCCATTGCCGCTGTTGGAAAGAAAAGCGACGGCGCCCCGGGGGGTGACCGCTGCCGAGGCGTGCAGGGCCAGGGTGCCGCGGCGCTCCAACCAGTAAGCCAGCACTGGAGCCAGCAGATTGGCCTCCACGGCCTGAAAATCCTGGCCCAGGGAACAGCACAGGATGCGGTCAGGGAAGATGAAGAAATCCGCAACCTGTGCGCAGTGCATCACCTCGCAGCCTGGAGCGGGGTGAACGCGCCACAGGCTTTCCCCATCCGGGGTCTGGGAAAAGCTGGTGTAGAGCGGCGGTGCAGCCACCCAACCTGGCGGCACTGGGGGGGTATCGACGAGGGAAAAAAACAGGTCCGGGCTGCCTGCGCCGGGGGCCAGGTTATAAGTGAAGGGGAAATCGCTGAGCAGGGTCAGGCCAAAGACAGAATAGAGGGACATCAAAAATACCGCCGCAGCCAATCTTCAAGGGTGAGAGTATACCAGAAGACGGCGTCGCTGTGTTTGCCATCCAGGTAATCCTGGTAGTGCTGGCGCAGCACCTCCGG
>CAIQIV010000148.1 GCA_903871905.1 uncultured Chloroflexota bacterium | reverse complement strand
TTCAATGCGCGAGAAAAGCTACCTTTACTTTGTTACCATGCTTGCCTGCGCTATCTTACACCAGGCAACCTACCTGGGCTACAGCGAAATCTACCTTGCCCCAGGCCTGTATGCGATCAAGCAGTTCACTATCGGGCTGTTTTTTGCGCTGATGATTGCCTCCATGCTGCTGTTCAGCGATGCCTTTCTGGATATCCGGGCCAAGATCCCCTGGCTTCACAAGGCCAACCTGCTGATCTGCGCCAGCCTGGGGATCACTGTCGCAGAAATTACATTTGTCAACTACACATTTGTGCTGCGCCAGGCACTCCTATTGGCCCTGGTGTCCCTGGGGGGAGTATGGGCAGCCGGGATCATCACCTGGCGGCGCGGCGCCCGCCTTGAGCAGCTGTTCCTGGTGGCCTGGCTGGGCATGACTGCCAGTGTTATCATGACCATCCTGGTGCGGCTGGGGGTGCTCCCCAGCAACACTGTCAGCGAATCCTTGTACCAGGCGGGGCTGGTATGGGCAGCAGTGTGCTGGTCGATCGCCCTGGCCCACCGTATTAACCTGCTGAAAGCCGAGACAGAAATTGCCAACCGCGGCCTGCGGCACAGCGAATACCGCCTGTCGCAAATCCTGAACGGCCTGCCCCTGGGGGTCATCCTGTTGGGAAAAGACCAAAAACTGATGTACGCTAACCAACGCACCGGTGAGATTTTCGATGAAGCAGCCCGCGGCGTCCAGGCCGATGCTGTTTCAGCAAGCTGGCCTGAGCCCGTTAAGGGCCAACCCCTGGAAGCGCCTCAACAGGCTCAGCATGCTTCAACCGGGCAGCCGGCGTCCGCCCAAGGCACGGCAGTGGATTCCTTCCCCTTGCAAATAGCAGGCAGCCGCCGGCCCTACCCCCCGGAACACCTGCCCGTGCACAGCGCGCTGCGCGGCGTGCCGGCCTCTGCGGATGACATCGAATTTGACCGGGGCGGCCAGCGCATCCCGCTGGAAGTCTGGGCCAGCCCGATCAGGAATGACGCCGGGGAGGTCGAATCGGCCGTGGTTACCTTCCAGGACATCAGCCAGCGCAAACAGACGGATGCTGAGCTGGCCCAATACCACCGGCGCCTCGAGGCGCTGGTGGAAGAACGAACCGCTGAGCTGAGCGCAGCCAACGAACTGCTGCACCGGCACATCCAATGGCTGTCGGCTGTCAACCAGGTCAACCAGTTCATGGCCAGCTCAGCAGACTTCCAACAGATTTACGATAAGATCCTGGACATCACCAACCACCTGTTTTCCGCTCAAAACTCGTTTATCGGAGAGCTTGAAGCGCCCAGGCAGCAGATGAAAATCATGGCCCACTCCTGCTGCAGCCGCGGCTGCCCCGGCCTGGTCGGCTCCCTCACCACGCTCCCTGAACCTTTTCTCTCCAACCCGGAGCCCTGGCAAAGCGGCACTGCCATTTATCTAGAAGATCAGCTGAATTCCCTGGACGGGCCGCTTGGTCAGCATCTCCAGGCGGAACATGCCCAGACCCTGGTACTTGCCCCGCTGTGCCTGAGGGAAACCCAGTTTGGCTTCCTGGGCCTGGAGATAGCCGAAAAAGGCCGCACCATTCGCCAGGAAGAGGCGGCCCTGCTCAACATCCTCACC
>CAIQIV010000147.1 GCA_903871905.1 uncultured Chloroflexota bacterium | reverse complement strand
TGGTGGTCGGCGCCTCGCAGGGGGCGCTGGCGAGCTACACCTTCAATACCATCACCGCCAGCCACACCATCTCCGCCGCTTTTGCGCTGAACACCTATGTCATCACCCCCACGGCGGGGGCGCATGGCAGCCTCACCCCGGCGCTGCCGCAGACCGTGACCTATGGCAGCGCGCTGACCTTCACCGTGACCCCTGACGCCGGCTACCACGTCGCCGATGTGGCGGTCGATGGCGCCTCGCAGGGGGCGCTGGCGAGCTACACCTTCTGGGACATCCGCGCCAGCCATATCATCTCCGCCGCTTTTGCCCAGAACCTGTCCAGCGACGCCAGCTTGAGCAGCCTGCTGCTCAGCCGGGGGACGCTGGCGCCGGCCTTTATCTCCACCACCCTGGAATACCGCGCCGCGGTCGCCTACCGGGTGTATCGCATCACCGTGACCCCCAGCGCCGGCGAAGCCCACGCCGCCATCCAGGTGCAGGTGAACGGCGCCGGGTGGGCGGCGGTGGCCTCCGGCAGTCCCACCAACCCCCTGGTGCTGCAGGAAGGCGAGAACCTCATTGAGCTGCGGGTAACGGCGCAGGACGGGACGCACCGGGTGTACACGGTGACGGTGAACCGTGCGCCAGGCGCGAGCCTGTATCTGCCGGGGATCTACCTGGAGCGGCTGGCGGGGAGGTGAGAGCAGTCTCTGGAAGACTTCCGAAGTCTTCTTAGACTTCGGAAGTCTTGAAAAATTTTATTCGAGGGGTTTGTAGTCGAAGTCGAAGCCGAAGTGGCGCGGGCCGAACTCGTGGATGCCGCGCGGGGTGCGCCACTCGGCGGCGCAGGGCAGGCCGATCACCGTCACCTGCATGCCGGCTTCGTAATACGGGTTGATCACCGGGGCGTTGGCCCGGTCATCGAAGACGATGATCAGGTCGGGCACGCTGACGTCCACCGCCTGGTCCTTCCAGGCCACCATGTTCTCATTCTTGTACCAGATGTGATAAGACCTGCCCAGGTCTTGGCCCTGGCCGCGCAGGTGGATATCGCCCACGGTGAAGCCCTCCAGCGTCTGGTAGGCGTGGCGGTCGACCTGGCCGCGGAACAGCACCCGCCCGCCGCCCAGCCCGGCGATGAGCGGCGCGGCCGCCTCCTGGCGCTGGCGCGCTTCGCGCCAGGCCGTGCCCAGCTTCCAGGCGTAGCGGATGGCGCCGTGGATCACCGCGCTGCGCAGCGTTTTCGCCTGCGCCGGGTGGTCGGCCACCCCGATGCGGTTGTGGCTGGCCACCGCCATGGCGCGCACCAGCGCCTCGGCGCGCAGGTCATCCACCACCTGGGTCAGGATGGCCACATCGCCAAACTGGTTGGCGCAGGCCAGCGGGTAGACCGGCAGGTCGTTGATGAAGAAGGTGGAATGCTGGATCTCGGGCACCGAGCGCCCGGCGGGGTCGGCGTCAATGATGTACTTGTCCAGCCAGGCGCCGACGTACAGCGCCTCGGCGGTGTTGCCGCCGCCCAGTTCGGTGGACATCACCCCGTAGAACTCGGTCCCGATGTAGGCTTCCAGGGCTTTGTAGGCCAGGTAGGGCATGGGCTTGGCGATGCGCGGCAGGTGGGCGTAGACCGCCTCCACCTCGGGGGTGGAGGGGGAGATGGCGCCGCACATGTAAGGCACGGCGATCCACGCCTCGTCGGGGACCTCGGAGAAGTCTACCAGGCGGAAGCGTTTGCCCTTCTCCAGCGCCAGGTCGATGCGGCTCAGCCCGTTTTCCAGCGACCCGCCGCCGCCGGTGCCCAGGATGGTGCAGCCGTAGAGGATGTCGGATAAATCCTGTCGTGTCAGCTCGATCATACCGCCTCCAATGCGAGAGGGGGACTCACTGCCCCAGTTTCTCGGCCAGCGGGCGCAGCTCAGGGTGGACGACCACGCCCTTATCCAGCACCTGCACGCCGTCCAGCCACACCGATGAGTTGAGGCAGATCCCGTCCATGTGGGACTTGGCCTGGATGCCATCGGGCGGGGCGTCGATCGGGCTGAGGTAGCCCATGCCCCACTCGGTGCAGCCCCAGATGCGCTCGTCTTCGAGCACGTTGCCGCACAGGCGGGCGCCGGGGTTGAAGCCGTAGCAGCCGTGGGCCAGGCGGTACATGTTGGGATCCCCAAAGGAATCCAGCCAGCGGCGCAGCTCCTCGGCCTGGCTGCCGCCCTGGATGGAGGTTACCCGGCCGGCTTCCACCTGCAGGGTGATCGGTTCTTTGAGAAAACCGCAGGGCGGGGAGATGGTGCCGTCGAAGACCATTTGCCCGTGGATGCTTTCTAAGTCAGGGAAGAAAGAGATCTGCCCACCCAGGAAGTGCATGCCAGGGGTGGTGCACAACCCGTCGTCGCAGCAGACGATGCGCTGCGAGGGCAGCAGGCGGAACTCCAGGTCGTTGCCGGCCGGGGTGGTGATCACCATGTGTTTTGCCTGCTGGGTCATGTCCACCACGCGGTGCATGAAGGCTGACAGGGACTCGGCATCGATGCGCCCGACCAGGCGCACCATCATGTCCACCGTCATCTCTACCAGGCACATGTAGCGCAGGCGCTTGTTCTGCGCCATGGCGCGCTCGAAGGGGGTGGAATACAGCAGCCACTGGTGGTTGAACTCCACCCAGGCGTCGGCCTGGCACAGGAGGGCGGTGAGCGCCTCGACCGGCAGGCCGGGGTCGGCGGCCTTGCCCACGCCCGGCGGCTCGGGCAGGGTGATCACCATGGGGATGGCTCCCACGGCATGGGCGGCGGCGGCGGCGGCGTGCACCACGCGCTGGTCGCTGCCGGTATCGGCGGTGATGACGAAGGTCTCGCCAGGCTGCAGGTGGAACATGTCGCGCGCCAGGATCAGGGCGGCGCGCTGCAGCTCGTATTCGTAGGGTTTCATGCGGTTTCTTCCTTTCCTAAGAGGTGACAGGCGGCGGTGTGTTTGGCGCCGGTGGTGACCATGGGCGGCTCGACCTGGCTGCACTGCGGCATGACAAAGGGGCAGCGCGTGTGGAAGCGGCAGCCGGCCGGCGGGTCGATGGCGCTGGGCACCTGGCCCTCGGGGGTTTGCAGCTCGTCCAGCGAGTGCATCTCCAGCGAGGGGATGGCGTTGAACAGCGCCTGGGTGTAGGGGTGGACCGGTCCGCTGAACACGGCGTCGGCCGGCCCCTGCTCGACCACCTTCCCCAGGTACATGACGATGATGCGGTCGGACATATAGTGCACCACGCTCAGGTCGTGTGAGATCAGGATATAGGTCAGCCCCAGGCGCTCCTTGAGGTGGATCAGCAGGTCCAGGATCTGTGCCTGGGAGAGGATGTCGATGGACGAGGTCGGCTCATCCAGCACCACCAGCTTGGGCTCCAGGGCCAGGGCGCGGGCGATGGCGATGCGCTGGCGCTGCCCGCCGGAGAACTCATGCGGGTACTTATAGACGCTGTCTTTCGGCAGGCCGACCAGCTCCAGCAGCCGTTCCACCTCTTCGATCAGCTTGAGCATGGGCAGGCGCAGGTGCACGCTGAGCGGCTCGCCGACCACGTCGCGCACCAGCATGCGCGGGTTGAGCGACCAGAAGGGGTCCTGGAAGACGATCTGGATGTGCTTGCGCACCTCTTTTTGCAGGCGGGCCTGCGAGAGGGAGGTGATATCGAGGCCGTCGAAGACCATCTTCCCGGCGGTGGGGTCTTCCAGGCGCAGCAGCACGTTGACCAGGGTGGTCTTGCCGCAGCCGGATTCGCCCACCAGGCCGATCACCTCGCCCGGCATGATCTCCAGGTCCACCCCGTCGACCGCCTTGACCCACTTCTTGGGGGCGAAGAACTCGTCGGAGCGCACGGGGAAGTATTTTTTCAAGCCTTCAACTCTGACCAGCGGCTCGCTCATGAGTCTCTCCTTTGCGCCATAAAGCAGGCGGCCTGCTGCTCCCCGTCCACGAACTCCAACGGCGGCTCGCTGAGCGTGCACACCTGCCCGGCGAGCGGGCAGCGGGAGTAATAGGGGCAGCCGCCCGGCGCCTCGGGCTTGATCGCCAGGCTGGCGAACTTGAGCTTCTCGGACTTGTCGCGTGGGATGGCGGAGATCAGCGTCTGGGTGTAGGGGTGGCGGGCAGAGTGGATCACCTGCTGGCTGGGGCCGTTCTCCACCAGCTTGCCCTGGTACAGGATGCCGGCGTTCTTGCACACCACGTTGACCAGGCCGACGTTGTTGGCGATAAACAGCACGCTCATTTTGAACTCCTGCTGCAGCTCAGCCATCAGCTTGAGGATGCCGGCCTGGATGGTGACATCCAGGTTGCGGGTGGGCTCATCGGCGATAAGGAATTCGGCGCCGCAGGCCAGGGCCATGGCGATGATCACCCGCTGGCGCTGCCCGCCAGACAGCTCGTGCGGGTACTTTTTCAGCATGCGGCGGGCGTCGGGCAGCTTGACCACCTCCAGCATCTCCAGCGCCTTCTGGGTGGTGGCCCCCCCTTTGAGGCCTTTCTGCGTCTCGATCACCCGGCTGATCTGCTCGCCCACGGTGAATACCGGGTTGAGGGTGGACATGGGGTCCTGGAAGATCATGGCGATGCGCTTGCCGCGGTAGCGGGTGAGCATCTCCTGGTCGGATTTCTTGAGCAGGTCCTGGCCGTCCAGCCAGATCTCGCCGGAGTGGATGATGCTGGCAGGCTTGGGCAGCAGCCCCAGGATGGTCAGCGCCAGCACGGTCTTGCCCGCGCCGGATTCGCCCACCAGGCCGTAGGTCTCGCCGCGCTGGATGGCCAGGTGCTCGATGTGCAGCACCGGGCGGATCGCTTCAAAGGTGTGGAAGCCGACGGACAGGTTGTTGATCTCGAAATAGGCAGTCATCGGCCTCTCCTTAGAACTTGCGCGTGCGCGGGTCGAGCACCTCGCGCACCCCGTCGCCCAGCAGGTTGAAGACCAGCACGGTGACGAAGATGGCGATGCCGGGGAAGGTGGAATACCACCAGGCCTCGAGGAAGTAGGTGCGGCTGGAGGAGATCAGCAGGCCCCACTCGGGGGTGGGGGGCTGTGCCCCCAGGCCCAGGAAGCTCAGGGCAGCAATGGTCAGGATTACCCCGCCGATGTCCATGGAAGCCTGGACGATCACCGGGGCCATGGTGTTGGGCAGGATGTGCCCGAAGATGATGCGCCGGCGCGGGGTGCCGATGGCGCGGGCAGCGCGCACAAACTGCCGCTCCCGGATCGACACCGCCATGGAGCGGATGATGCGCGTGTACCACGGCCACCAGGAGATGGCGATGGCGATCATGGCGTTGCGCAGGCTGGGCCCCAGGAAGGCGGCGATGGCGATGGACAGCAGCAGGGGCGGGAAAGACAGGAAGACATCCGTGGTGCGCATGATCGCCTCGTCGGTCCCGCCGCCCACGCCGCCGGCGATGGCGCCCAGCGGCACCCCGATCAGCATGGCCAGGCCCACGGCGATCAGCGCCGTGGCCAGCGAGATGCGCGTGCCAAAGATCACCCGCGAGAACAGGTCGCGGCCCAGCTCATCCGTGCCAAACCAGTGCGCCGGGGAGGGCGGCAGCAGCTTGTCCTCGGGATGGGTGCCGGTCGAGGCATCCTCGGGGTAGGGCGCAATCAAGGGGGCGAAGACCGCCACCAGCACCAGCAGCAGGATGACCACCAGCGAGATGCGCTGCAGCCGGTTGCGGTTGAGCAGGTAGAACGACAGGCGGAACTCGCGAAGGCGGGGTTGGAGGGTTTTGTAAAAGTCAGAAACTGCCTGCATGGGGTCCTCCTAGGTGCGCACGCGCGGGTCGAGAGCGATGATGATGTCGGCGATCAGGTTGAGGATCACGTAGGAGACCGCCGAGAAGATGGTGACGCCCATGATCGCCGGGTAGTCCAGCCCGATCACCGCCGTGGCGATGTAGCTGCCGATGCCCGGCCAGAAGAAGATCGACTCGACCAGGAAAGTGTTGACCAGCGTGTAGCCGATGGACAGGGCGACCACCGTGGCGGTGGCGCTGACCGAGTTCTTGAGCGCATAGGACCAGAAGACGACGCGCTCGCCCAGGCCGTAGGAGCGGGCGGCGGTGATGTAGTCCTCGGACAGGATTTCCAGCAGCGCCGAGCGGGTCATGCGCGCCACCAGTCCCACCGGGTACAGGGCGATGGTGATCCCCGGCAGGATGATATGGTACATGGCGTCCAGGAAGATGCGCAGGTTGCCAGTGATCAGCGAGTCGATGGTGATGAAGCCGGTGATCATCGGGATGTCCATGGTCAGCTTGACCTCGGTGCTGAGCTGCCCGCCCATGGGAAAGAGGTGCAGGGTGCGGAAGAAGAGCAGCTGCAAAATCAGCGCCACCCAGAAGGTGGGCAGCGAGACCATGCCCACCGAGAACAGGCGGCTGAAATGGTCGATCCACGAGTCCTTACGCCGGGCGGAGATCACCCCCAGGGGGATGCCGACAAACACGGCGGCGATGGTCGAGATCAGCACCAGCTCGATGGTCGCCGGCAGGTTTTCTTTCAGCTCATCGATGATCGGGCGGCGGGTGCGCAGCGAGTAGCCCAGGTTGCCCTGGGCCAGGTCGCCCATGTAGCGGAAGAACTGCACATACAGCGGCTGGTCCAGGCCCAGCTCGATGCGCGCCTTGGCGATCTGCTCGGGGGTAGCGCGCGGCCCGACCCACTTGGCCGCCGGGTCCGAAGGGATCACCCGCGTCAGGAAGAAGGTGATGAAGGCCACGCCCAGCAGCACAAAGATGCTTAACAGCAGGCGCTTGATGATGAATTTTCGCATTCCACCTCTCCTATGGTTCCAATTTCCTGCGCACCGCCACCCTCTGTCATTGCGAGCGGAGCGTGGCAATCCCCCCTCCAGGGGGAGACTGCTTCGCAAGCTCGCAGTGACAACGCCGGGGAGGGGACCGCTTCGCAGGCTCGCAGTGACGGCCCTTTGTCATTGCGAGCGGAGCGTGGCAATCTCCCCTCCAGGGGGAGACTGCTTCGCA
>CAIQIV010000146.1 GCA_903871905.1 uncultured Chloroflexota bacterium | reverse complement strand
TTTCCCCGGTGAAGCTCAAACCGCGGGACGGCGCAGCGGCAGGCGGATGGTGAACTCACTGCCCTGCCCCGCCTCGCTGCGCACCTCCAGCGCGCCGCCGTGCGCCTCAACCATGTCGCGGGCAATGCTCAGCCCCAGCCCCATGCCCTGCGGGATGCGCCCGGACTGGGCGCCGCGGTAGAAAGGAGTAAAGATCTGATCCTGCTCGCTGTGCGGGATGCCCGGACCGCTGTCCTGGACCGCCATCCACAGCCACCCGGCCTCCGCACCAGCGGCCACCCCGATCTGCCCTCCGGGCGGGGTGAACTTGACGGCATTGCTGAGCAGGTTGCCCAGCGCCTGCTCCAGGCGCAGCGGGTCGGCCTCCAGGGTGGGCAGGCCGGGCGGGACCCGCAGCTCCAGGGACAGCTTCCTGGCCGCCGCCGCCTGGCGCCAGGGGACCAGCGCCTGCTCCAGCCAGCCAGCCACCTCGATCGGCTGACGCTGCAGTTCCAACGGGCCCAGCACCTGCCCGTGCAGGTGCGACAGGTCGTCCAGCAGGTGGTCCAGGCGCAGGACCTGGTCATCGATGCCGCTGAGCAGCTCCTCCAGCACCCGGGGATCGCTCCGGGCGCCGCGCAGCAGGGTCTGCAGCCCGGCATGGATCGCTCCCAGCGGCCGCCCCAGCTCGTGCACCAGGTTGGCCAGCAGCCGCTGGCGGCCGGTCTCCAGCAGGCGCAGGCGCTCCACCAGGTGGTTCACCGCCTGCGCCAGCTGCCGCAGCTCAAGCGGCCCCTGCACCGGCAGCCTCTCCCCGCGCTCCCCCAGGGCCAGGTCATACACCGCCTGGGCGGCGCGCTGCAGCGGGCGGCTGAGGGTGACGGCGATCCACCACCCCAGGGCCACCCCGCCCAGCAGCCCAAGGAACAGCACCCCGGAGATCAGGTAGCGCAGGCGCAGGAACTCCTGCGCCACGGTTGTGTAGCGCTGCGACAGGCGCACCAGCCCCACCAACTGGCCGCCGGCGTCCTGCACCGGCGCAAAGACATCCACGATCTCGGCCTGCATCCCCTGGCTGTAGCTGGTGCGCACCACCAGCCGGCCCTGCGCCGCCTCAGCCAGCCCGGGGGCATCCAGCGTGCTGCCCAGGCGCCCCGCATCCCCGGTGTCGCTGGAGGCCAGCAGCAGCCCCTCCGGGGTGAGCAGCATCACCCGGGAGGCCAGCCCCTGGCTCACCTGGTGTAAAAACTGCCGGGCCTCGGCCGGGTCATCCCACAGGCGCGGCTGCACACCGGCCATGCGCGCCGCCAGCTGCGCCTCCCCCGCCAGCTCGCGCGACAGGTCCGGGATCAGTACCTGGGTCTCAATTACATAAATCAGGGCCAGGCCCAACAGGGGGATGATCAGCAGGATGGGCAGGACATGGCTGAGCACCAGGCGGCCGCGCAGCGTGTGCACCTCACCCCTCCTGCACCTGCAGCCGGTAGCCCACCCCGTGGACCAGCAGGATGCGCTGCGGGTGAGACGGGTCGTCTTCCACCTTCTGGCGCAGCCAGCGGATGTTGACATACACCACCTGGGGCTGGCCGGCATACTCCGCCCCCCACACCTGGGATAGGAGCTGGTCAAAGGTCACCACCTGGTTGGGATGGCTGGCCAGCAGGTGCAGCAGGTCAAACTCCCGGCGGGTGAGGTCCAGGGGCTGCCCGCTGAGCTTGACGGTGCGCGCCGCGGGGTCGATCTCCAGGTCGCCCAGCCGGATCAGCGGCGGCGCCGGCGGCGGGGCGGAGGCCGCATGGCGCAGGGCGTTCTTCACCCGCGCCAGCAGCACATCCATGTCAAACGGCTTGGTGATATAGTCGTCCGCCCCCATCTCCAATCCCACCACCTGGTCCAGGCTGCGCCGCCGGGCGGTGAGGAAAATTACCGGCACATCTAACTGCTGCTTGAAGGAGCGCAGCGCCTCCAGACCGTCCATGCCCGGCAGGCCGATGTCCAGCAGCACCAGGTCGGGCGGCGCCAGGCGGGCAGCCTCCAGGGCGTCCTCGGCGCTGGCAGCCGCAGCCGCGCGGTAGCCGGCCTGCTCCAGGCTGAGGGCCAGGCTGCGGCGCAGCAGGGCATCATCATCCACCACCAGGATATGCTTGGCCATCAAACCGTTGTCCCATCACCTAACAATACTGCAAGTGATTCCACGCAAACAGCACTCATTCTTTCGTTATAATTCAGAGAAATTGTAACATCATTTGTGATGGCCCGCATCAATCACTGTACACATCCTTGCAAACGACCACCATCCGGAGATACCCTATGCTGTCCTTCATCCGCTCCCTGCACATCCAGCACAAGATTACTCTGCTGACCGTGGTTATCCTGCTGATCACCATCAGCCTGTACACCGGGTTAAAGATCGCTGCAGACAACCAGCTGGTAAAAAACCAGGAGACAGAACGGCTCAAAGACCTGTGGGCCGCCTTCCAGGAGCGTATGACCAGCAAACAAAGTGAGGCCGCGGCCCTGGCCAGCGCCGTGGCTGAACTGCCAAGCGTGCAAGAGGCCTTCGCCCAACAGGACCGGCAGGCGCTGGCTGACCTGTTGGTCCCCGTTTACAAGCAGTTAAGCCAGGAGCACGGCGTCTCCCAGGCGCAGTTCCACCTGCCGCCGGCCATTTCTTTTTTGCGCTTGAACAAGCTGGACAAGTTCGGGGATGACCTGTCTGCCTTTCGACACACGGTGGTGGCTGCCAACACCAGCCTCCAGCCCATTGCCGGGCTGGAGGAGGGCGTGACAGGGTACGGTTTTCGCGGCGTAATCCCTGTGCGTTACCAGGACAAGGCTGTTGGAACCTTTGAGTTTGGGATGGATTTCAACCAGGCTTTCCTGGACGAATTTAAAAACGCCTTTGGCGCGGATATCTCGATCTGGATCGATCCTGAGCAGACTATGTTGGAAGACCTGGCTGACCGGAAAAAACAGGGAGGTTATGTCCTGTATGCCTCAACGCTTGAGAATCCCCTGCTGCTGCCAGCCGCCCTGCGCCAGCAGGTTTTTCAGAGCGGCAAGCCTGCTTTTACGGATGCTGCCCTGGATGGGCAAAATTACATGGTAGCCATATCCCCTGTCCGCGACTTCAGCGGAAAGGTGATTGCCCTGGCAGAGTTGGCAGAAAGCCGGGATGAGGCGCTGCAGCAGACTGCTTCCAGCCGCAACACTTCGCTGATTATCGGCCTGGGGTTGATCCTGCTTGGGGGGCTGGCGAGCTGGATGATCAGCGGCGCCCTGGCTCGCCCAATCCAGAGGCTGGCGCAGGCTATGAGCGGGATCGCCTCCCACGATCTGCCTGCCCTACGAGACGCCCTCTCCCAGCTTTCGCAGGGCAACCTGGCCAGCCAGATCCAGTTTGAAGCGCAAACCCAGGTTTACCCTGCGCGCGATGAAATCGGGCAAATGACACAGGCTTACAATACCATTGTCGCCGAGCTCAAGGACTGCGAGCCCAGCTACCAGGCCACTCAGCAAGGTCTACACCGGCTGGTCATGGCAGTAACCGACCAGGCGCAGCAGGTAAGCAGTGACTCGCGGTCTGTAGCCTCAAGCGCCGGACAGACACTGTCTGCCGCACAACAGGTGGCGGCAACACTGGTGCAGCTGTCCCAGGGTGCAAACCAGCAGGCCCAGTCGGTCAACAGCACCGTCATGTCCGTGGAACAAATGACCCGCTCTATCGACGGCGTGGCGCAAGGGGCGCGAGAGCAGGCCAATTCCGTGGCACTGGCATCCCAGACCATGAACGAACTCTCTCGCTCGGTGGATACCATCCGCCGCGAAGCAGAAGCGCAGTCCGCACAAATCAACCAGGCTGAAGCAGCACGGCAGTCACTGAGCCAGGACCTGAAAAATGCCACCCTGGAAACCGAGCAGGTTACAGTACAGGCACAGCAGGCTGCAAGCGCTGCCATCCAGGGCGTAGAGCTGGCAAAGCAGATTTCCCAAAACATGGACCAGGTCAGCCAGGCCAGCAGCCTGCTGGCGCAGCGGGTAGGCGACCTGGGAAAGCGTTCGGCCCAAATCGGCGCCATTGTGCAGACAATCGATGAAATTGCCTCCCAGACCAACCTGCTCTCCTTGAATGCAGCCATCGAGGCAGCGCGTGCCGGAACGCACGGGCGCGGTTTTGCAGTGGTGGCAGACGAAGTGCGCAAGCTGGCCGAGCGTTCTGCCAGCGCTGCAAAGGAGGTCAGTGAAATGATCCGCCTGATCCAAAACGACGCCAGCGAGGCAGTTCAGGCCATGGAACAGACCGGTAAAAACGTGCATACAGCCACGACGTTCACCCACCAGGCCAGCCAGGCCTTCCAGGCAATCGCCAGCGGTGCGTCCGCTTCATCGGATCGAGCCGCTTCAATCCGCCAGGCCATCCAAAAAATGAACGATTCTGCCTCGAAAATGGAGAAAGCCATTGTCCAATCCGGGCAGATTGCTGATCAGAACCGGCTGTCGGCGGTACAAATGAACGACCTGTCCAATCGCATGGTCGAGAACCTGGATTCGGTTTCTGCTGTAGTGGAAGAAAATACCTCTGCCACCCTGGAGATGGCCGATTCATCGCTGCAGGTGCGGAAGGAGATTGAAAATATTGCCAGCGTCTCGGAGGAAAACTCGGCTGCCATCGAACAGGTTAATGCCTCCACACAAGAAATGAACCGCCAGATGGAACAGGTGCTCCAACTGACCCATTCACTGGCGGAAACAGCGGCTGACCTGCAGCAAATGCTGGGGCGATTTCAACTGAGCTGAGAGAATTCCTTCGCCAGCAATCCTGGTGTGCCGGGGCAGGCTGGTCGGCCTGCCCCGGCAGCCATTTGTCCAATTTATTCAGCAGCCTGCGGCGCCTCTCCCGCCGGCGGCTCGGGCTGGTGCGCCCGGCGGTGCCATTCCTCAAAGAACGGCGGGACGCCCTTCTCCCAGTTCATGCCGCGCCGGCCGGGGCCGCAGCCGGCGTGATGGAAAGCATGCCGGCCAGGTCCAGCCCAGAACAGCAGGCGCAGCAGCCCAAAGAAGAACAGCAGGAACAGCAGCGGCGCCAGGCAGCCCAGGAAGCCAAAGCCAAGCGGCGGGTGAATAAAGGGCGCAGCGTAAACCACCGCCGGCGCCCCGGCGGCCGGCGCCGGCAGGCTGCCGCTGCTAAGCAGCCCCTGCGCTACCCCGGCGTTATACACGTACACCCCCATCCCCACCACCACGGCCGCCAGGACCACGACCAGCAGCAGCCGGAAGATAAAAAAGCCTCGTTTCATCGTAAACTCCTTGTCCAATTTTCTTGAAAGACCGGCTGTGGAAATCCCGCAGCCTTTATCCTGCACAAAGTATGTCACACAATTGTGGAGCAATTTTGAAGACAGGTGGGAGAAATTCTGCAGGCAGTGAAAGCCGGGTTTGTAAGTTATAATTGGAGCCTGATGAGGCCAGCGTGACCGGAGAACTCAGCAGCCCTGCCCTCCCTCCCGGCGCCCGACCCTGGTTAGACAGCACCCTGGAGAAGATTCCCAACGCCGTGCTCTTGACTGACACACAGGGGGTCATTTTTCACGCCAATCCCGCTGCCTGCCACATATTCACCCTCCCGGCCCAGGAACTGTTGGGGCAGCGGTTCACCAGCCTGTCCGCCTGGCTGCAAGCCGATTGGGCAGCGCTGCTCTTTGAGCAGGTGCTCCGCACCCAGGCGCCGGCCCGCTTTGAAGCCTACCCGGTCACCCTGCCCCAGGGAGAGGCGCTGATCCTATCCGGCTGGTTCAATCCCATCCTCGAGCAGGACCGGCTCAGCGGGATCTCCTTCACTGCCGAAAACATCACCCGCCAGCAGCAGGCCAACCAGGCCCTGCAGCAAAGCCAGGAACGCCTGGACCTGGCCCTGGAGGCCGCCGGTCTGAGCGTGCTGGATTGGGATATCGCCAATGACTACCTGATCGCCGATGAGCGTCTGGCGCTCCAGCTGAGCTTTGACCCCGGGGAGCTCTCAGGCAGCTTCAGCAAGCTGGCGCGCCTGATCCATCCCGATGACGCCGGCGCTGTTTTGCAGCAGTTAAACGAGCACCTGGAGGGCAAGACCAGCCTGGTCGGCTGTGACCTGCGCCTGGAGAGGAGCGACAGAGGCTGGAAGTGGATCTCTTTTACCGGGCGGGTGGTGGAGTACGATCTACTCCGCCGCCCCAGGCGGATGATCTGCGTGCTGCGCGACATCACCCTGCGCAAGCAGAGAGAGGAGGAGCTGGAGCGGCAGCAGCGCATGCTCAGCCAGATCACCGCCGCCGCCCCGGTGATCATTTACCTGTACGACCTGGAAGAATACCGCGATATCTACATCAACCGGCAGTTTGCCGAACTGCTCGGCTACCCCCTGGACGAGGCCACCCGCCCCGGCACCAACCTGTTCCGCTACGCATCCTTCCACCCAGACGACGCCGCGGTGCTGGCCCGCACCCGCCAGCTCTACCAGCAGGCGGCGGACGGCGAGATTGTCGAATCGGAAGTGCGCATGCGCCACTACAACGGCCATTGGGCCTGGCTGCACACGCGGGACACAGTCTATGCCCGCAACCCGAACGGCTCGGCGCGCATTGTGCTGGGAATTATCGAGGATATCACCCCCCGCAAGGAGGCCGAACAGGCCCTGGTGGCTGAGCGCGCCGCCCTGGCTCTCCGTGTGGAAGAGCAGACCTCTGACCTGCGTATCGCCAACGCCGAGCTGGAGAAGGCGGCGCGCATGAAAGACGAATTCCTGGCCAATATGAGCCACGAACTGCGCACCCCGTTGAACAGCATCCTGGGATCTGCCGAAGTGCTGCGTGAGCGCCTGCTGGGTGATTTAAATGAAAGACAAATATCTTTACTGAATACGATAGACGAAAGCGGGCACCACCTGCTGTCGCTGATCAATGATGTGCTTGACCTGTCAAAAATTGAGGCCGGCATGCTCACCCTGGAGCTGCGTCCCACCTCCGTGGACCAGGTATGCCAGGCCAGCCTGCGCATGGTGCGCCAGGCAGCGCTCAAAAAGCAGATCGCCATCAGCTACCAGTTTGACAACCAGCAGCCGATCGTCCAGGGCGACGAGCGCCGCCTGAAGCAGATCCTGGTCAACCTGCTCTCCAACGCCGTGAAATTCACTCCTGAGGGAGGGCAGATCGGCCTGGAGGTCAGCAGCAGCCCAGATCTGCACCTGATCTCCTTCAACGTTTGGGACAGCGGCATCGGCATCGCAGAACACGACCTGGAGCGCCTGTTCAAGCCTTTTGTGCAGCTGGACAGCGGCCTCTCCCGGCAGTACGAGGGGACGGGGCTGGGCCTCTCGCTGGTCCACCGCCTGGTGGACCTGTACGGCGGCAGCATCCAGGTCAAAAGCGCCCCCGGCGTGGGCAGCAGCTTCATCGTCATCCTGCCCAGCCTCACAGCACAGTTGAGCCCAACCATCAATGAGAGCGGCAGCGCGCCGGCAGAGGAGGATGGCTGCAACCTGAAGGAAATGTCAGTGCTGGTGGCGGAGGATAACCCCCTGTTCCTGAATACCCTGCACACCTTCCTGTCCGCCAGGGGCTGCCGGGTCACCCTGGCGCACAGCGGCAGGGAGGCGCTGGAACAGGCCAGCCTGGCCAGCCTGGATGCGATCATCATGGATGTTCACATGCCGCAGATGGATGGGATCGAAACCACGCGCCTGCTGCGCTCTGATCCCCAAATGCACAGCACCCCTATCATTGGACTGACCGCCCTGGCCACAACCCACAGCCGCCAGCGCTGCCTGGCAGCCGGGATGAACCACTGCCTGAGCAAGCCGGTGAACCTGAGCCACCTGGCCCGGGTGCTGTATTCCTTCCGCCCAGAAAATACAGGCGCAGGCGGGTCCTGAATTTGCGGCTGCTGCCAGCCGCCCCCGCCTGCGCCCGGAAAATGCAACAGTAAAACTATTTCTTACAGGGGATCTGCAGCACCAATCCTGCCTGCATCCCATTCCAGGAATAAGCCAGCGAGGGGTTGGCAGACAGGATGATCGTCCACTGCCAGCCAGAGCCGCACAGCTTTTCAGCGATACCCCACACCGTGTCTCCCGCCTGCACCGTATAGGTCTGCCCTGCATTGGCAGCCGCGGGCTGGGGCGCAGCGCCCGCCCCGCCAATCGGATAGGACGGGATCTGCGGCGGCTCAGCAGCCTGCGCCGGGGTGGGGAAGACCACCATCGGCTGGGTAGGCTGCGCCATGTACTGTGGGGCAGCCTGGGTTGCGGCCGGGGCAGCCGCCAGCGGGGTGATGGGGATCACCGGGAAGGTGGCCAGTGCCTGCTGCGCGGGCTGGGCCAGGGCAGGCTGGGTAGAGGTCACCGGCATGACCGGGATCATGGGCAGCAGCTCCTGGGAGGTGGGCTGGGCCGGGACCGCCACCGCAATCGTCGGGGCTGCTGGCTGGGCCGGGGCCGCCACCGCAATCGTCGGGGCAGCTGGCTGGGCCGGGATGACCGCCGCAGTCACCTGAACTGAAGGCTGAGGCGCAAGCTGGGTCGCCGTAACCGACACGGCCGGGATCACCGGTACCGACACCTGGGCCGCGGGCTGCAGCGCCAGCTGGGTGGCGAAAAACGGAAGCACCGGAGCCACCGCGGCCGTGGCCTGCGCCAGCGGCTGGGTGGAGGTCACCGGCAGGACCGGGATAACGGGTGAGATCCCCTGCTGCGCGGCTGGCGTTGCAGCGCCGGTCTGCGCCGGGGCAACCGGGGTGATGGGGAT